>JAZGHS010000145.1:0-12668 GCA_036481315.1 Candidatus Zixiibacteriota bacterium | reverse complement strand
AAGCACCTTATTCTCCGAAACCAGGGCGGCGGCTGTATATTGGGCGACCATCAGACCGGAATTCAAACCCTTGCCATCCACCAGAAAATCGGGCAATCCCGAAAGCACGGGATTGAGAAGGCGGTTGGTATGACGTTCCGATAAATTAGCCACCTCCGACATGGCGATACATAAGAAATCTATAACCATCCCGATCGGCTGACCATGGAAATTGCCGCCTGCCAGGTAGAGATTTTCATCGGGGAAGAATAGCGGGTTATCGGCCGATGAGTTCATCTCGATCTCGACCTGTTCCTTGGCGTAGTGCCAGCAATCCAGCGACGGCCCCAATACTTGAGGAGTACAACGCATAGAGTAACCGTCCTGAACCTTGCCCGATTTCTCGGCCATGATCTCGGAGTCGGCCATGAGAAGCCGAAGATTATGGGCGGCGGCGTTTTGCCCCTTGTATGGCCGTGCGGCATGTAAGGCTTCATGGTATGCTTTCTCCACACCCTTTAAAGCGTCAATAGACATAGCGTAGGCGATATACGCGTTTTTCAGCAGACGACGAGCGTCCTGCAAAATCAACGCCGCCCCGCCAGTGACCATCTGGGAGCCGTTGATAAGCCCCAATCCCTCTTTGAACGATAGATCGATCGGTTTTATCCCGGTGCGTTTCAACGCTTCTCCGCCGTCTATTAGTTCACCTTTATAATACGCTTTACCCTCGCCCAGGCAGACCTCGGCTAATTGCGAGAGGGGGGAGAGGTCGCCTGATGTGCCCACCGAGCCTTTTTCGAAGACCAGCGGTGTCACGCCTTTATTTAGCATCTCGATAAATATCTCGGCTGTTTTGAGGCGTACGCCGGAATTGCCCCGTGCCAGCACATTGGCGCGCAGGGCCATGGCCGCCCTGACCACGTCCTCCGGCTGAGGATCGCCGGTACCGGCGGCGTGGCTATAAATGATGTTGCGTTGAAGTTCGGCCCCCTGCTCGGGGCTGACCCTTATCCGGGCGAACTCGCCGATCCCGGTGGTGACCCCATAGATCGCGTCGCCGGAATCGACCATCTTTTGCACTACATCGCGGCAAATGTCTATCTTGCTTTTAGCGTCGGGGGAGTAGGCGACATCGGCCTTATCACGGGCTATCTGTTCTACTTTTTCAATCGTTAATGTTTGTCCGTCTATTTGAACGGTCATACTATCTCCTTACAAAAGATCAAACGAAACCCGGGCATCACGCGTCCGGGGATTCAATGTTGGCCTAATATGCGGTTTTTCTATACGGATTGCAAGTGGGGAAAAAGGGGGGGATTCCTTGAGTGTTTATGCGCGGTCGGAGGGCCTCATCCGACCATATTGTAAGGTAGTGGTGCCGGGTCCGGTCACCTGACACCACTTTAATAGTTCTTGGTGCTGTAGTTTAATGATGCAGATACCAGTACACGTATGGGATATAGACGTAGTTTGCCGATCCCGCCTGGAAATTCAGCAAAGAACGGCCCCCGGATGAGGCTGCCTGACAGTAAAGCCTTACTCCTATCCTGATTGTGACCGTATCGTTTTCGCCCACGTTGGTATAGTATTGAACCCCGTACTGTCTATCTATCCGATCCGCTCGTGTGGGATGAAGCTCGTATCCCCCCATAGTAAATCTCCGCTGGTACTGCCTCGCTCTCCAGAAGTTCTGGTGAACCTGGGCCCAGGTGTCGATTTCGGCCCGGGCATACACGGTATTATACCAGTTGTCATCGGAATACAGGCTGTAATAGCCATGAAGCCACGGATACATGCTGATATGCAAATGGCCCCAGGAAGGCGGCCTGAATGTGAATGCCAGATAGGCGTGTACCTGGCTGTAATCCCAATCCCACCATCCCTCGCCCCACGTTTGAGCACGGGGATCGATACGCTTATGCGCGGGATCGACGACCACGCTTGGGATTTCCTCGGTTTCCCCGTTCCAGTTCATCCAATTGCCGCCGTAACTCGGATTCCATATATAACCCGACCAGGAGGGGTTTCCGGGACCCTTTATAAGCTCGGCGTTAGCCCGGGCCAATTTCAAGTCCTTTTCGTGTAAAACGTCGATATCAAAAGGAGATTTTACCAGCTTCGACTCATCTTCAGCCAGGGATTTTTTGGAAAGTCCCCTGCCTTCTTTGAGTAGCTTGTCGATATCTGCGTGATTAAAACCGGCGGCCCTTATTAAAGGCTCGGTCTTCGCTTTACGCCGTTTTGAAGCCTCCTCGGTGTGAGCAAGAGACCTCTCCAGATTTTTCACCTCCTCATTCCATTCCGCCTTGAGGTGCTCCTCATCCGGATTCGCCTTTGTACTCTTCCATTCCGTTTTTACTTTTGGCATAACATTCTCCATTTGTTAATTTCAATATCTGACTGGTTTTTTTGTCAATCATCCTTCAGTCAGAAAGGATGGTATCCCGGTGTCGCGTGAATCATCATCGAATAAAACCCCCTTATGATTGAAGATTATTATTCAACCTCACCTGCGATTACTCATTATCATCCGGATATAATCCTCCTTTCATTCAACAATTCGAGCAAACCATGGAAAATTTTTCATTTCCCCGTAACTCCTGCCCAAAAGCGCATTCGATCAAATCCGATATTTTTTATCGTTTTTGCCTGACATCGCAAAAGAACGATTTATTGGGACACCGCCAAACAAAACCGGGTCCCGAAGGGGGGAAAGGCCTATGGGTAGCAATCGCGATGACGACATCTAAGCTAACTAATATATAAATATCGTTTCCCGATTCCGCAATACGAAAAAAATCCCCTATTTATGCGTATATTTCAGTACGCACTATGGTTGTTGGAATATTTACCAGCTATTTTTCTCTATGACAGTAAACTTACTAATCGATTTGTAATGAATATGGGAAAGAGTTGTTTGTCAAATCACTCTTTAGGTCTAAACATAGCGCAACCGTTAAATCCGCCGGTGCGGCGATGACGCTTTGTTTCGGGAATCCCGGTTTCCGTTTCACCGAAATATCGTAGAGGTGTTTGAAAAAACTCTCTGATGCCCACGACGGGCGTTCATTTGAACGCCCCTAATGAATATTTATCAAACTATAGGCGGGGAGTTTGTCTCCCCGAGAGGGGCTATATTGTCGGAAGACAAGCTATCGACCACATTTGAGGATGTGAATAACCTCGCTACCGCCCCACGTGTATCACACGGATTATATCGCGTTCGGTGGGGGCGTTATTATAAAAGGCGAATATCTCGGAGATACCGTCATTGTCGCAGTCCTCGGCAATTATACTCGATGGTATCGGGAGCTGATATGTCCATCCCGGCTCTGATTCCAGCACATTCCCGACCGAACCGTAATAGATATCAATTGTGCCGTCACCGGTTTCGATTAAAAAATCGCATAAGCGGTCGCCGTTGAAATCACCGCCCGAAGCTATATTAGCCCCGAAATAACCCTGACTGGAATTCAGATCGATAGTAGTGCTGATAGCGGTGCTCATCGATGGTATCTCGGGAAATATGGCGCCCGGCTGCTGCAGGAATATCTCGAGCCCCAGGTCGACCCTGTTTAAAACCAGCATTTTCAAAAGAGCCGTAATCCCCATCCGAAACGCCGGGATAACCATATCCATGCGGCCGTCGTGGTTTAAATCGGTAAGGAACAGCATTGCCTCTGAATTCGGTATAGTATGTCGGAATGAGGCTACCGAATCATGGCTTCCGCGGCTTCTGCAAAAGTATACCTCTATTTTCGATTCGAGATCTTTTATGCCGCCTGTATAGCTGGAAATCACCAGGTCGCCGAGACCGTCGCCGTTAATATCCCGGGGGAGTATTTTGATTCCGGCGTTATTTTCTCCGTTACCCGCGCGATATTTCCCGTCAATACTCGAAACGGGCTCGTCGCTGAAACCCCCGTCGAATGAACGGGTGTAAATATCCACTTTGGCGTCATCGTCGATAATATAAAGATCCTCGATTCCATCGCCGTCAAAATCTAAAAATTCAAAAAATGGCAGGTCGAAATCGAAGCCGAGCTGATTCGAGATTCTGTTTTCGGCGATCGCGGGGGAGGAGGAATGGGCATGAAGTTTATAAGAGATATCATCGGATTTTTTAACCACGCCGTTTTGGATAGAGTAAATACCGATCGAGGCGATTGAGGGGATTATAACGAGATTTCGATCGTTACCCGAAAGCTCTCTGAAAAAATCCCAGTGCGAAGCGAAGCGCGGAGTGGGTAAAAGGAATATCGTTTTGGATTGTATGATTCGTCTGGGTTCATCTGCCCCGACCCTGTCGATTTTAATCGAGTATAAACCGTCATCGGCAAGATACAGGGCCTCCGGCCTGCCGTCGCCGTCGATATCCCCGGTATCGAACAGTATGGCGTTGTCTGGAATATCGAATCTGATAACCTGAGAAGTATCGAATCGACCGCCATTTACAAAGTACGCGGCGCCCCATCGGCTCGGAATCGAGCCGCGGTCGTAACAACCGAACGCGAGCACCTCCAGCAGGGAATCGCCATCGAAATCGGCAGTGATGAAATCACAGAGATCTCCGGGTAAACGTAACTCGTCGATAAGCGCCGGATTCTGATCAGGCCTATCGGAGCAACCAATGATAACGCCTGCCAGAAGGCTTAATACTAACAAGATTTTCAGTACATTTGTTTTAATTTTGGTTCCCTCTTTGATTGGTGATAACTCGTTTGAGTCCCTCCATTTACTAATACCACCGGGCAGGGATATTATTCAATATTATAAGCCCGGAGGGTAATCTTGTTCAATCGATTCTTCCCGGATCGTTCCAAAAAAACCGGATCAGCCCTCTTGGAGTAGCCAACCAGATATAGTCGCCATTCAAAACCAATCCCCGGATATCGTCGGATATCATACCATCGCTGGCTGTAAACAGTCGGGAGTAGCCGTCGCTGATACGGTATTTCCACAATCCAATATCCGTGGCGGCCCAGATATTCTCATCGTCGATCTCCAGGTATCTCAGCTGCCAGCGGTCGAAATAGCGATAATCTGTTAGCGATGATGATTCCCCAGTTTTGGGATTTATTATCTGAATATCGCGATCGGTTAGAAAATAGAGGCTGTCACCGGAATTATCGATGTCGTAAATCTCGGTTAACAGCATACCCTCGGGCGTATCGACATACTCGAACTCTTTGTTGCCCTCGAGCTGAACGCGTATCACTCCTCTGTGGGTGCCGAGGTAGAGGAAATCGTTTATAATCTCAAGACAGTTTATTCGAAAACCAACCAGAGATTTGACAGGAAAGACAACAGGTCGTTTTTTGTGATCATTGTTTTTGTTATTGCCGGTTGAATCGGAATTATTGTTTTTTGGCTTTTTGTCGCTTGAAATAAATCCGAGTCCGTTGTCGGTTCCGGCAAATGTGCCGATACTATTGGCCGCCACCGATAAAATCAGGGTTGACGGCAAAGTAGAGAAGTCGGCATATGTGAAAAAATCATCCTCGTTTATACGGTAACGGACGAGGCCATATTCCGTACCCAGCCAGGCGTTTTTTGAACCGGACGCTCCCGATGTCAGCTGTGATGACGTTAAACCGTCAGTATAGCGGGTCAGATACCATTCCCATTTTTCGCCGGCCATATCGAAGAGAGTTAAGGTGCCACCGGAGAGACGGTTATCTCCGAGCCAGAGGAGATCATCTATTACGACTATTGAGGATATGTTTTCGTTGTATGGTCCGAAAGGCAGTCTGTTCAGATCACCGTAACGGGTATTGATAATTACCGGCCCCAGGCCCCAAGTCCCCACATAAAGAAAATCGTAACCGTCGCTTACCCCCATCGTCAGGGGGTACGCCAGCATGTTGAAATCGCTGATCGCTCCATCCATATAGCTGTATCCGAATTCCGTGGTAAGGATAGGGAAGTCCCGTGCGTAAAAGTCGTTTCGGGCCAGCTCGTGCGGGAACTGACCTCCGCTGTACCATTGATTAAAAGTCGGCTGATAATAAGCGGCACCATTGACCGTGTTTACCCAGATTCTCCCCGTGGCCGGATCGTACGCGATATCGTTGATTCTCTCATGAGGGATACCGTCAGTAATGGTCAACGGATCAAGCCAGCGTTTAGCGTAACGGTCGTAGCGGATAACCCCGCCGGTAGTGCCGAAATAGATTATAGTCTGATCGGTCGCGGCCGATGTTACGTATCGGAAATTCGTAAAATTGACCCAATCGCCTTCCTGGAAACCGCCTGTATAGTTAATAGCGTTAGATAAGATAATTATCGATAATATAATGCTCACATCAATCAATATATACTTGAGAGGGGCTCGGCAAAAGAGAAAAAAGAATATTGAAAAACGAAAAAACCGCGAAAGTATAGCCCACACCGATCCGAGCGTTTTTTCGGCTACCATAGTTAAATAGACAATTGACAAATCACCCGGTATTGATTTATTTCCAATGGAATTTAAAAGGAATGATCCGCTAATTTACATCGTGGGAGAAAAAAATGGCGTTTATCAAGGTGTTAGGACCGGAGGAAGCCGAAGGAGAGCTAAGGCGGCAATACGACGCGGCAAAAAAGAGAGCCGGAAGGATTTCGAATATCGTCTCCATCCAGGGACATAATCCGAAAGTTTTGAGATCATCTATGGCTTTATACAGAGACATGATGTACGGGCCTTCGCCGTTATCCCGGGCCCAGAGGGAGATGGTGGCCGTGGTGGTTTCAAAGGCCAATAAATGCCATTATTGAGTTGAATCTCATGCGGCCGAGTTTCGGTCGGTTTGTGGCGATGATGTCCTTTACAGAGCTGTAAAGTCGGATTGGAGAACGGCTGAACTTTCGGAATTGGATAAGGCTATTTGCGAATTTTCCGAAAAGTTGACCATTGAACCGTCATCCATAGAGCAAAAGGATATCGAAAAGCTAAAGAAAAAAGGCCTTGACGATCAAGGGATAACCGATGCTGTTGAAACGGCCGCTTATTTCAACTATATCAACAGGATAGCCGATGGTCTGGGGGTGGATCTCGAGGATTGGATGAAATGAGGTCTGGGGGATTAAAAAGCATATTTCTCTTGACAATAAGGGTTAAGTATTTATCTTGACCAGCCGAGAAAAGTGGGGTAATCCTAACTCAGTCGGTAGAATCCCGGTTTATTTCGGGAGTTACCGCCAAATCGCGGGAAATTTGAAAACGGAAAACAATCCTCAGTAGCTCAGCTGGTAGAGCAAGTGGCTGTTAACCACTGGGTCGCAGGTTCGAGTCCTGCCTGAGGAGAATAATTCGATTGATATTTGCGGAAATAATGGTAAGTTATACGGAACTATTCCGATAATGATAGTGTTTTATGGCTGTAATTCAAATGACTGGTAAATCGAAAAGGAGGCATCGAAGGTAAACAAAATTAACCGATTTTAAAAAAGAGAGCGCTCTCGTTTGAAAATGTTTTCGTGTTTTGGGGCCGGATTGCCGAAATTTTGCGTCTTCTCCTGAAGAAACATAATTAAACAGAGAAAATGAGGAAAAGATGCAGAACAGTAAGCTTTATGTAGGAAATCTATCCTACTCAGTAGGAAACCAGCAGTTAGAACAACTCTTCGCGGAGCATGGCGAAGTCAAAGAGGTAAGAGTAATCGAGGGTAAGGGATTCGGATTTGTCGAAATGACTACACCCGAAGACGCCGAAAAGGCGATCGAAGCCATAAATGGCACTGAGATCGACGGTCGCACGGTAAAAGTCGATGAAGCTCGTCCGCAAAAGGACAAACCCAAGAGAGGCAGTTATCAAAACAAGGGCTACCAGAGGTATTAGCCGATTTCGGTAACAAGCCGAAATAAAAAATCGATGCTACGATAAACCGGTCAAAAATTACAGCCGTAATTCCAGGGAGAGTTTTTTTTAAGGCTCTCCCTTTTTTTATCCGATCAACACCGAGGAGGGAGAGACGATACCAGTTGGCAATGACAATTTGAATATGATAACCATGCATGTCGACCCGATGTAGGAGTATCGATGGATTGATATCCCACCGCAGGCTATGGGGTACTCGAAACCCGGATTGTCAGATCTGATAATGTCCTTTTAGCTGCCTCCTTCCCAGCCAACAGATCTCCCCGATAATCGTCTCGCTAAGGCGAATATAGTCCACATTCAGTCCAGCCATCTGGATATTGGAACCGACGCCATGGTTCCCATCGGCGATATCACGCTCTTATGGCGACAATAAGAATCTTTCAGTTCATCTAATCCCTGCCTACGCCTTGGATTTGCTTACATCGATTATGACCGGCTATTCCCCTCATCCTAAAAGGTTTTTTAGCGATTAAGTGGTGAAGGTATCCTATCCGGACGATATTATGTTGTCACCGGCTGTTTAATTTAGGAACGCCGAGGCCGTATCTAACGTTTTTTTTGCTGAGTCTTTATATTTAGTGCTGCATTTCATAGGAAAGTATTCCGATAGCTTTATTAGGAGAATATGGCATAATCTCAAGGGGCAATTGATGGGAAAGATTTTATTAGTTCAGCGTAACACAGAGGATAAAGAACAGTTGGAGAATATTCTCCATTTGAATCGATTCGATACCCTGACCGCATCCTCGGTTAATAAGGCGCTCGGATTTCTCGATTCGGATTCGACCATTAACCTGATTATCACCAGCGTTACCATGTCCGTACAATCGGGCTGGGATATATTGCGGTATGTCAAGCAGGATCAGAAGCTATATTATCTCCCGATTATTATGACATCGGATGAATTTACCCGGGAAGACGTTGTACGTTGCGCGAAATACCGGGTGGACGAGGTAATCTCCAAGCCTTTCGCGGAAGATGTCGTGATCGGAAAGGTTCGCAAAGCTATTTCCCGGGGCAAACCCACGGTTTTAATTGTCGACGACGAAAAAGGGATAGTGAATATCTTGAAATATGTGATAGAACTCGAAAAAATAACCGTGCTCACGGCCAACAACGCCGAGGATGGAATGAAAATCCTGGAAAATAGTAGTGTAGACGCTATCATTTCGGATATTATGCTTCCCGGAATGACCGGTGTTGAGTTTATGACGAAGGCAAAGGAAAAATATGATAATATTCCGGTCGTACTGATCACGGGTTGGAGTGGCAACAGCGGATCTGATTTGGCCAAAGAGAAACTAGCCGACGGCTATTTTCGTAAGCCGTTTAATAATAGAGAATTGGTATCGAAATTAAAACAGGTCATGCCGAATCAATTCCAAAGAGTCGGATCGTAACAGGTAAACACGCCTATTTTTTTGTAAACATAAGAGCAATCGCCTGACATAACCTGCTGCCATAATATAGATTATGTTGATTCTCCCCATGAAACGTATTAAAAAACGGCTCTGAAGAAACCGAGTGATCCGGTCGATAATATTCGGGATGATTTTCAAACGGCGTAATCCAATTTGGGAAGAGGGAACATGGATGATATCACTTTATTACTCTTAATCGCCGTCGCGACTCCTTTCGTGTGCGCCTTTATCGCCAGGGCTAAAAATAAAAACCCGGTAAGCTGGTTTTGTTGGAGGATTATTTTCGGGGTGTTCGCGCTGGGGTATCTCCTGATTTCGCCCGCCGAATAATTACTTTTAGATATCGCTTGAAATTCCAATAAGCCTCGCCTATTTTTAGCTGGGTAAAATATATATTGTCGGAGATTAGATGGAGAATTGTATTATGATCGATCAATTTAAAAAGCGGGTATCGCCTAATATAGTCTTTATTATAATTCTATTGGCGATTTTATTATCGCTCCAAGGCTGTCGTATTCCGTGCTGCGAATCTCGATCTTACCTCGTTTTATACGCGTTCGATGCCGAAGGGCGACTTCTGGCCGGTCAAATGGAGCAAATTGACAGTGTCAATGTATTAGGCAGACCGGTATTGAAAGGCAGATTAGCGGGTGAGGAGGTAATCCTGGCCGAATCGGGTATAGGTATGACCAACGCGGCTATGACTACTCAAAGATTGATAGACAAATATCATCCCAAAGCGGTTATTTTCTCAGGTATAGCAGGAGCTATCGACAGCTCCGTTCATATCGGGGATATAGTAGTCTGCGAGCGATGGATTACGCACGACTATGTCTATCATGGAGCCGACGGTCCTCAGCCGAGGGGGATAGGCGCCTATTCGCCGCATGAGGATTCGGTATTAAAACTCGGGTCTTTTCCGGCGGACAGCGTGATGTTAAGAGTCGCCGGGGAAATTCGGATTGATAGCCTCGCCTTTCGGACAATAGGCAACCGGAAACCATCGGTGATAATAGGCGGGGTCGGCGTAAGCGGCAACGCCTTTATCGATAACCGGGAGAAACGGACCTGGCTTGCCGATTCGTTCGACGCCCTGGTTACCGATATGGAGACGGCTGCTGTGGCCCAGGTTTGCTATGTCAACGATATCCCGTTTATCGGGTTCCGGTCAGCGTCAGACCTGGCCGGCGGCTCGGGATCATTGTCGGCAAGGGCCGAGCTCGACCTGTTTTTCGAAGTGGCCGCGGAGAACTCGTCGGCGCTAGTGATTATATTTTTGCAGTCCTTATAGCTGGTATCGATACTGCTTCTCCATTTAATATTCCTCGATTAGTTACGTACAAACAACCACTTTACACCAGAGTATAGCCGGTGAACGGCATAACTGATTGGTCCGGGTTTGATTTTTTCGTATGTTTTGACGGTAATGGTTGAATAATAAACAAGATGCGACAGTCTTTCCAGAGATCCTTTCAAGGATTCGATTTTTCCATTAAATCGCTCAAGTTCCTTTTCCAATCTCAGTATCTCGTTAATATCGTCCGCTTTTTCCAGTAACGCGAGATATCTGCCCCTGGTCTTTATCGCGTTCTCCAGTCTGATTTCGAAATCTCTATACTGCTCGGTGACATCATTTCCAGCTACTTTTTTTTCAATTACTTCGCCCAATTTCTCAATATCGTCCAATGCTCTTTTAAACGAAATGGCTGGAAGCCTGATGGTAGAAATGTCATTACCTGATGATAGAACATAACCGTCATAATTGGCGGCTATATCCATAATTTTATTATGCAGCGAATCGCTTTGCTCGGTTTTTATTTCGAGATCTGCCGATGATATAATCAAGCGATCATCGAGATTCGAAAGATCGGATTTTTGTCTGGTCGGACTTTCCGGATTAGTCCGTATGGCCGACTGCATCGATCCAGCGCATCCGACAAGAAGCAGGATAACGGTGAGCATCGTTAACCGATTAAGCATAATTTTCTCCCTTGTTTACAAGTTTGAGTTTTTTGTACAACCGCATTTTTTACCCCTCAAGCCGTAGTTAGTTTCAGGGAAAGTAACCTGCTTTGGTTGAGGAATTTCCACGGTATGTATATTACAATTGACAAATCCTGATTAACCATTATATTGGAACCGATTATGGTCGCCACTTGTTAAAAAATCAAAAACACGAGGTAAAGATGAAACTAAGACTAACGTTTATCGCCGTATTGATTCTGGCATTATCGGCCGGGATTTTCGCCCAGGAGATTAGCCGGGACGATTTCCGCAAAGCCGAATGGGAGATGAAATCCCGTTTCTGGAAGTACCAGCAGGAGAAGCAGGACCAGAACCTGACTTTAGACCAATCTGATTATGATGTTAAATACTGGGAGCTCGATATTGACGTAACCAATATTCAGGGAGAGATCGTTAGCGGTAAGGTGACTATGACATCGGAACCGGTTGTAAACGGGCTCTCGACCGTTGAATATGATCTTCACGTCTCTTTGTCGGCTGATTCCGTTTTTATGTCTGGACAGCCGGTTTCATACGATCATTCAGGTCATATCCTTGAAATAGATCTCGATCGGTCTTATGATACCGGGGAGCAATTTACGACGGTTGTTTATTATCACGGCCAACCCCCGGGAGGTGGATGGGGGTCGTTCAGCTGGGATACGCATGCCGGCCAACCGATAATCTCGACACTTTCGGAGCCCGAAGGCGCCCGTGAATGGTGGCCCTGCAAGGATATACCGCATGATAAGTGCGATTCGGCCGATGTCAAAATAACGGTTCCCGACAATCTGGTTGGAACATCCAATGGGAAGCTGATAAGCGACGTGGATAACGGTGATGGCACCCGTACGTTCCACTGGGATATTTCTTATCCCATCACTACCTATTTGATTTCTCTGGCCATCAGCAATTATGAGAGTTTCACCGACTGGTATCACCCTGTCGAGGGAGATTCCATGCCGATCGTCAACTATGTTTATCCAGAGCATTACGATAACGCGGTTGAGGATTTGAGCATAACGGCATCGGTTATAGAAATTTTTGCGGATCTTTTCGGCGAGTATCCGTTCATAAACGAAAAATACGGTCACTCGATCTTCCCCTGGGGCGGCGCTATGGAGCACCAGTGCAACACCAGCTACGGCCAGGGGCTTATCAGGGGTGACCACGCTTACGACTGGATTTTAGTTCATGAACTGGCGCACATGTGGTTCGGGGATATGATCAGTTGCGATACCTGGCCCGATATCTGGACGAACGAAGGATTTGCGTCGTACCTCGAGGCCTTATGGATTGAGGAACTGGACGGACATACCGCGTATCTTAATTACATGCGATACAATAACGGCGTAAATGAGCCGAGCGGTCCCATTTACGACCCGAATCCGCTTTT
>JAZGHS010000144.1:0-4697 GCA_036481315.1 Candidatus Zixiibacteriota bacterium | reverse complement strand
TCATTCGATCTAAGATAACCTCAGGAGGTGACACCTTCCACCTTCCGGTCAAGTTCGGTTCTGATAGCGGCAGCGATGACGCTCTTTGTAACGGGCTTTCGTACGAAAGCACCGGCTCCCGACTTCTGAGCCTCGAGTACTCGATCCGACTCCGAAAATCCCGATAAGATAATTGCCTTCTGATGTGGGCTAAACTCGAGAATTCGTTGGTACGTCTCGGCCCCGTCAATTCCTCCCGGCATTACCATATCAAGGAGCAAAAGATTTTGCGGATTCACCTGCAGGAATTCGATAGCTTTCTCACCACTCTCAACAGAACTGACTCTATATCCCAGCTTTGTCAGAAGCCGCGTAGAAACATTGCGCTGGATATCATCGTCGTCCACCACCAGTATTGTCTCTGTGCCGCCGCGGGCCGAATGCTCGGTTTCATTCTCTCCCGTGTCCTCTCTGGTAACAGGGAAATAGAGGAAAAATGATGTCCCGTTCCCGATTTTACTGTCAAGGTCAAGGTAGCCATTATGATCTTTCATGACCGCATCAACAACACTCAAGCCAAGCCCGGAACCACGTTCCCTATCCGCCGTCTTGGTCGAAAAGAAGGGATCGAGGATTTTCTCGATTATGTCATCCGGAATACCGCATCCTTTGTCGGAAACAGTCAATTTGATGTATTCCCCTTTGGGGACACGACCAAATGCAATCGAAGTATCATCGGCATAATAATTCTCGGTCTTTATCGTAACCTGCCCTATTTTCTCCATAGCATCCTGGGCATTCACCAATAAATTGGTGATCATACGGTGAATCTGGGCGGACCCGCCCTTGATACTCATTAGATCTTCGCAGAGGTCCATTTCACAGGTCATGGTACTTGTTTGAGATTCCATCTCCTTTACGGCATGCAACACGATTCGGTTCAGATCGAGCACTTCCTGATTGTAATGCCCTCGACGACCCATCGTCATTAGATCCTGATTGATATCGGCGATCTTATTTGCCGCACCTTCGATATCGTCAAGGAATGCACGGGCGTTGTGGTCATGCGGAAGTTCATCGCGAATAAGATCAGGGTATGCCATTATAGGCGCGAGAAGATTATTGAAGTCGTGCGCCACCTGCCCGGCAATGGTACCAGCCATTTCAAGTCGAGCCGCCCTTGCTTCCAATGCCTGTAGTCGTTTGGTTTCGGTGATATCGCGTACAATTCCTTGAATAATGCCTTGCTTGGGATCGACGATTTTGGAACTGATACTTACATTAAGAACTGAGCCGTCAGCAGTCAGGAATAAGGACTCCAAAACCGTGGAACCATCTTGTCTGGTTGCGTTAATAGCTTCGATACATGTACCCAGCTCTCCTTCAGGATGCAAGTTCTGAATTGTCATAGACAAAAGTTTATCACGGTTGTAACCAAGCATTTCACAGGCGCGAGTATTGACATCGAGAATTTTCCCCTCGATGGAATGAACAAATATAGGATCGTTAGAATGCTCAAATAAACGGCGGAAGCTCTTCTCACTTTCGTGTAGTGCCTCCTCCGCCCGCATGCGCTCGGTGATGTCCTGGATTGTTCCGAACATTTCGATGGGATTTCTATCTTCATCGAATTTCAGGCTGCCTAATCCATACACCCATTTTTCCTGTCCGGTTTTTACGTCTACTATTTTGTATTCCTTATCGAATTTACAATGTTGACTCAAGACATTATCCTGAAAATAATTCATCATAGTTTCTCTATGATCAGGATGTACGATATGCAGCCAACCGGCCATATCTTTATTGTAGTCTTCATCTATTCCGAAAATATTATCCAATTCAGACGAAGCAGTCCAATGACCGGTTTTAACATTTAAAATATAGTGTCCCATTTGGGCGATTCTTTGTGCCTCAAGAAGTTTATTTTCACTGTCATGTAATGCATCTTCCGCCCGCTTGCGCGCGGTGATATCGACGTTCATTGAAACCAGATATTTGGGGATTTTATTTTCTCTTACAAAATCTCCGGTTAATTGAATACAAACAGGCTCACCATCACTTTTAATGAATTCTGCTTCACTCAAAGGAATTGGTTTACCCCGATTGAATTTATCGATATATTTCTTCCAGCGATACTCTTTTTCTTCCGGCCGCACAATCAAATCATAAAATGGGCGTCCGATTAGCTGTTCGTTAGAATAACCGTATAGTTTACAATATGCAGGATTTACATAATGATAAACACCATCTTTATCCGAAAGACAAATGCCTGTTGTTGAGTTTTCCCATATCGCCCTATAACGCTCCTTACCTTCCAGTAAAGCCTCTTCGGCGCGTTTACGATCCGTAATATCTTCGGTGAGAATTACGACGTGGTCAACTTGATTATTTTCATCTTTTATCGCATAAAAATGCTGTGAAACCCAACGCCGTCCACCGGCCTTATGGTATAGCAGTTCGGCCTCCCGAACATGAAAATAGCCGCCCTCCTCATAAACTTTTCTTATCTGGTTATGATATTCTATGAGATAATCAGTTTTTTTGGTGAATTTTAATTCGGTTATTTCTTCGGCTTTAAGTTTTTGTATGTCTTCGTCAGATCTACCCCAGATTTTTTGCCAGGCTTTGTTACAATTCAAAAGCTGTCCCGTTTTACTTCTTATCGATACTCCGATGGGAGAATTTTCGAGAATCGCCCGATTGAATTCCTCACTGCTTTTAAGCCCTTCCTCCGCTTTCTTGCGGGAGGTGATATCGGTAAAGATACAGGCGAACTGACCGGGCGCGGGGCGATATGCTGTAATTTCGAAATGTTTACCCAAAGTAGCGCTGTAATTATCAAAGTGGATTGGCTCGCCGGTGAGCGCTACATTTCCATACTTTTCTATCCAGTATGATTCAAGACCGGGAAGCGCCTCATAGGCTCTTTTGCCCAGCATTTCGGCCGCCTTGAGGCCAGTTAATTGTTCAAAAGCCGGATTAATTGCAAGGAAGCGGTAATCGATAGGCTTACCCGAATCATCACAGATGATCTCGTGAAGCGCAAAACCGTCAAGCATGCTTTCGAACAAATGTTTGTACTTTCTTTCGCTTTCCTGAAGCGCCTCTTCTATTCGCTTACGTTGCGTAATATCCTGCACCAACGAAGCCACCCCGGATACTTTTCCGCTCTGGTCGACAAGCGGTGTGTTATTCCATTCGCAGATTATAGTTCTGCCGTCTTTTGTATTATTTTCGTTTGTGCTATGGAATCCGCCTTTATTATCCATCAATCCGCCCCATACTTTATTAACGTGCACTCTGGCGGATTCCGGTACGATCAACCCTGCGGCATGCTGGCCCAATGCCTCGTCTTTTGAAAACCCGAATATCTTTTCCGCGGCGATATTCCATTCCACCACCTCAAAATCATGATTCCATTCAATTGCCGCGACAGGCGTATTTTGCAGATGAAAAGATAATTTGCGTTCGGATTCTGTGACAGCGTACTCGGCCTGTTTGCGCACCGTGATATCCATTAAGACGCCGTTCCAGAGGATCTCATCTTCGCCTATCATTACTGGATTTGAGCTGCCTTTGATCCAAATTGTTTTCTTTTCAGAGGTAATCACCCTGAATTCATGTTCCCAGCTTGACATTGATTGCGCTGACTGTTCGATAGATTGGAAAAATCCTTCGTGGTCATCCGGGTGAATGTATTCAAACATCTTTGTAGCATCTTGAACGAGGATTTCAGATTTTACGCCTGCGATCTCTTCGAAAGTATTACTCATAAAGGGAATAGAAAATTGACCCTCTTTGTTTCTTAAAAATTGATAAACGGCTCCGGGTATGCTATTGACTATTTCGCCGTAGCGTTGTTCGCTTTTGCATAGCGCCTCTTCCGCGAGTTTTCGCTCGGTTATGTCCGTAAAAACTCCGTCAACACGTATTATCCCCTGGTCGTTCCGGGTCTTGAGTGCTCTATCATGCAGCCAGATCCAGCGCCCATCTTTTCGCTGTATCCGATATTCTATATCGAAAGGTGTGTCATCTTTCACTATAGCTCCGAACCCGTCCCTTACTCGATCGATATCTTCAGGATGAATTCTCCCCATCCAAACGTCCTCTTCCCCCTGGTATATTTCTTCCGGAGTGTATCCGTAAACCTCTGAAATATTATCGCTAATGAAAGTGGTGTGGCCATTTTCGTCGGTTGTCCATACTACATCAGGGATATTCGCAATTAAGGATCGGTAGTTTTCCTCACTTTCATGAAGTTTCATATCCGCCCGCTTGCGCTCTGTAATGTTAAAAATATAGTGGACGTAAAGTTCATCTGTCAGTGGTACCCATATGCCATGATACCAGACACCATTGTACTCAACTTCAATATCCCGTGTTTCGTTACTTTCCCACATCTCGGGCGCCCGGCAGAATGTGCAACTCTCCTGGCGTTTGGCGCAGGTTTGGTAACAGGTCGTGCCTGGTATAGCACCTACCGAGCGCGCGGCGCTGTTGCTGGCCACGATCTCTCTGGTTCCCTTTTTCAGAATCATAGCCACGCAAGGGAGATTGTCCAGCAGTAAGCGCACTCTGTCTTCCGTCAACTTGCGTTCGGTGATGTCATCGATAATACAAATAGAACGCTCGAAATTTCCTTGTTCGTCAGTGATTGAGGATGAGTTTACTCTTACGTCTATAAGTCTGCCGTCTTTTCGAACCATTTTATATTCTTT
>JAZGHS010000143.1:0-17045 GCA_036481315.1 Candidatus Zixiibacteriota bacterium | reverse complement strand
AGCCGAGCTTGAGACAGGGCCAGGTTTCTCGACACCGTGTTGATAATCATGTTACTCGTTACACGCATAACTGCTCCTTCGGCTCTCTAACTTTTTATCGTCTTCGGCCAGATGATCTTTTCGAATTCAGACGGATCGGCAGAAACGTTGACCGTCTTTTCCGAAAGATCCCATGAATTACAGCAGGCGAAATTTTGCCATAACCCGGCGAAAGGGTAATGTCGGCTATCGCCGCGCTTTTGAATCCGTTTATTGTCCACGTTTTTTAAATTCATCATGCTTTCTTTCTCTTGGCTTTGATAATCCTGGCTAATTCCTGAATATCCTCTTTCAAAGACATAGAGGCTTTTACGTTTTCCTTCTGGATTTTCCGGAAAATTTCATCGCGATAAACTTCTACTTTCTCCGGCGCCGAGATTCCCAGCTTAACCTGTTTTCCCTGAACGGCCAGGACCGTCACTTTAATGTCTTTACCGATGGTTATCGCCTCGCCCGACTTCCGTGTCAAAATTAGCATTAGAACCTCCCTGTTCTATTTCTTATCGTTCTCTATTAGACAGCCATACGGTTGATAATCGTATCCAGCGCGGAATCCATGACTGTGATAACTCTGGCCGCGGCCTCGTAAGCGTGCTGAAATTTCATCATGTTGGCCATTTCCTCGTCGAGGGAGACCCCGCTTAGAGATTGTCTGGCATTCTCGATCTGATATAGGAGGGCCATCTGATTTTGTTCCACGTTTGACGCTTGTTGAGATTTAATTCCGATTTTTCCAATCATGGAGCTGTAATATTCGTTAAAAGTGGCCTGACCGCCCTGCATCTTCAAAGATTCGCGCAAGGAGGCAAGGTTTAGAGCGTTCGAATTATCCCCTATTTCGCCGTTAAGACTGGCGGCGATATTGTTGACATCCTGCAGTATCAGCGAATCCACAGCGATATCGTCGGCGCCGGTTGTATTAGGATCGAAGAAATCAAAACCGGTTTCATTGCCCAGGCTATATCCGGCTCGATGGACTTCGTTTATGGCCGAGACAAGTCCCATGGCTAAAAGATCGAGTTCTTCCTGTCTTTCCACCACTATTACATCACGGGCTTCTATCAAACCTTCGAGTACGCCACCGGGTCTATCTATATCGATACTGGTACCCTCGAAATATATTCTACTTGTAACGGTCGAGCCCGCAGATTGGATTTCCAGGCCGATGTCCAACGACGAATTACCGTCGACGAGGGCCATGCCGCCGATTAAGACCGTTAACGAGCCATTGTCCTGCTCTATAGTACCGATGTTCACCCAACCCGAAAGCTGATCGACAAGATAATCTCGCCTGTCGCGAAGATCATTGGCAGTATGTCCGGTCAATTCGGCCGTGGCGATCAATTGATTAAGATCGGCCACTTGCGCGGAAGTGATATTGATTTGTTGAACCATAGTCCCGATATCTGTATTCAAAGAATCGCGAAGATCCTTAAGCTGGCCCGATAAATGGTGAAACGAATCGGCGAGCATTATACCTTGTTCGCGGACAGCTACTCTGGCAGATTCGCTTTCGGGGTTATCAGCGAGATCCTGCCAGGCATTCCAGAATTTATCCATTGTACCTGACAAACCGGTTTCGTCAGGCTCATTATAGATCGATTCTATCTGGCTCCAGGTCTGACTTAAAAATCCCCATTGTCCTAATTTATGCGACTCGCTTCGGTATTGCTGATCTAAAAACACCGATCGAAGACGTCGAATCTCGGTAACTTCCACCCCGGTACCGAGGCTTCCCAGAGTAGTGAACATCGGCATATTGCTTTTCATAATAGCGCTCTGACGGGAAAATCCCGGCGTATTGACGTTGGCGATATTATGGCCGGTCAGGTTCAGTGAAAGCTGTTGCGCCATCAGCGCCCTTTTGCCTATCTCTAATCCTACATTTGTTCCATACATGCTATACGGTCCTTGAAAGAATCGCGCCACGGTCCGACGCGCCGCGCCGTGTTAACACCGGATTGGCGTAAGTGACTTTGGGATTGTTCATCTCATTTATATAATTCATGGTCTGATGTATAACGCTCATGGATTGCTCTATAAGCAGTTCATTTCGACTTTTTTGTGTCCGCACCTTTTGATGAATCTCCAGTATGGTATTTTTCAAACGCTCCAATTCTTCGAAATTGGGGCCTTTGAACTTTTCCAATAGTTTACCGATAGATACATCGTCGGCATCGACACCGATTTTTTTCGATAGTCTCTCGATAACCGCTCTGCGACCATTCTCCAGCATTACCGCTTCCTGGGCCAGAACATTGATTTTCTGAACGCTCGACCTGATATCCTCGAGATTGTTTTCAATCAGAGCTTTCTGCTGATCGCCGAGTTTTTCGAGATATTTAACAAACACCTCTTTTTCGGCTTTGAGGATCTCGGTAAGTTCTTTCAGTTCTCGTTCCATATTATCTCAATCGGCAAAATCGCATTTTCGATAACGTCTTTTATTCGGACATCATCGAGGACATAACCTTCCTTACATAGTTTTGAGTTTCCGGATAAGGCGGGACTCCGTTGTATTTTTCGACCGTCCCCGGGCCGGCGTTGTATGAGGCGATGGTTTTAGCCATATCGCCGCCAAATTTCTTTAAAAGCATCGAGAGATATTTCGCGCCACCCATAATATTAGCCACCGGATCGAAAGGATTGGCTACCCCCAGCATTGCGGCTGTCGAATCCATAAGCTGCATCAATCCTTTTGCCCCTTTTGGCGAGACGGCACTTGGGTTACCCGCGGATTCGTGCTCGATTACGGCTCTGATAAGGCCGGGTTTCAGGCCGAATTTTTCAGCCGCTCTCGTGATAATGCTATCGAAATCTTTGAGGGGTTTATCGTCCGCGGCTACAAGTTTGGGGCCGGTCGATTCGGGCGGTCTGGACATCTGCATAATAGTACTCGTGGCGTCGGGCTTCGCCCGGATATTCAGAAGCTCTGTTTTGAGATCTGTTTTTAATGACTTTGTTTCCGGCTTAGAACCGTCGACCAAGGCGGAGTAACGATCAAACATGATCTCGCCGATTTTCAACTGGTTCGATTCGGCCATAGTTTCGGCTAGTTTCTCGTCGAAAATCTCCTGATATATATCCCCGCCGAGCCCTTTACCGAAAAGGCCGGAATCCTCTGTAGTTTTGTGCATAGTCTTAAGCATGTAGGAGATGAATATCGATTCGAAGTCCTTACAGGCCTTTTTAAGCTTCTCCAGTTGTAGTGCTTTATCGCCCATTTTATCGGCCGCGGCGAGTTGATCCAGGGCTATTTTCGGCGGAGGCGCGACATTTGGATTGAATACTTTCATTACATAATTACCAATTCGGCTCGAAGCGCTCCGGCTATTTTCAAAGCCTGAAAAATGGCGATAATATCCCGGGGCGTGGCCCCGATCTGGTTGAGAGCCTCCACCAGGTCCGATATCTCGGCTTTCTCTTCCATATTAATAATTCTGGCTGGTTCGGCCGTGGCGCTGATTCGCGAATCCCTGGTGACAACGGTCCTGCCCCCGGAAAACCCGGGTGGTTGTGATACTAGCGGTGTAGCGTCGATCTCTATCTTGAGATTTCCATGCGCTAAAGCCACCGCCGATAGGGTGACATGCTCTCCCGCGACGATTGTCCCGGTTTTTTCGTTAATGATAACTCTTGCTACAGCGTCGGGGACTATCTCCAGGGTTTCGACTCTGGAGATGAGCTCGACCATACCGCCGGGCGTCTTATAGGAATCCGGTATTGTCAATTGTACGTTTCCTTCGTCGACTGCCAGGGCGATACCCGGTTCCACAGTGGCGTTGATTTTACCGGCCAGCCTCTGGCTGGTTGTGAAATCGGGGTTTATCAGATTGATGTTGATAATCTCGGGATTGATATCCATGACCCGTTGACTTTCGACTATAGCTCCATTGGGGATTCTTCCCACCAATGTATAGTTTTCGCTTACCCTATCCCCTCCCGATGATTGAACGTTGAATCCGCCTATCGAAACCGGTCCCTGGGCGACCGCGTAGACAATACCATCCGGCCCGGAAAGGGGCGTGATCAACAACATACCACCCTGCAGCGACGACGCGTCGCCAAGCGATGATACCGTGCAATCGACTTTGGAGCCGACCCTGTTGAACGACGATAATTTCGCGGTGACTATTACCGCGGCGACGTTTTTGACCTTTACTTTAGCGGCAGGCAATGTCAGCCCCATTCGCTCCATCATATTGGTCAACGACTGCATGGTAAAGACGGTACTTTTCGAATCCCCGGAACCGTCGAGGCCGACGATCAGGCCATAACCGATTAGTTGTATGTCGTCCTCGAGACCGAAAGAGGCGATATCTTTCAATCTTACCCCGTCGGGAAATGCCGATTGAGTAAAAATCAAACAGGACAGGGAAAATACCGCTGCGATAACTCTAATTTTTTTCATCTTAAAATATCCAATTTATCAGTCTGCTGAAAAATCCGGGACGGGCGCCGTCATGGGTCTGCCCTTTCCCCTTAAATGATATCTGCGCGTCGGCGACCTGAAACGAGTAGATCGTATTTTCCGACGATATATCTTTTTGTCTTACGATCCCCGACAGAAAGAGGGTTTCCTTATCGGCGTTGATGGACATAACCCTGCTGCCCTCGACCGCGAGATCACCGTTTTCGTACACGGAAATGACGCGTACGGCTATTTTTGCCCTGATACTACCGTTTTTCTCGAGCCGTCCTTCGCCGTCGAACTCATTACTATTTTCACCGGACATCCCCCACTGGGCGAAGAAATCAATTCCTCCGATTCCGGGGCCGCCGCTGGTTTCGGCTCTGCTCTTCTTCTTGGTGGTAACCTTGGCTTTGTTACTGGCGCGGGCATCCTCTACAATAAGAACTGTTAAAAGATCGCCAACTGTGTGGGCTTTAATATCGGTAAAAAGTGATTTGCTCTTGGCTTCGCCAAAAGTATCGGCATGGGCGAAACCGACCGCAAAAACGATCATGATAAAAGTCGGAATTATTCTTCTAATCACATATCCTCCCTCGAGGTAACGACAACAGTGGTCGAATCGGCGACCCTGGCGTGTACGATTTTATTTGTATCGAAATTCATCACCCGAATCTCCGCGTTTAACGGTCCCGCTTGTTTGACCACGCCTTTTGCTTTAAGCAAAAGCGGGCCTTTTTTATATCTTATCTCAACCATATCCCCGGGAACCACAACCGGCGGCTCGGCGACCGATGATCCTGTAATGATCCTGCCGGGCGGGATATAACGGGTGGCCACGACCTCGCCGAGCATATCGACCGAATCGAAAACCAACTCTTTAATTTGGGCGATATCTCGAATCTGGGTTGCGACCATATCTTCGCTGATGATTTCCCCGGCTTTAATGGGGGCCTTGGAAGTCAATACCTCTTTTAAAATTCCGATTTTTATCGTGCCAGCCGAGGTATGTTCTCGCGATCCGTCTTTAAAGAATGATAGCCTCACAACGGTATTTCCCGCCGGGATATCCTTGCCGTAGCCGTCAACCGCTACGCTATCGAATTTATTTGTATCCTTGAATCTTAAACGGGAAAAATCGCAAACGTATTCGGCGTTTTCGATCGGATAATGGATATTCAGATGGTTGGTTATGACCTTTTCGACATCGGCGTCGATCAGGCCAAACAGCACGAGCGGTAGTAGAAAAAGTTTCATTTTACCTCTTGAGGTTATTGGCGATTTCGGTCATTTCTTCGGCCGTCTTGATTGCCTTGGAGTTTATTTCATACGCTCTCTGAGCGACAATCATATTGACCATCTCATCGACTATTTCGACGTTGGACATCTCCAGGTATCCCTGATTGATTCGTCCAAAACCCTCGAGTGTCGGATTTCCTAGCAGAGGGGCTCCGGAAGCGCTGGTTTCAATGAACAGATTGTGCCCTATGGCTTCGAGACCCGCGGGATTCACAAATTTAGCCAACTCGATCTGTCCAACCTCCTGAGGCTCGGAGTCTCCGGAGACGCGAACACTTACGATGCCGTCGGAACTGAAACTGACTTGATCACTATCGCCGGGGAGTGAGATATTCGGCTGAACAAAAAATCCATCGGTGGTTACAATCTGGCCGTCCGCCGAGAGCTTGAAAGCGCCGTCCCTGGTATAGCCCATTGTTCCGTCGGGCATAACAATCTGGAAAAATCCATTGCCCTCAATCGAAAGATCGAGCGGATTGCCTGTCTGGCTTAAAGTCCCCTCGGTAAAAGACCGTTGAGTGGCCACCGGCTTGACACCGTAACCAACATCCAGCCCCACAGCCACGCTTGTTCCTGCTGACGATCGCGACCCTGCGGCTCTTAATCGCTGGTACAGGACGTCCTGGAATTCGACTTTCGACTTCTTGTATCCCGCGGTATTAACGTTTGCCAGATTGTTGGCTATGGTATCGACATTAAGCTGTTGAGCATACATACCCGACGCCGCGGTTCTCATTGCTTTAATCATCTAATCCTCCCCTTACATTACCCTGCCAAGATCATTGACAGCTTTTTCAAGGGTTTTATCTTGAGTTTGGATAGCTTTCTGTCCGGCCTCATAGGCTCTGAACGAGGAGAGCATATCGACCATGACTTCGACTATATTGACATTCGATTTTTCGAGATATCCCTGTCGTATCCTGAATTCCTCAGCCGGTTTCTCTACCGCGGCATCATCGCCGGGTACGAAATAGGTACCTTCGATTTTTTTGAGGGCGTAAGGCCTATCGAAATCGACAACCTTTATGGTACCCAAAGTCGAACCATCGACCGATACGATACCGTCGGAACCGATAACGATCTGATCTCCCAAAACGTTCATCGGCCCGGAATCGCTTTGAACGGGATTACCCTTGCCGTCAATCAGGATTCCGTCGGGAGATACGGAGAAATTACCGTTCCGCGTATAACGAGTACCCTGATCGGTATTGACCACAAAAAAGCCGTCACCCTCTAAGGCCAGGTTTGTGTCGATATTGGTTCGTTGATGGGAACCCTGCGTAAAATCAACGTAGATACCGTCAACCATACGAGTTTGCCAGGGTCTATCCGATGATCCGTTAACGGCATCGGTGAGGACCTCGAGAAAAATATCATCTTTCTTAAAACCCGGAGTATTAACGTTGGCCATATTATTGGCGTAGATTTCCTGTTTTAATATCCGGGGCAGCATTCCCGAGGCAGAATCGTAAATACCTTTAATCATTAAACTCCTCCCTGTACAATTCGATATCATTCAAAAGCAATTCCCATGCCTAAGAAAAAAATCGGCTATTAAATATCCTCCGAAGAGGGTTTTCAGTTCGAAGAGAAGCGTAACCGTCTATTACGCTTCGCGTTAAACTGTCGCTCTAAATGAGGGTAATTATTGTCTTTCTCAGGCCGTCGGGGCCATTAATCGGCGGAGGGGGAAAATCTTTCGTATCCTGATGAATATTTTTCCCAATAAAAAACCGGCCTCAACTAAAAGGGAGGCCGGTTCGTTATTCGCCTAAAGCGGAATTTTCGGAAAGTTCGATATCAGGTGATAGCAGGCTTTTCGCTGTCTTCGCTTCTTCTCAACGAAAGCAGACGCCAGTAAGCTCTTTCGACAATTAACGAGACCTCGTGTCCCTTAAATGGCTTCGAAAGATACTCGTCGGCGCCCAGCAACAGAGCTTCTTTCACTGTGTAAGCGTCGCCATAACCGGTCATCACTATTACCGCCATATCGGGCCACTTATCCTTGACAGTCTTTAAGAGATCGAAACCGCTCATTCCGGGCATTTTAACGTCAGTAAGCAGCAGATCGAAATTTTCTTTTTCGAGAACGGTCATAGCTTCGTCACCCGACGACACCATCGAAATTTGATAGCCTTCTGATTCGAGGATTTTCAGAATAAGGTTACGCATCATAACTTCATCGTCAGCGACCAAAATTTTAACATATTCTTTCATCAGCTATTATCCTTTATTTAAGAACCTCTTTATTTTTAGCCAACCTTCTTTATGTTATCGTAATAAAATATGGGAATATTACTTTTTTTTCCCATTCAAAGCTTAACTCCGGGCGATACCAGATGCCGGGAGATTTCCGCCTGTAACTCCTCAATTTTAAATGGTTTACGTATAAAACTATAATGTGAAAGATCGTCGAGCTTATTCTTGCCCTTCTTAATATCCACTCCCGCTATCAGGATAACAGGGATATTGATATTTTCGATTCGCATTTTTCGAACGAGTTCCTCGCCTCCCATATTGGGCAGGCCCATATCGGAGATCACCAGGTCGTATTGGTGGTGAGCGATCTTGCTCCAGGCATCGATACCGTCGATAGCCTTGGTTACATCATAACCGAAATGAGATACGATTTCGGCAATGACGTTTCTAACGTCTTTCGAATCTTCGACAAGTAGCACCGCGCCGTTGGACATCTTAACTCTACCTCTTTTTGAGTTCGTGAAGGAGCCTGGTGATGCGTTCCGAATCGGCGATAATTCCGTTAAGTGATGATTCGATATTCTCAGCGAAACCAAAGTCGATATCGGTATCGGCGTCATTAACAGGGTTGTTCTCGACAATACCTTCGGTTTTAGCGGCTTTGACTATTTTATTCATATCTTTAACCGCTCGAGTGGCCTGATTTACGAGGCTCGAAAGTTTATGATGAACCTCCAACCCGGGGTCTTTTTTCTGGGCCATTTTGGCTGCGGCTACGGCGATATTGAGAGCCAGAAGCTGAATTTCCTCAGATACGTTCTCTACCCTGCCCAAAAGTGTGTTATCGCCTTTTTTCTTCAACGGGCTCAAACCGGTACCAGCTCCTTTACCTTTTCCTTAAGCTCAGTTAGATCAGCGGATTTAACCAGGTATGCGTCGGCCAGCCATGATGTAAAATTGTTTTTGTAAGTCGAATAAGCTGAGTTTAGAATCACCGGAACGCCGATGGTTCTGGATCTCAATTCCTCTAAAACGTCAAGGCCGTCCATATTTTCCATTTTGATATCGAGGATAACTAGATCGGCGGGACGATTTTCGTTGAAATAACGCAAAGCTTCTTCCCCCGACGAGACCGAATGAGTCTGGAAACCTTCGCTTTGGAATTCAATTTCGTATAAACCTCGAATTCCCTCTTCGTCATCAATAATTAGGATATTCTTCATTTTCCCTCCCATAACGGGATTTCTACGTAAAGCATTCCATGGATACCCTGTAACGACCCGATGCCAATATCCCCTCCATAGTGTTGCAATATCTCCAGGGCAACGGCCATATCCTGATATCTATCTTCATTTCTTTTTCTCAGACCACTATAAAAGTTTTCGGCAAATTTGGAGTTAGTTTGACCATCATCAATAAAAATCATCGCCGAATTCTCAAATCGTATTACGTTCAGTGAAATATTCCGCACGCCGTTTGCCAACCTTGCAGCTTCTCTAAGGAGCGCCATCAGCGCCTGATGAAAAAGCCCCTTGTCTACAAACACTCTCGAATCCCGAACATCTGGCGCTAATTTAAGTTCCGGCGAAGTCAGGTTGGATCCCGACGAGAGCATACCGAGCGTCTCCCTTATAATCTCGGCCAGAGAATATTTATCCTCGTTTTTCTCATTCATGCTAACCACGCTGGAGAATCGATTTAATGTGTTTTCTATTCGGCCGACCTCTTTTGAAATAACGTCGAGTATCTTTCGGGAATCATCGTCCGGGGAAATCTTTCGCAATCCCAGATTAGCGTATCCACCGATAATAGTCAGCGGATTACGGACTTCATGAGCTACCTTTAACGCCATCTTGCCTATGCTGGATAATTTCTCGGCCCTGACCAGATTCTCCCTGGAGCGTATTATTTTCTCATTGGCTTCTTTCATTAACGACACCTGATGCTCCAGTTTTCCGTAAAGCCGTGAGTTCTCTATAGCGTCGGAGGCGTACCTCGCGAAAATTTCAAGAATATTCAGATCCGCGTCCGTAATAGGTCTTTTGGTTATAACATTATCGGCCAGGATCACCCCCTGCAACAAATCGCTGGAAATCAAAGGCACTAAGGCCAGATGCTCGACCCCGAATTTATCACAAAGTTCTCGATCGTTATCGTTTTCAATCGACTCGGGACCGATTATAACCGAGCGTCTCTCCATAGCCGCTCTGGCGATAAAACCAGCGCTTTCTGAGAGTGGTATTTTAATGGATGTAATGAGTTTATTAATCTGGGCGTCCTGACCGCCGCCGTTTTTATAAAGCCTTAATACCTCATCGAAAGTCATAGGATTTTTAGAGAGATCGTTCCAGATTTCTCCAGCCTCTTTCGGCGATGACGGTCCGGTAGCCATACAGCCCCAGAGGCAATCGCGGGAATCGTCGCTTAGAAGAATGAACCCCCTGTTAAACCCCAAACCATGGCCTGCGGTTACCGCCAGGAGAATAATACGCAGGATTTCGCTTAAATTCCTCGTCTCCGCGAAAGCCCGAACCGCCTGGCTGATTAATCCCAATTCATGTATTCTATATTTTTTTCTCTTTTTTTCGAATTCCTGAAAACTCCTATCAATCAGAAAACATCCCACGGTAGGCGAGTTAGAATTATCCTGAGGAAAGCAATGCAATTCATAATAGGAAGTATTCTCCTGAGATTCGAATATTAACTTTTTTGCCGCTCCGCGTCCGTTGATGGTTTCGCTTACCGCTTTTATGACTTCCTCTGAACAATTATGAAGAATGTCGCTGACCATGGGAAGATCATGATTTAGGGTCTTAATCTCAAAATCGTCAATATGTATAGCCTTATTCTTATTACTATACTTCGATTCGAGAATAAAATAGATGCCCGGCGGATCGGCTATGGTTGCCGTATCCGCCTTTTCGATGATCGTATCCATAAAATACCCGTTTGAGCATTACCAGCCTTTTGCGCTTTAGTTCCTCTCCCCTGGAAAATGCGAAACCAGATTGTTTTCGCTGATCTCTCCGGTGGACCGCATTCTATTGGTCAAACTCATTAAATTTGATGCTTCCGTATCGATCGCCTTCAAACGCTTTAAAACGGAGCTTCCTGGATTTTTCATAGTCATTAGCAAAAACTGGGCGTTACCTGCGATAATCGCCAGGGGATTATTGATATTCTCGGCCAGCCCCCCCGAAGGATCGGAGACCGGCTTGTAATTTTCGACTTCACCGAGTTTCTCCCTCGAAATCCTCAAAGTCTCCTTTAGAGAGTCGATCTCTTTGCGCATTCTCGATTCAAATCTCAAGTATTCGATTCTCTCGACAATAAGCGAAACGAGCAAAGCCGCGATACCGATAAGTTCCGCGTCACTCTGCGTAAACGATTCCGGTTCGTCATGAGCCAGGTTTAGCACTCCTCTAACCTCTCCAGCGAATACCAGCGGAACTGACAAGAACGATTTTGTATGAGATCCTCCCTGGGATTTTCTCAGATTATTCAGGACAATAGGCCTTTTCTTCTGAGCTACCCAGGCTGAAATACCCGCGCCCATATTGAAATTAACGAAGTTTATAAGATCGACAGTTCTGCCAATGGAGCAAATCTCTTCGAGCTTGTCCGATTCTCTCGAAAGCACAAATAGAGACGCCGACCTGAAATCGACAAGCTTCCCCATAGATTGAAGAATTTCCTTTAAAGATTCTTCGTTTACCGGAGAATTTTGAATCAGGTTGGAAATCTCGTAGAGTGCTTTAGGGTCGCATTCTAAATTAAGCGGATCGGTCTTAGATTGATTTCTGGGCACCATTACCTCCCTGGTTGTTACAATACCCGATTATTCACCAACGGGCAATTCCCTGCCCGTATTTATTAAGCTATTCAATTCCTCGATTAAAGCGGAGAAGCGGATAGGCTTGTTGAAAACGCAGGTTACTCCACACGATTTTAAAAATTCAAGCCTGGAATTCAGAGATTCTCCGGTTATAGCAATAATCGGAAACTCCGGCATCATCTCTTTTATTACCTTTATGGCCTCCAGGCCCGAGGTCTGGGGAAGAATCAAATCGATGATAGCTGCGTCGAATTCACCTGTGAGCGCCTGGGCGATGGCTTTGCTTCCGGTATCCACGGTAACTATTTCCATTCCCATGTAATTACCAAGCACTTTGCTTATCAGGCCGCTTACGAATTCGTCGTCATCAGCAACCAACACTTTTATTTCGCCGCTAAACCCGGCGATCCGGTCCCGGATTAATTCAGATTCTTCAATAGAAGTCCGGTTATTTTCCTGGCCAGCTTCCCGCATACGTCCTCTTCGAGTTTTATCTTTTCGGATTGATCCAACAGCAAATCCGGATCGTATCTGTCATCTTGCATTAATTGAGCTTGTTTCCCCGCCGAACCGTCGGCCTTGATATACTTTGCCACATCCCCATTTTTACCATCGGGTAATTCCATAAAGCAGGCCAGTGTAAATACCCTGTTGTACCGGTTGAGAAGATATGGGAATGAGAGAGCTTTTTCGGTTTTCCAACCGCATTCGGTCAGGGTTAGCCTCACCAGCGACTCGTCTTCCTCTACTTCTGCGAATTCTCTGGGTATTAGGCGAATATCCCCTTTATATCCTTTTCCTTTCAGTTCCATTGTTAAAACGGCTAAAAGGTTATCGCTGGAAAACGGCTCGATATTTTTATCGATTTCGATCTCGATAGCCATGTTCCGGGAAGGAACCCCGGCATGAGACACATGTATCGATATTCCGGCGGTTATGGCTATAAGAAGAACAAAGATCACTCTCTTCATTGAGAAAGCATCCCTTTCTGCCTGAGTTCAACCTGCTGTTTATAAATAAACTGCACTACGAGTTTTTGAAGATTTTCATCGAAAGTGCCCGTACCCGGCGGGAGGATATTTTTAAGCGATTCCAGGCCGAAATCAGCGAGATTATCTTCTGTCACGAACTCCGCGCCCACCAGATAAGTATTATCGTCGAGCGGCTCTACCCTTTTCACCGCCGAAAGTACGTTGTCAAGCGTTTCCCTGCCTTTCAGGGAGAAGCTCAAGACCGCTAAGGCTCCCTCGTCCAGGGACGATTGCGTTTCGAATAGAATACCCCCGGCGGAAATATTCAAGAGCGTTCCCGGAACCTGCGGGCTTAACCCGCCTTCTCCGGAATCGGAGCTATCTATTATTCTAAAGAAGATATTCCCTGAGATATCGAGCCTTACAAAGCGTCTTCTCTGTTCTCTCGAAACTTCTCCGTTGACACACAAGGCCACGGAATTATTTTCTCCCCCGAACAAATCGGTAATGCTCGCCTTGAAAATGTAGGAGGCGTCTTTTTTATTATAACAAACTTCCACTTCGTCTCCTTTCGAAAGAGTCGCGGCGCCGCTCTGGCGCACCGGCATCTCAAGCATAAATGAGTTTACTTTTATATCCTCAACCCGAGTTATAAATTCGGTTCGCTTCCCGTTTTTCTCCAGAGTCAACGTCAAGCGTTCCCAGAGTTCAATAGGGACGATCTCCCTCTGACGTTTATTCTTCATGCTTTAACCTTTACTGCTCTTCTTACAATCCTACCCTGCTCGAGAGACATTTCGAATATTTTCTGGGCGTTGGAAAATATCGTCTTATCATTACGATTTTTGATCATTAAATCCTGGGCCATTTTACTCGCATTTTTGAAGTATTCTCCCGCCTGACTCATGCTGTTAATACGGCGGGAGAGTTCGGCTATAAGGTAGGCCGCTTGCAGCTGCTGCAACCCCGCCTTAATCTCTCTACTACTCTGATAGGCTTTTAGGTAGTATTCCAGGGCTAGCGACAGCGCCTCGATTTCATTCACGGGAACTTCGGCCATTTTTTCTTTTATTGAGTAAAGAAACTCGCGGAAATCGACCAATTTGATTTTGCCGGTTTTTCCGGTAATTTCCGTTCTGACAAGATTTATTTCCTTTTTAACCTGATCGAAGACAGTCTGCAATTTCTCGACATCGCCGTCGAGATCCATCCATACCCGCTGGACATTCTCGACCGCGTTCTTCAATTTCGCGGTAATATCGTTTTGCTCGTCCGGTTTAAGTACCTGCTCGAAATCCCTGGTGATGGAACCTTGAAGTGGAGGCAGATGATCGGCGAAGCCGCTTATATCGTTTTTAAGCCGATTGATTTCTATCTGAATACTGCTTAATAACATTTCGGCCGGGTCGCCGCCATCGGTTTTATCCCCTTTTTCCCTGTACAACCAGGCGATTCGGAGGAAATACCTGGCTATGTCGAGTGAAGCGGGACGATCCATCAGTTTTTCATCATAAATAGCCAGAAGTAGTTTGGTTACGGCGGCCTCAAACGGAGAGTTTTTTAAATCTATTTTTCGTCCCAGTTTGGCCAGAATACTGGTGTCGGAGTTTAATTCATCGAGGTGCTTTTTTGCCTGTGAGGGCAATTTATATGATTTGAAATTTGTATCGCTATTCCATTCCTTGTAGGAAGCGTTGAATTCTCTGCTATAATAGCATCGTTTGCAGGACGCTATGAAAAACGCGAGCGGATTATATTTCTGATAGGCGGGATTTGTCCACTCTCTGCCGATGGGCATAAAATCGGTATCCCGTCCTGATTCGGTAAACGCACCCTGTCTAATAACGTCAAACTCGTTTACGGCTTTGCAAACCGGGCACTCGAGTTTACTTTTGTAAAAAGGATTTTGAAGTTTGGCCATTCATTGACCCCTTTGTAATAGCATTCAGTAAATCTATCGGTAAATTGTTATTTTCCTAAAGGGGCAATTTTTTAGGTATTTTCTACGGTCTTGCCGTGCCTGGCTGAGGCCAGCAATATTCCCATCTCCGATCTTGAGTATCCCAGATCTCTGCAGACCAAATCGGGGGATATTCCGCTGTTGAGTTTTTCAAGGGCCGTCTTAACCCTGTTCGCGGGTGTATTTACCTCGCGTTCGGCGAATCGCGGTTTTTCCTGTATCTGCTCGCCGATCTGTTTTTCGAGCTTCCCTATTTTCTCCAGGATAGCGTTGTTCGCGGAGCGGAAATTCTCGGTATCCGCAGAATTATGGTTATCGCGCTTCCTCAACTCTTTGCCGAGCAATAAAAACATCATAAAAACGACAATCAAATTTAGAGTCGCGATAATCGTGATTAATACGCTGGTTTCCATTTTACCTCTCTTACGCTAACAGGTCTATTTGATTTCCCTTCAAACCGTCGGTCGGCGGCGAAGGCTCCTGTTTTTCCTCTGTTTTCGGTTCATTTTCATTACTGTTATCCTCGTCTGGCGAGGCTTTTTCATCGTGCAAGATTATTTCGTCTTTTTTCTTTTCTTTCTTTTTCTTCTTCTCGGAGATTTTTTCCTTAAGTTCCGCGACGAAAGGCTTGTCGGTTTTATCCAGAGAGTTCTCTCTCGGTTGAGTGACCTCTCTAACCGGTTCGGTCCTGTTTAGATCTACTCTTTCAATCATAGCCGGCCTCCGTAGTCCGGGGGATTGAGTATCAGACCGCGAATTTATCCCGGATCATACCACGAAGCCTGGAAACTGCCCGTGTATGTATCTGGGAAACCCTCGATTCGGAAATCAACATGATATCGCCGATTTCCTTTAAAGTAAGCTCCTCGTAATAATACAGCGATACTACAAGACGTTCCTGTTCGGTCAGCGTGCTTATGGCTTGCAGGAGATAAGCTCTCAACTCGACTTTCTCCATATCCTTTAAAACGTCTATCGTAGTAGTATTTTCGATAGTCTCGATGCGGGGTACCTGGCGGTTATCATCCTCCCGGCAAATAAGCTCGTCGAGAGACAACAAGCTTGTCACGCTGACGTCCTTACGGGCGGAGAATAGATCGTCAACCGAAATTTCCATTCTTGTTGCCAGTTCTTTTTCCGACGGTCCTCGACCGAGTTCGTTTTCGAGTTTCATCAGCGCCCGATCTATATTCCTGGCTTTTGCTCTTGTGGAACGCGGAACCCAATCCAATGCTCTGAGTTCATCCAGGATCGCCCCTCTTATTCTAGGTACCGCGAATGTCTCGAATTTGACGCCTCGGCTGGGGTCGAAATTATTGAAAGCCTCGATCAAACCTATTACTCCCGTATTAATGAGATCGTTAAGTTCGACTGATTTTGGGAATCCCGCGGCCATTCGTCCGGCGACATTTTTAACCAATTGCAGGTATTGATTGAGCAGTTGATCCCGCATTTCGGAATCATTTGTTTCTCTAAAACGCTCCCATGTTGCTAAATTCGACATTTCAAATCCCTATTTTTTCGGTTTTCCTTATCTTCTTAATTATCGTCAATTTACATCGATATCTGATGAACCCCGACGGGGTCATCTGTTTCATTTTGCAACTCACGTGAAACATCGAGAGTAATATTTTTCGCGTCGGCTATAAAGTTTTCCATATCCCCTCCGGTTCTGAAATTATCATGGAAGGAATTATCGGATCGATAGATGAAACCGCCGTCGGGAAGCGCGGTATCCATAAACTTCAGGGTCAGCTTATCGAATTTCGCTTTTAATGAGGCGGCGTCTTCAGGGGAATCGACCATGCTGAAAACTATTTTTACCCGGTCGACCAATCCTTCGGCGAGCATGGTCTTGAGGAGGCAGTAGGACGAGGCTACCGCGGCGGCGTCCGGCTTGACTGTAAGATATGCTTCTTCGCACAACCCCGCCGCCAAAAGGCTCACGGGATGCGCCGAGGCCGGCGGATCGAGAATAATAAAATCGTAACGCCCGCCGAGTTCGTGAATCAGGTAGGTTATCCTGCTCAACTCGTCGTTATCGGGGTTAAGGATATTGGGCGGCTCGCATGTAAGCAGGTCGAAGCCGTAATCTGTGGTTTCGCAGATACTATCGAGATCGTCTTGCCCGATAAGCTGTTGATATGTAGGCGGGATTGTCGTACCGATATTCAACCCGCCCCATCCGAAACAGAGATCGAAATAGAGTGTTTTATATCCCTTTAAAGCCAGGTTCGCCGCGATCCCCAGGGCCGCGGAGGTTCGTCCCGAACCACCGGCGCCGGAAAGCAAGGTAATTCCCGTGGCAGAGGGCCTTGTGTTCATGCCAAT
>JAZGHS010000142.1:0-5298 GCA_036481315.1 Candidatus Zixiibacteriota bacterium | reverse complement strand
CGGGGATAAGATTATGCTTGCCAAGCTGTTCTTTTATCTTGTCTATATTCGCGGTAGGAAGATCGATTTTATTCAAGGCAACGATAATCGGAACACCTGCGGCGCGGGCATGGTCTATGGCCTCAATTGTTTGCGGCATCACGGCGTCGTCAGCGGCAACTACAAGAACGACAATATCGGTGACTTGTGCCCCTCGCGCCCTCATGGACGAAAAAGCCTGGTGACCTGGAGTATCGAGAAAAGTGATTTTTCCACCGGAAAGTTCGACCTCATACGCTCCGATATGTTGAGTAATACCTCCGGATTCGCCGGCAATAATATTCGATTCCCGTATATGATCCAGAAGGGATGTTTTTCCGTGATCTACATGCCCCATAATTGTGACCACCGGTGGCCGGGTTTCGAGGTAAGCTTCTTCTTCCTCAGGCTCCTCTTCCTCGCCGACCAGTTTTGCCTCTTCTACGGAAAATCCGAATTCCAGCGCCAGGGTACCTATCGTATCCATGTCCAGGCGCTGATTTATTGTGGCCATCATTCCCAGTTCCATACACTTTGCCACAAGCACCGCCGGCTTTATACCTATCAATTCGGCAAGCTCGGAAACGGTAATAAATTCGGTGACCTTTAATAGCTTGATATCCTCACCGTCGGTTTCATCCGGTCCGGTCTTGCCGTCCGATCTTCTGTACCGCTTACGTTTTACTGTATCGAGCGTCGACATCGTCTTTTTGAAACTGGCGCGGACCGCGGTGATATCAACTACTCTCTCTTTCTTCCTCTTGCGACGATCTTTTTTCTTTTTTATGGCGGCCTTTTTTTCCGGGCGAGGTTCTTCCTTTTTAGTCCCTTTCCTCAGCTCGGATATAATTTTCTTCTGGGCTTCCTGTTTTTTTCGCGTCGCTTCCAATTCGGCTTTCTGACGGGCCTCGTTTTTTTCTTTTTTCCTGGCAATCTCTTGTTTCACCTTCTCTTTTTCGGAGGTGAATTTCTGACTGACCGCTTCCAGAATTGGATCGTCAGCCGACGAGGAATGAGATTTTACCGGAAACCCTAAACTTTTTATAATATCCACCATGGCCTTCGAAGACACATTGTATTCTTTGGCCAATTCATAAATTCGCTTTTTACCCATAGACCACCTATCCGTATTTTACAATGATTTGCCCGCTGGGTCGGAGTATCCCCACGACTCTTGCTTAATTGTATCTCTGATATTCGCCGCCAGGCCGCCATCAGTGATGGCCAGAACAGAAAGCCTGCTCCGGTTGAAAATCTCACCCATTTGATCGGACGATAAATCGATACCGACGAAATCGAATTCCTTGAGTTTTCGAATTAAATCGGCTCCGGCATCGCGAGAAACTATTATAAGAATAGATCTGTCGGATTTAGCTTTGTCCAGCACGGCGGTTTTCCCCAAGAGGATCTTCCCCGCTTTTCTGGAAATGTGAAATAACCCGATCAGCTTTTCCATTAATAATCCTCTATCCTGGGTTCCGCCTGATCTTCAGGCGAGAATTCCATCTCAGCGGAAGTATCCGCCCGTCCCTCGGCTTCCTCTAACACCTGTTTTTCGGCGTTCTCCACCGCTTCAAGGCATTCATTTATCATTTTCTCAGCGGTTTTCTGACCGACACCCTCGATTTCCTGTAAACGCTCTATATCGACGGCTATAACATCCTGGGCCGTCTCAAATCCTGACTGAATCAGCTTTTGGATTAGTTTCTTACTAATGCTGGTTACATCCTCGATATCGACCTTTTCAAGTTCCTCGGATTTCTTTAAAGCATCGTATTCGGTTTCGGACATGATATTGATCTTCCATCCGGTCAGCTTGGCCGCCAGACGCGCGTTTTGCCCGGCCTTGCCGATAGCTAATGAAAGTTTATCGTCGGCAACAGCCACCAGCATCTTTAACTCCTCCGGGAAAGTATCGATATTCACGATTTTTGCCGGGGCCAGAGCTTTGGTTACGAATATCATCGGTTCCGAAGAGAAAGGCACGATATCTATTCGCTCGTTATTCAGTTCGCGAACTATATTCTGAACCCGAACGCCTTTCACTCCCACGCACGCGCCGACAGCGTCTATTCTGGAATCGTGGGAAAATACGGCTACTTTCGAGCGCTCGCCGGCCTCACGAGCAATCGCTTTAATCTCGATTATCTTTTCGGCGATTTCCGGTACTTCCAGCGAAAACATCTTCTGAAGGAAATCCGTCGACGATCTCGAGAGGGAAATCTGAGGCCCGCGATTGGAGCTCTGGACCTCGGTAATTATCGCCTTGATTCTGTCTCCCTGGCGGAATTTCTCTTTTTTGATCTGCTCGCGGATCGGGACAATAGCCTCGGCTCGGCCCAGGTTAATCAGGATATTACCTTTCTCAACCTGCTGAACAGACCCGGTTACCAACTCTCCGACTCTGTCTTTATATTCATTGTAGATCTTTTCTCTCTCGGCCTCGCGGACCTTCTGTATGAGCATCTGTTTGACTGTCAGGATGGCGTTGCGCCCGAAGGATTCAAAAGGCAAGGGCACGTCAAGTTCCTGGCCTATCTCCACGTCCTCGTAGAATTCCGACGCTTCCTCGATGGTCATCTCGGTGACGGCAGTTTCGACCTTTTCAACGACCTTTTTGGTTATAAAAATCGTAATCTCGCCCTGGGCTTTATCTATTTCTACACGGATATTGGTCGTGTCGTCCTCTTCGAGATTAAATCTCTTTCTCACCGCCGAAATCAACGCGTCTTCTACTGTCTCGAGCACGTAATCTATGCCCAGATTTTTCTCGGCCGCGATCTGTCTGAATGCTTCAATTATATCGTAATTCATTGTTTTGCCCTCTTCGCCAACCCCCGTTATAATAAGATTTTTCCGCTGGGGTTCGCTTCTACGGGAATAGTCACCGTTTTTTTTTCCGTCCTTATTTTTATAAATGAATCGTTACTCTCCTCAAGTATCCCTTTGACTCGTCCTGAACCTTTTTCTTCGTCGAAAGTTACCTTCACCCGCTCTCCGATCCGCCTTTCGAAATCGCGAGGAGTGACAAGCGGTCTATCCAATCCCAGCGATGATACCTCCAGGTTGAATTTTTCCTCGATAGTTTCCTCGGTGTCGAGCAGATCCGATACAGTGCGGCTGACACGGGCGCAATCATCCAATGTCACACCGCCGGGTGAGAAAATGAATAGCCTGAGAATATGCCGTCCTCCTACCACAGGAGTGGATGTCTCGGCCAATTCAAAACCAAGATTCTCGACCATAGGTTCCATTTTCGCGTTTAATTCTTCAATTTCTATTTTCACAAACACCTCAAAGAGACCAATACTTAAAAGAGTGGGTACCCACCCACTCTCGAACTTGGAATTATATGCTTTTAACCTATTGAATGCAAGCGTTTTTTAAAGATTTTCCCAGATCTCGATGGCCCTCTCGAGTGTCTTATCTACGGGCACCTTTTCGGCCTCCAGGCCCTTGCGCTTGACCACGTCGAAAACCCCGGCTTTTAAGCCCCTGCTGCCGATAGAAAGCCTGATCGGAACTCCGATCAGATCGGCATCGTTGAATTTTACCCCGGGCCGCTCGTCGCGATCGTCCATGAGGACATCGAACCCTTTGGCCATTAATCCGTCATAAATCGCGAAAGCATGTTTTTTAAGTTCGGCGTCGTTAGCGTCCAGCAAGGCGATATGGAAATCAAATGGGGCTATAGCTTTAGGCCAGATTATCCCCTTGGCGTCGTGGAACGCCTCAATTGCCGCCTGGGCCGTGCGGGTTACCCCGATGCCATAAGAACCCATGATAAACGGCTTCTCTTGCCCCTCAGCGTCGATAAAATGCGCCCCCAGCGCTTCGGAGTACTTGGTCCCTAACTGGAAAATATTGCCGACCTCGATCCCCGAGAACGCCTCCAGCCGCCCCTGGTTGCAGTGCGGGCAGATCTCCCCCGCCTCGGCGTTGCGGATCTCCGCATATTCGTCGACCTTGAATTTATCCGGATTGACATTGATGATATGGGTATCGTCCTTGTTGGCGCCAACCGCGAAATTACGCATATGCTTAATCTCCGGATCGGCGATAATCTTCACGCCTTCAAGCCCCACCGGTCCGGCAAACCCGACATCGGCCCCGGTCGCTTTCATGACCACATCCGCGGGTGCCATTTCCAATTCAAGGCAATTGAGATGATTTTTGAGCTTGATCTCGTTGATTTCGCGGTCTCCCCTGATCAACGCCGCCACTGTCTCGCCGTCGGCCTGGTATAGAAGCGTTTTAGCCAGCCTCTCCGGCCCGAGTTTCAAAAAGCCGGTAACTTCCTCGATAGTCCGCATGTTCGGAGTTAAAACCATCTGCATCTCTTTTACCGGCTCGGTCTTGGCATCCTCGTCGATCCTCACCAGTGACGTTGCCTTCTCCACGTTGGCCGAATATTCGCATCGATTGCAGGCGAGGATTACCTCCTCGCCGCCGGCGGTATCGACCAGCACCATGAACTCATGCGCGCCTGTGCCGCCCATAGCGCCCACGTCAGATTCGACCATCTTGATATCGAATCCGCAGCGACGGAAAATCTTGAAATAAGCGTCGGCCATTTTATCGTAGGCGACCTGAAGCCCATCGAAATCTGTATCGAACGTGTATGCGTCCTTCATGATAAATTCTCGACCACGCATAAGGCCGAACCGCGGACGAAGCTCGTCGCGGAATTTGACCTGGATCTGGTATAGATTCAACGGCAGTTGCCTATAGCTTCTCAATTCGCCTCTGACGAGCGAGGTGACTACCTCCTCGTGAGTGGCCCCTAAGACCATATCGCGCTGGTGACGATCCTTTTTGCGCATCAACTCGTCGCCAAGGGCATACCATCGTCCCGATTTCTGCCATAGCTCGGCCGGATGAAGTACCGGCATGGTGATCTCGGCCGCGCCTTTTGCGTTCATCTCCTCGCGCACTATCTTCTCGATCCGATGAATCACCTTTTGCATTAATGGCAGGTAGGTGTAGATCCCGGCGGTTAGCTGACGGGCATATCCGGCCCGCAGAAGCAGTTTATGCGAATCGATTACCGCGTCGGCGGGGTCCTCACGTAGCGTCGGTATGAACGTCTGGCTCCAGAGCATCGTTTATTTCCTTTATCTTGGCTAAGTGGTCGGTAGACGTCCTCGTCTGTCGACTTATTGCGCCGTTAGGAACCCTTTCCTGACGGTTACTTGCGCGTATCGAGCGAATATCAATTCGCCCCTACAGATCTTATCATCAAAAGCGGTTGAATGTCAACCGCTTATCCGATCTTAAATT
>JAZGHS010000141.1:0-12607 GCA_036481315.1 Candidatus Zixiibacteriota bacterium | reverse complement strand
ATCTGCCCGATATATGTATCGTCAGCCATTATGGATAGATCGCAGGCCATATGCGACTCGTTTCCCCCGCCAACAGCCATGCCGTTGAGACGGCAGATGACCGGTTTGCCGCATTTTAGGATCGATTCGATATACCCGGCAAAAAGCCCCATATACTTGAAATAATCTCGCGGTTTTTGAGTGTAATAAGCGGAGTATTCCTTAACATCGCCGCCAGTGCAGAACGCTTTTTCTCCGGCCCCCGTAAAAATTATCACGCCAACTTTATCGTCCCAGGTAGCGTCGGTAAACGCGGTCGTCAATTCTTTAAGACAGGGCGTATTGTAAGCGTTGTAGAAATCGGGGCGATTGATCGTAATTGTCGCTACCCAGTCTTTCTTGGTGTAGATAATTTCTTTAAAATCATATTCTTCGGCGTTTCTAGGCTCGAAAAAGTCCATAATACCCTCTCTATTTCTTTATAGTTTAAATCTCATTGTCAGATTCTAAATCAGTCCTACCTATCCCACAAAAATCAAAACCTATAACATACAAAAAGTCATAATAATATCGATTTTACTCGCCTGCAAGCGAAAACGGGAATCGTCCGATCTTTAGGAACTATCCGCTTTATTCTGACTTCTATAAGAGGTCTATTTTTCTGTCCTGAGTATGAATCGAGCGTCAACCGCCTTGGATAAACCGGTTTTCCCAGTAGCTATAAACGGATTGACATCGAATGAATCGATTATTGGAAAATCGGAGCTTAATTGAGACAACCGTAAAAGAGTTTCCTCGAGCGTTTTTAGATCGACAGGTTCGGAACCCCTGAATCCGGTTAGAAGCGGGTATCCTTTGATCGATTTTATCATCTCCTCGGCGTCGTAATCGGTAAGCGGACTGATCTTAAAAGCCACATCCTTCATAATCTCTACATAGATGCCGCCCAAGCCGAACATCATCAAAGGCCCGAACGTGGGGTCGTGATGCATCCCCATGATAGTTTCGACTCCGCCTTTAACCATCTCCTGAACAATTACCCCAGCGAATTTCTTCTTTCCAGTCGAGAATTTTTTATTCATATCCTTGAAAGAACTTTCTAGCTCATTCTGGTCGCGGATATCAACCACTACCCCGCCGACATCCGATTTATGCGAAATCTCCGGATCGTCGATCTTCATCGCCAACGGGTATGCGAGCCTCGTCGCTACCTGCTTAAGCTCGGTAAGTGTACCGGCTCTCATCGCCTCGGCCACGCCGATACCATAAGCGTGAAGAATATCCATAGCCTCCTCGCCTATGATGAGATCATGGCCAGCTTCGAAAGTGGAATCGACTATTCTTTGGACTATATCTTTATTGATTTTGAACACGACCGATTTACCATGGGGCCTGTCGATCCATTTTTTGTATTTGGTCATAGCCCACATCGCCTTGGCCGCCGATTCGGGGAAGGTATAGATAGGAATCTTATGCTCTATCATCTGCTCCGTACCAGCTATACCGTCCGGCGCCCCCATGAAACAACCCAGAACGGTTTTGTTGTTCTTATGTTTCTCGTTCATCTCCACTATAGCCTTAATTACAGCTTTATGATCGACGACGATAGGAGGAACAAATATCACTATCACAGCGTCGACATTTTTATCGGATAGAACCGCGTCCATAGCCACCGCGTAAGATTCAGGGCCGCCCGCGGCTATCACGTCGATCGGATTATTTATAGACGCGATCGGCGGTAGTTTTTCCTTTAGATAATCCAGCGTGCTATCCCCGAACTTGGCCATGGTCATGCCGAGACTGACGACAGCGTCGGTGGCCAGAATACCCGGCCCGCCGGCGTTGGTGATTACCGCGATCCTGTCACCTTTAGGTAACGGTTGATGTGTAAACGCGATTGCCACATCGAATAGCTCATCCACCGACGTTACCCTTTGTACACCGCATTGATCGAATAACGCGTCCGCGCCGACATCTAGCTCCGCCAACGCGCCGGTATGAGAGCTAATAGCCTTGGCTCCAGCAGCCGTTCGTCCCGCTTTTACGGCGATAATCGGTATTTCACGGGTTATGCCTCTGGCAATCTTGGTGAACACCCTTGGAGCGCCAAAATTCTCAAGATAGAGTAAAATCAGTTCGGTGAAGGGATCATCATGCCAGTATGACAGCAGGTCGTTACCCGAGATATCGGCCTTGTTTCCCACCGACGCGAACATCGAAAAACCGAGATTGAGCTTGTTGGCATAGTCTAATATCGCCTCGCCCAACGCCCCCGATTGCGACATGAAACCTACATGTCCGGAAAGTGGAGCGGTCTTGGAAAAAGTGGCGTTCATCGAATACTCCGGATCGGTATTGAGTACCCCGAAACAGTTAGGTCCAATCATTCTTATTCCGAATTTGCGGGCAACCGCCAACAACTCCCTCTCCTTTTCCGCGCCTTCATCGCCGGTCTCTTTAAATCCCGACGTTATCACCACCGCGCCCTTGACACCCTTTTCCCCGCATTGCTCCATGATCGTTATGACATAATCCCGTGGAACAACTATGATCGCCAAATCGACAGCGTCTGGAACGTCGAGGATGGTCGAATAACACTTTATCGAGTGTATAACCTTGGCTTTCGGATTAACCGGGAAAACTTTACCGTTAAACTCGCTCTCTATAAGATTATGCAGGATCTCCCTGCCTATTGTCCCTTTTTTGGTCGAAGCCCCCACTACCGCGATCGACTTCGGCCTGAAAATTCCGTCCAAACTCCTGTCCATTATACCTCCCAATCATCATCATCTTATCGTCGCCCTGAAATTAACTCATTAGTAAAATACGGGCAAGATAATTCCCTACAAAAATCGGATATTCGACTTACTTTTCACTCAATACGGAGATTCCGCTCTTTATTATGATAACAATTATTAATGACAAGAAACAGGTTGATATCTTTGATTACGGATCGGGATGCTCCCCTATTATCAGCCGTAACGCATGCTCTAAGGCCGGTTCGATAACGGCCAGATTCTCCAACGCCCCCGCAGGACTACCAGGAAGGTTTACAATTAAACTCTTATCGACCGTTCCAACTACACCTCTCGAGAGCATGGCATACTTAGTCTTCTCTAAAGACACCCGGCGCATCGCCTCCTCCATGCCGGGAATTCTTTTTTCGATGATCTCGGACGTCGCTTCGGGGGTAACGTCGGTGGGGGCAAGACCGGTCCCGCCGGTAATGATAATAAGATTAATCGCGTCATTAAAAACCCACTTTTCGAGGGTGCTTTTTATGATCTCTTTATCATCCGGCACGATCTTTAAAAAGACAATATCATACCCGAGATCCGCAAGCCTATTCCGTAGAAGCGGCCCCGTTTTATCGGGGCGGATTCCCGTATGCGACCGGTCGCTGGCGACCAGAATCGCCGCTTTGAATTTCCCCGGCTCTGATAATTTGCCATCGACCATCAGAATAGTTTCCTACCCAAAACCAAAACCGCCTCCAACGCCCCGCCTGCCACCGCATTCGCCTTATCGGAGATTTTAAAGCTGTCCTCCCGGATTCCGCGAGGATCTATATCACCGATTTTCTGGTTTTCACGTACGGACGACCCGTCGCGGAGCAAACCCCGTAAAATCCCTGCAATTCGGCACCTGACCGACCGGTCGGATATGAGCCCAACCTCTTCTCCCGCTTTAACTTGATCACCGATTTGTTTAGGCGAACTGAATATCCCCGCAATCGGAGCCCTAAGCACTCTCTCGGTCGTTTTACCCGCTAACGCGCCCGGAATTCCTGTATTCGTTTCCGGAGAACCGTTATATAATACCCGTCCCAAGTCGTTCCCCCGATTGGTCTCCACCGCGGCGTGGCAATTCTTCCCGACCGTAAACCCGGGACCCAAGCCGATCACGAATTCGGCCATATCCATCGACATATCGATATCCCGTTTGAGCATCCTGGCATCGATAAGGATATCCGGCTTTGTTTTCAGATATTTGCCATCGGGATCGATCAAAACCGGCACATTGCCATCGTCGATAATTACTATTAAATCATTCTCTGATCCGGCCAGTTTCGCGTTCACTCTCTCTATTGTCTTCTCGCCGTCGTAAACAGCCTCGGCGAAACAAACCGCTCGTCTGACACATTCTGGATTTTCCATCTCTAACGCAATTACCTTATATCCGGAAACCGTCAATCGAAGAATAACCCCGGAAGCCAGCTCCCCCGCTCCCCGGACCACGACTTTTATATCATCGAGAGAGCTATTCACTTGCTTTTCGCTTGACCGCGATCAGTTCGGCCGCTATGGAAACGGCTATTTCATACGGCCCTTCGGCGCCAATATCCTTTCCTATGGGGGCGCGTATTGCGTTTAACTTACCCTCGTCAAAACCCTGATCTTTCAGCGCGCCCTTGGTCTTGGCCACTTTCGTCTTCGAGCCAATCATTCCGATATATGCGCAATCGAATGCCAGCGCCTGTTCCAGAACCGATTTATCACATTTATGACTTCGGGTTACAATGACCGCGTAACAGCTATTATCCAGGGCAGGGAAATTCTGCTTGTAATTGTCGTCGGTTAGAATCGTCTCTATCGACGATTGATACTGATCGAGCGTTTTCTGCCTGTCATCCACAATCGTAATTTGAAAACCGAGATCCCCTGCAATTCGAGATAAAGCCATCCCTATATGCCCACCCCCGAATATGACAAGTCTATCCGGTTTGCCATACAGCTCCATAAAAACCTCCGCTTCTCCACCGCAACACATCCCCGTGGAATCGGGTCCGGTTTGCGAGAAACGGTATTTTTTGATTATGTTTGAATTACCGCTCTTGAACAGGCCGAGACTATCGTCAATGACCATCTTCTCGAAATTCCCTCCGCCTATAGTGCCCGATATAGAACCGTCTGGGAAAACCAGCATCTTTGCCCCCGCCTCCCTCGGCGACGATCCCGCCGTCTTTACGATAGCCGCAAGCACTAACGGCTTGCCGGAGGATTGGAGATCGGATAATTCTAATAAGATATCGATCATTCGGTCAACCCTTCGTAATCATCCGGTGTGTCAATATCAACCTGAATATGGTCATCTGCAAGCTCTATCACGTCGTTTTTATATTTCTCGATCAGTTCATTCCCGACTAAATCCCCGGATAATCCCAGAAGCTTACCGAAGAATTTCTTCGAAAAAATTATTGGATGCCCCCGTCCCTCCGGGGTCATCACGTACAATATCGACTGCGATTTCCTTTTAAATTCATCAATCGCCTTGTTAATCAACTCGGTTTTCACAGTCGGCTTGTCCCCCACCATGAATAAGAGGGCGTCGGAGTCTCCAGCGACATTCTCCACCGCTCGCTTAATCGATTCGGCCCTGCCCATTTCGTATTTTCCATTATAAACGATTCTGAAACTGTCACTAAATTTCTTAATTACACCCTTTACCTTATCATTCTCAAACCCGGTGATAACCATAACCTCCCCAAGATCGGAATTAGATATCTGAGTTAAAACTTCCTCGATTACGCTGTGATCACGGTATCGAAGCAACAGCTTATTAGGTCCCATCCGCGACGATTTCCCAGCGGCAAGGACTACCCCTGAAATCTTCATACCGAAACTGATTTATTTTTCAGCGCCGCCAGAATTTTCTCCGGCGTGGCGGGAAGACTCGTAATCCGAACACCGACAGCGTCGTAGATCCCGTTGAGAATTGCCGGCGCTGTAGCTACCGTGGGAGGCTCCCCAATACCGATCGCGCCGTAAGGCCCGGTCGGCTCGGGGTCTTCAAGCAGGATAACGTCATATTGTGGCATATCGGACGATTTCATGATCCGGTATTGACCGAAATTATCGGCAGTCACTCTGCCTTCGATCTGTTTGACGTCCTCGGTCAACGCATATCCCCAGCCCATCGAAATCCCGCCTAGAATCTGCCCTCGGACAGATTCGGGGTTCAACGCTCTTCCTATATAATGACAGGCTATAATTCTATCGACTGTAACTTTCCCCGTTTCGGTATCGACAGTGACCTCTGCCGCCTGGGTGCCGTAGGCGATAGGATGATAAGCGTTGCCCTGCCCTGTTTTCGGATCGAGATGCTGGGTGAATTTTTCGCCTTTGAATATCGCTTCCCGTCGTAGCGGTTTGCCGAAATCTTTAAACGACGTGAACAGTTCGAATAATGGAACCGTTTTCTTCGGATCGGAGATCCTGCTCGCTTCGCCGTTCTTAAGAATAATGTCTTCGATATCGCAGGCGAGCTTTTCCGACGCTACCCAGAGAATATCCGCGCGTAATATATCACAGGCTTTTTTGATAGCGTTGCCGGTGATATACGTCTGACGTGTAGCCACGGTCGATCCGCAATTGGGTGTGATATCGGAATCGCCGGTAACCATTATTATATCGCTCATCCTTAAACCCAACGTCTCGGCGGCGATTTGCGCGAAAATAGTATTCGAACCCTGCCCGTAATCGACTGTCGATACGAACACCTTCGCTTTGCCGTCGGCGGTCAACTCGACTATTGCATCACCGTGATCGGGAATTCCCGCGCCGAATCCAATACCGTACCACAACGACGCGATACCTCTGCCCCGTTTCAGATTCGACATAGCCGGAACACCTTTAGGCTTTTTCCAACCTGCTTTATCGGCCACAAGTTTAATCGTCTTCCTGCCGGGAGCCACTTTCACTTCCTGCCCTGTAGCTGTTTTCGATCCAGGTTTGAACGAGTTTATCATCCTGAATTTTACCGGATCGATCCCCAGTTTCTCGGCAAGCATATCGAGCGCCGATTCCGAGGCGAATACCGCCTGCGGCGTGCCGAACCCGCGCATCGCACCGGAGAAAATATTATTCGTGTAAACGGACTTCCCCTCGACCCGTACGGCGGGGATCTCGTACGGCCCGCTTACATGGACACAGATTTTTCGCAGTATGTTCGGCCCCCACGACGAGTAAGCGCCGGTATCGGCTAAAATATCGGCATAAAATGCTTTGAGCTTCCCGCTCTTTTTCGCTCCAACCTTGATTTTTATTTTTACGGGATGTCTCTTCTGGGTGACGCCGAATGTCTCCTCACGGTTATAGACAGTTCGAACGGGCCTTTTCAACAAGAATGCCGCTAAAGCCGTATGAATCTGAGCGTAAACATCCTCGCGTTTTCCGAACGCCCCGCCCACCGGCGGTTGAATGACACGTACGTCGTCTTTGGGAACTCCCAACGCCCGGATGATATTTAACCTGTCGAAATAGACATGCTGGGTCGGAGCCTTGATACATAGCTTGCCGGCATCGTCAAAATAAGCGATCGCCGCTTCAGGTTCGAGCTGAGCATGGTCTACGCTTAAAGTGGAAAACTCATGCTCTACCACAACGTCGCATTTTTCGAACCCCTTATCTATTTTCCCTTTAATTATATTAAATTCGTATAAAAGATTCCCTTTGGAATGCAGTTTTGGAGCGTCTGAATCAAGCGATCGCGCCGGATCGAATATCGGTTCGAGATCGACATACTCGATCTTCAATGCCTCACGCCCCTTGTCGGCCGACTCGTAGCTCTCGGCAACCACCAACGCTACAGCGTCAGAGTAAGAAAGTACTTTATCCTCGGCTAATACAGGTATGTCCCGCACGATTTTGCCGTAACAATTCTCGCCAGATATATCGCTGGCGGTAATTACCCTGATAACCCCGGGGACCTTCATCGTCTCGGTTGAATCAATCGATATGATCTTCGCATGCGCCCGATCCGACCGCTTCGTCACCAGGTAAAGAATATCGTCGGGGTCGGGAAGATCGTCGGTGAATCTGGCTATACCTGTCACAAGTTCTTCTGCCCCCTTACGAGGAACTGACTTACCGATCCATGTGGCGCCATCAACACCACCTACGATATCGAACCCGCCGATCCTTTCATCCGACGGAAGTTGCCCAGAAACCTCCAGCACGGCCTCTATCGACTGCTGATAGCCAGTGCAGCGACAGAGGTTTCGTCGCAGGCCTTTCTTAATGTCCTCGACTGTCGGTTTGGGATTTTTATCCAGAAGCGCCTTGGCGGACATGAGCATGCCCGGAGCGCAAAACCCGCATTGGGTACCCTGTCGATCGATAAACGCTTTCTGTAAAGGATGTAATTTATTCCCAACATTCAACGATTCTACCGTTTTCACACGGGCGGATTCGAGTCTTTCGGGCCTTATCAGACACGACCTCATCGCCCGGCCGTCGATAATAACCATGCAACTGCCGCAGGTGCCGATTCCGCATCCGCATTTAGTACCGGTCAAGCGAAGGTCTTTTCGGAGGATATCGAGCAGGGTCGTCCCCTTCGTTACCTCTACGTTTACTTTCTTACCGTTTACAAAAAAAGCGAGTTTTCGTTTTTCTTCCATGGCATTCATAATAGAAAACGTCCGCAAGAGTGTCAAGCCGATTAATTTCGCTGAATTCTGGGACAATCCCCTTGACTATACCCGGCGAAAATCAGATACTCATATTGCTAAACTTTGTAATGACGTGAAACGATGATGGTTATTGAGGATAACAGATGAAAATCAGAATGAAAACCGTTGCGGGTCTATTGATAATTTTAGCGTTCAGCAGGGTTGCCGGCCAGGATTTGACCGCCGATGATATCATCGCCCGATCAAATGAGCTTATGAACCAACCGACCGTAACCGCAACAACGAAAATGACCATCACCACTACATCCGGTCAGGAACGCGAGTTTATATTCGAATCTTACGCTAAAAACAAAGGCGAGAAAAGCCTGATGAAATATATCGCCCCCAAACGGGTTAAAGGGCAGACGATTCTTATGCTCAATAACGCCGACGATATCTGGGCTTATTTCCCCCGCACTAACCGTGTCCGTAAACTTGCCACTCACGCCAAAAAACAGAAGATGGAGGGAAGCGATTTTTCGTACGAGGATATGGGATCCGGTGACGCCTGGTTGAACGAGTTCACTTCGTCGCTTCTCGACGACGATAAAATCGACGGCTCAGTCTGTTACAAGCTCGAACTATTAAAAAACGAAAATTCCGATTCCGGTTACTCCCGCCTGCTCATGTGGATCGACAAAGAAAGCTATATGCCCATGCGTATAGATTATTTCGATGAGGACGACCCGCAATTGCATAAGAAAAGGCTGACTATCAGCGATATACGGGAAATCGACAATATCCTGACCCCGATGAAAATGGTCATGACCGATGTTCAGAACGATACCGATACGGTTATGGAATACGAAAAGATCTCCTATGGTGAAGAGCTCGACGATGACCTGTTTACCGAGCGAGGGATGAAGCGGTGAGCAGATATCTTCTTATTCTATTATGCTGGGTGTCGTTATTTTCTCGGTCCTTTGGACAAGAGCTTGAAATATTCGGATATTATGAGCCACAATACTCCGGCCTTTCCCTCGATAATAAATATATTCAGCTAATCTCCAACAAGCTCCGGGTCGATCTCTCATCGGTTATGTCTAACAACATTGAATTCGCGGCAAATGTCGATCTGATAACATATCATGGAAACACCAATTGGTATATTCCCGATTTTCTACCTCGATCGATAGCCGATTCATTGAGAATATTACCTCCGGGGTTTCTAACCGTATTATATAAAGACACTTTATTCCTCGATAACGTCTACGTGAAATTTCCTATAGGCAGATTCGATATTACGGCCGGGAAACAACAGATCTCTCTTGGAACAGGTTATGTATGGAACCCCACCGATCTTTTTAACTACAAATCCCTTATCGAACCTGCTTACGAACAACCGGGCCACAACGCCTTCAGAATCGATATGACTCTGATATCCCGCTACAATGTGTCTTTTATCTTCGATGCCGGCGAGACAGGCGAGCGTTCTACAAAGTTCGTCCGACTCAAAGGCGGCCTTGGGCATTTCGACTTCAGCGGCGTATTCATAGAGACTATTTACGAACCGATAGATTATCGAACCTACACTTATAAGTCAATGTATCGACGTCTCTATGGCGGCGATTTCGCCGGCGAACTGCTTGGGCTCGGTATCTGGGGAGAGGGTGGCTATAATGACTTTACTTTACATGATAATCTCTGGGAGATAGATTTCGGAGTGGATTATACTCTGGATAACGAATTATACGTTCTAGCCGAATATTACTATAACGGTTTCGGTAAAGATAATTCTGACGACTACGATCTCAATGATTGGATGCTTCTCTTTACAGGCGAAATCAAATCCATCTCAAGGGAAAACCTGTATATATATGCTGATTATCCCTTAACAGACTTGATTCATTTGAACAATTCCATCGTCTTTAGCATCTCAGACAATAGCGCCGCGTTTATACCGGGTTTTTATTATAGTTTCGCGGAAAACCTGGATATAAATTTGTTTATGTATATTAATACCGGCAAACCCTCAACCGCATATTCTGATGAGTTGGGGCAAAGCGGCCTGATCAGACTCCGCTATTACTTTTAATCTTGTAAAGGATAAACTTTATGCGTGAAAAATTACTTTCAGCCTGGGGAAGCTATTCGGCTAGACACCCAGCGACGGTAACAATTATATCTTTTCTCGTATTCCTTATTGTCGCCTCGTTCGCATCTAACCTGACAATGACCACCCGATGGTCGGATCTTCTTCCCGAACACGATCCCCTGGTACAGGAATTCAATACTATTATAGATGAATATACCGGCACATCCAATTCCATCCTTGTGCTTATAGGTCAGGAAAATAAGATTAAGGCGTACGCCAACGAGATAGTCCCCGAGATCGAGAAACTCGACGAATACGTCAAGAGAGTCGATTACAAACTCGATGTGGAATTCATACGCGAACATGGTTTCATGCTTACCAAAAGCTCCGATCTCGAGAAATCGATCGATATTTATAAAGATCTGAATCTGATCCCCCTTCTAACACATATCAACGACAGTTTCGAGCGGATGTATATCGGCGAGGAGGAGAGTTTAACCGAAAAAGAAAAACAGGACGGAGCCATCAACACCCTCGACGGACTAGAATACTGGGTTAACACCATGAACCTGTTTTCCGATGATAACTATATATCCGAAGAGAGAATGTCGACCGCCGTGGAGCGTCTTATATTGGGCGATCCTTATTTCATCTCCCCGGATAAAAAGACACTTCTGGTATTCATCGAACCGGCGTTCGGCCTGACCGACATGGACCCCATAATGAAATCGACCGCCGCCATTCAATCGCTCATGGATGATTATCAATCTAAATACCCCGACGTTTACGCCGGCTTAACCGGGACGATCCCTCTCTCTCACGACGAAATGCTATTCTCCACCGAGGATATGAAGACATCTTCGATCCTCGCGCTGATTCTGGTTATTGCTCTTTTTATTCTATCGTTCCGTCTTATTACCGCTCCCCTGCTGGCCGGATTGAACCTGATTCTATCTATCGCCTTCGCCACAGGGATAATTTCTCTATTTATAGACAGCCTCAATCTTATGACCTCAATGTTCGCGGTGATCCTGATCGGCCTGGGGATCGATTTTTCCATCCACGTAATCTCGTTATACACAGAACGCAGGAGCGCGGGAGACAACTCCGTAGAAGCTATGTCCTATACCCTATCTCGTTCCGGAGCTGGGATAATCACCGGCGCCCTGACAACGTCAATTGCCTTTTTCTCCCTCATGATATCCGATACAAAGGGAATAAAGGAGATGGGATTGGTACTTGGATTAGGCGTGTTATCGGTGATGATATGTACTATGATATTCTTGCCCGCTTTACTTGTTCTCCAGGAAAATATAGCCGGGCGATTACGGAAGAATGGCAAACACCGGAAAGTCAAGCCCGGTCTGGAATTCCGTTTTCTCGGCGATGCTGGTGAATTCGGCGCGAAGCGTCCCAAAACTACATTTTCGATCGCTTTTATAGTCACCGCTATCCTGTTCCTTTTCGCCATCAATGTCAAATTCGACTACAATTACCTCAACATGGAACCTGAGGGGATACCGTCGGTAGTTCTGCAGGATTCGCTGATAACCGCGTTCGATATGAGCACAGATGTCGTCATGATCACCGGCTCGAGCGTAGAAGAAGTCAGAGAGTTCGCCGAAAAAGCTAAGAAGGTGCCGTCGGTAAGCGTTGTGGAAAGCATCTCCAACTTTATTCCCTCCGACGATGAACAGGCGAAACGATTGCCTCATATCAAAAAGATCCGGTCCTATCTTCTGAACAACAAAAAAGTGAATACTATCAATAATGGCGATCTCGAAAGGCTTTACCAACAGCTGGAACGCTTGGAGATGAACATATATGAATTCGGACAGATGGCCTTTATCGGAGGACAGGAACGAGTCGACAGTAAATGCGCCCGGATTATCGGAACGGAAGAAGGCGATATCAATCTGATCCTCGACCTGATCGATCGAATAAAGGGTGATCCTGAATCCGCCCTATCCGGACTAAATAATTTCCAACGCCTTTATATTCCGAATTTCAGGGACAACGCGTTGAACATGGCCGATACCGGCCGAATCACGGTCGCGTCACTGCCATCGGATATCACCGACCGATTCATAAATAAAAAAGGCGATCGGTTCCTGGTAACCATCACTCCCAAAGAAAAAGTC
>JAZGHS010000140.1:0-15613 GCA_036481315.1 Candidatus Zixiibacteriota bacterium | reverse complement strand
GAAGCGTCGCCCGGAGAAGATCTGGAAATACCTGTTTATATCTCTACAAATAGAGACCTGTTAGGCCTGCAATTTTATATCAGATATAATACCGATTTCCTTGAAATTACAGATTTTGAGTTTACTGAATCGCTACCAGCATTCATACGTATATTTGAAGGCGGCGTAGGTGTTGCTTCTATTCTACCTTCTGATAGCGAATTCGATGGATTCGCGGGTAATTTGCACGCGACCGTAAGCCCCGACGCTCCCATAGGAAGCGAGATACTATTGGCTTTCAGCAATGACCCGCATAAGATTCTCTATACCGGTTTGGTAGACTCCACTCATTCCGACCAATCGGGTATCATAGAACTCCATTTCATCCATCCCGAGAAAAACGATGGCATCATTAATGTAGTAGAGGGAAGGCTAATAGAAGACGATGAGAATATTTTTTTGGACTTCTCAACTTCACCCAATCCTTTTAATAGCTCGACAAACATCACTTTTCGGATTGCAAATCAGGCTGATATCCGGATCGATATTTTAGATATACTCGGAAGGCGGATAAACAACCTTTTCGACGGCTATTTAACCGCGGGCAGTCATTCGGTTGTCTGGAATCCGGATCAACTCCCCTCGGGCGTTTATTTCTGCCGTCTGGCGGCCGATAATCATTCCATTACGAAGAGGATCACCTTTTTAAAATAGTCTTCCTTAAAAGCGGATATCCCCCATCTTTTGGTTGATTTTTCGATCACTATTCTATAGATTCCCCGGCATGAGAAATTTAACTTTTCTACTGACAATTTTTCTTTTTGCCGGAATCGCCTCCGCGCAAAGAGGGAAACATCGATCGAAACCGCTTACCGAGGGTCCTTACGCTAATATCGGGGTCGTCAGTGGGCCCGAGTTTGCCAGTTTTATCGATTACGTTAACAATTATTACGGCGAACGATATTTAAACACGTCGGATAAGATGGACAAATTCGACAAAGCGCCTACTATGAGCCTGGGGTATATCTGGAGATTTTATCCGAATTTCGCCCTTGATGTAGGGTTTACCATTTACAGCCTTAAGACCAGAGGCGAGATTATCAATAACAATCCATCGTATATGGAATATGGTATAAGGCATGACCTCGAATACCAGGTGGGAGTTTTTTCCGCGACCATCCCGGTTATATTCGATTTTTCCCCCAGACAGCCGGTCGTACCCTATGTCGGAATCGGGATTTCCATTTTCGCCATGCGGCTTGACGATATCAAAGATAACGGATTTATCGTTAGCGGTTCCCGTGATACCGGCACCGCCGTGGGAGGTCATTTCGAGACCGGTTTGTATGTCAAAGTTTCCCAAAAGATATGGATCGATCTCAAAGGTAAATGGCATAACGGTTCCGGAAGTTTGAGGGCTCAGGAGCCCGATATCCAGTTTGATAAATTTACAATTGACCAGGACTTGGCGCAGTTTAGCGCGGGGGTTGTCTATTATTTCCGCTAAGAAGATCATCGCTTCCGTCTCTATTCTCGCAATCGCGCTTTCAAGTTGTATTCCCGGCCCCAAAGGTACCGAGAAGATACCGTCACCCTACGATCTCGATGTCAAAATCGTCAACCGCGGCGCCGATATAACATGGTCTGTCGAACGGGGCAAAAACGACCGAACTTACGGCTACAATATTTATCTCTCGGAGAAATCCTTAAAAGAGGACTTCCGCAAATGGAAGAAAAAACGCCCGAAACCGCATAATTTTACCCCTTATCCGGGGGATACCGACGGCGATCGAAATAACGAATCTTACGAAATAACTCATCTGGAAAACGGGAAAACGTATTTTGTCTCTATTCGGACTCTCGGCCCCGACGGCGTCGAATCGAAAGCGTCGAACGAGGTCAGGTTCGTGCCTATGGCAGGAGGGGTATTTGTAATATCCAGCAATCATTCCGCCGATAACGGCGGGTTCGAGTTCGATACCGGCCGATATAGCCCGTCCCGCGATAAGCATTGCGATCTCTATTTCTGGACCAAAGGCGATCAGTACGGATTATCGTCGCCGAGCAGGCTGGGGGCTGGCTTGCGCAAGACTTATTTCAGCAAGCCCGGCATTATTAACGTCAGGGAGATGGAGACGATCAAGATTAAGAAGGGCGATAAGATAATCGCGGAGAGCAAACGGGGCCGGGCGGAGATGACTATCCTGAGAATCGGCCGCAGGGGTTCGGAGGCCGAGGCGACTATCGAATACATTTATTACCCGAAAGATAATAAGCGGTGATTATTCTTGACCGGGTTGTTTTTCGGGATTATATTCTGGCCTGAAAAGAAATAGTATTTGCCACCCTAGCTCAGTTGGTAGAGCAACGGACTGAAAATCCGTGTGTCCGCAGTTCAATTCTGCGGGGTGGCATTTTTTGTTGATAATTATTTACCATCCGTAATCGCTTATTCTATATTGCGTTACTGACAATAACGACATTAAACCGTAAACACTTTGGTTGGGCCGCGAACTCACGATTTTTTCTTGACATGGACTACATGGCTCCATATAATCCTTATTAGATAATCGTCTCCAGGGAACCAAATAACCCGGAAACTCCCAAATTAATAACACTTAGCCATCGTAAGGAGGATGTCATGAAAAACATCATGAGACTAACAAGAAATGCCATCGCAGTATCTATTGCGATTTTTATGCTCTCGACTTCTCTGCTTGCACAGGAGAGCCAAACAGATGCAAATGAAAAGGCTGAAGCTGAAATGAAGGCTGCCTTCGGAACAGTTCCGGTAATGATGAAAGTCTATCCGGATCATTTGCGTGCCGGCGCATGGGAGTGGTTTAAAGCCACGCTCAGTCCGGATGCGGCCATTCCGGCAAAATATTCCGAACTCATCTCGCTTGGAGTCGCGTCACAAATTCCATGCGATTATTGTGTCTATGCGCATACCACGATGGCACGTATGCTCGGCGCAACCGATGCAGAGATTCAAGGGGCCGTTGCGGGCGCGGCAAATACGCGTCACTGGAGTACTGTCTTGAATGGTGCTGATGTCTCCCTTGATGAATTCAAGAAAGAGTGGGACGGGATATTGGCGCATATTAAAAAACAAAATGAAGCTAAATAAACCGCGAAAAGTAAAAAAAGAGAATTTCCGGAATAAGATTAGCGTCTTGTAGATATGACAGAGGGGAGCCATACCGACTCCCCTTTTTTTATTGCCCCGATGATCCCCGTATTATTATATACGATCCCCCGGAGACGACCTTTCGTGAGAGATTTGTAATCTTTTCTGATTGACGATCTGATTGATACAGCGTTGGAAAGCTTTTAACCCGCAAATCAGCATATCCGCCGCTTGTTCCTACGGGGTGGCATTTTTTGTTGCCGATTTCTCTAAAAACCCATATCTTTTATCTTGATTAGGATAAATCGGAAATGATGTGCGAGGGCGGTGGAATAAATGAAGGCTTTTATTAGAATCTCGACCATTTGTTGTTTGCTAATTTCAAGTTCTCTGGTATTCGCCCGCGCAAATTATATCGGGTATTCCGGGGCTCCGGGCTGCATGGGAAGATGTGCGTCCTCATGTCATGAAAATTCGGGGGGGACAATTCAGATCGATGGATTCCCATCCGAATATATTCCGGGAGAGACTTATACGATCGCGGTATCTCATTCGGGCGGAAGCTCCATCAAGCAATTTAACGGAAGTTGCAGGGTAGGCAGAGGCTCGGAAGACGCGGGCGTGATTTCCGCCGGAACTAATACATCAACTTACAGTAGATCAGAAGAAACCAACGGCGTCCGTTTTTCATCAAATAATCGAAACAGCGGGACGTTCGATTGGACCGCCCCCGTCGGTGGAACCGGGGAGGTAAGATTGTATGTCGCCGGATTACAGGGAGGCTACGGCGGCCAGAACAGCACGCTTTCGCTGATCTCTGACGAGTCGATGACCGATATCCGGGATGAATCATCTACTGCGCCATCGAGATTTGCGTTAAAGGGCAACTACCCCAACCCTTTCAACGCTACCACCATAATAGAATTCGCGTTGCCGGAGCCGTCCCATATCACCATTGAGATCTACGATATCCTCGGACGGGCAGTAGAAACGTTGTACGAAGGAGAACGACAGGCAGGTTATCATCAGGTTATTTGGAACGCGAATAGTGTTTCATCCGGCGTGTATTACTACAGAATATGGGCGGGTGCGTTTAGCGAGACAAAGAGGATGGTATTGTTGAGATAGGCCTTTAATTTAGTTTAGAGAAGGAGACAAGTATGGGCGATAAGGGAAAAAAAGATAAGGGTAAAAGGGAACAGCAGAAAAAAGGCAAGCATACCTTAGCGGAAAAACGGAAACTAAAGAAAGAAAAAAAGAACAAATAAAACTCAGTTTGAAATAACTGAGAGGATAAAAAGGGGAGCAATGCAAGCTCCCCTTTTTTATTGCTCGTTTCTATGTTCATAAAATCCATTCATATGTGGAAGCGCTTTTTGTCGATTGACATGATCGCCAGAATTGCCTATATTTAACAACGCGCTCATCATTTTGAAGCGGAGGAAAAAATGAGATATTTCATATTATTACTGTCGGTCGCGGCCTTGTTTCAATCAACATCTCTGGCCACTATCATCAACATCCCCGATGATTACCTGACCATACAGCAGGGGATCGATGTCAGTTCAGATGGCGACACCGTCCTGGTTCAGCCGGGGACGTATGTGGAGATTATCAATTATAACGGGCATAATATCGTGCTGGGATCGCTGTTTTTGACTACGCGGGATACGAGTTATATTTCCACGACCATCTTAGACGGTGATTTGGATGGGCCGGTTGTAATGTTGGAAAGCGGAGAAGACAGCACGGCTGCTATAATAGGATTTTCTATTATTAATGGTTTTACAAATAGTTATGGCGCGGCGATAAAATGTATGAATAATTCGAATCCTTTAATTAGAGGTAATATAATTAGCAACAATCAAGCTCTTCAAGGGGCCGGGCTCTATTGTAGCTCCTCTGATCCTATCGTCAGAAACAACTATTTTTACGCTGATACGTCCTGGCATGATGGCGGGGCGATATATTGCAGCTCTTCAGCTCCGAAAATTATCGACAATATATTTGAAAGCAACTTTGGCGATTGTGGTGCAGCGATTTGCACCGGAAACTCTAATGCGCTTATAGAGGGCAATATTATGAGTGATAATTACGCAGTATATAGAGGGGGGGGCATAGCTTGTCTATATGGTGGAGAACCGCAGATAAATAACAATACGATTTCTGACAATATCGCCGACTGGGGGGGCGGTTTATACACTGAAAGCTCGGATATAGTATTTCATAACAATATTGTTGTTAGGAATTCCGCCTATGGAGGAGGTGGCTTGTATATCGGAAGAGGCGACGATTCTATTATCAGTAATAACTTGCTTATGGGTAATTTAGCATTCGAATATAATAATGGGAGAGGCTTTGGAGGGGGGCTGTATTGTTATTCATCGGATGTTACGATAATAAACACGATTTTCTGGGCCGATAGCGCTACGAATATCGGAGATGAGATTTACCTGAATGACGACAGCGCCCCTGTGTTCAATTACTGCGCCATCCAGGGCGGCTGGGAGGGCGAGAGCAACATCGATTTAGATCCCCTGTTCCGCGATCCGGAGAACGGTGATTTTCACCTCATGTCCACCGAGTGCGGCGATCCTTATGATTCGCCATGCGTCGATATGGGACATCCCGACAGCCTCGATGCGACCCTCGATTGTTTCCTGGGACTCGGTACCGTGCGATCGGATATGGGCGCTTATGGCGGCGGGGCTGAAAGTCAGACCAATATCGATACCCGAGACATCGAACTACCCGCCAGGTTTATCTTATCCCAAAACTACCCCAACCCTTTCAATGCGGTAACGATCATCAGCTACAGCCTTCCCGAACCCTCGGAGGTCGTAATTGAGATCTATGATATCCTCGGGCGTAAGGTGGAAACGCTGGCGGAGGGACAACAGCCAGCCGGACAGCATCAGGCTATCTGGGACGCGGATGATGTTTCCTCCGGGGTTTATTTCTACGGGATTCAAGCGGGCGATTTTTCAGAATCCAGAAGTTGTATTTTGTTAAAATAAATGGAAAGGAGTATATCATGAAGAAGTTGTTGATAACTATCCTGCCAATTATCGTTATTTTCAATTCGGCCCTTTCGCAAATAAATTGGACAAAACACACGATTGACCGGAGTTTCATCGGGGCCTGGTGCCCGTTCGGAATCGATCTTGATCACGACAACGATATAGATATATTGGGATCTGCTTACACCGGTAACGAGTTAGCCTGGTGGGAGAACGACGGAAATCAGAATTTTACAAAGCATATATTTGCTGCGGGAAATGACGGGGCCCTCGCTATTCGGGCAATTGATCTGGACAGGGATGGTGATATCGACATACTCAGCGTCGCCCACTGGCTGGAAACTATAAGCTGGTGGGAAAATGACGGGGAACAGAATTTTATAGAACATATCATTGAGCAAGATTATTATGGTTCTCATTACATATTCGCGATCGATATGGATTCTGATAAAGATCTGGATGTTTTAGGAACTTCTACTCTGGGAGGGGACGTAACCTGGTGGGAGAATAACGGAGAGCAGGTTTTTACTAAACACATCATTGAGGACAGTTCATACGGTTCCCGATGCATCACGGCCGCCGATATAGATGGCGATGATGATATCGATGTTTTTACGGCCGCGGAGTTCGGCGATAAACTATCCTGGTGGGAAAATACCGGTGATCAGGAATTCGTACAACACGATATCGAAGACAATTACCCTGCCTTTTGGGTGGAAGTCTTGGATATGGACTCAGACGGAGATCTGGATATTCTGGGATGCTCTAATCTCAGCCCCGACGGCGATTTATCCTGGTGGGAAAATGATGGCTATCAGAATTTTGTCAAAAGGACAATCGATATCAACTCGGACGGTTCCCAGGCAATTTATTCGGCCGATTTAGACAGTGACGGCGATATCGACGTTCTTGTAGCGTCTAGGTTTACGGATATGTTAGCCTGGTGGGAGAATGACGGTGATCAAAACTTCGTCAAACATACTATTGAAGATAGTTACAATTATGCTTCCGGTGTATTCGCAATAGATATCGATCTCGACGGCGACATAGATGTATTAGCAACTTCTTATGGAGCGAACGATATTTCGTGGTGGGAAAACGATCTTGTTACAGAGATAAGCGATTCGGAAAATATCCCTCTATCTTCCTTCGCCCTCAGCCGGAATTATCCAAATCCCTTTAATGCCACGACAGTAATCCGGTATAATCTTCCCGAAGAATCCAACGTAACCATCAGAATCTTCGACATCCTCGGCCGCAGGGTAGAGACGCTTGTGGAAGGAGAAAAACAAGCCGGTCATCATCAGGTTATTTGGGACGCGGATGGTGTTTCCTCCGGGGTTTATTTCTATAAGATTCAAGCGGGCGATTTCACCGAGACGAAGCGGATGGTGTTTCTAAGGTAAAGGGTGTATTATGCGAATATCAGGTTTTATTCTTATAGGCGTCTTCCTCGCGGCTTTACCCGTTTCAGCCCAGGAGATCGATTCGGTCGGTTGTTACGAGCATCTTGTTTTCGATGTTTTCGTTGTCGATACGCTTGCCTACCTGACCAGCGGACCGTCCAATGTCTTCATGGTAATGAACGTCGCCGACCCGTCGAACCCGATTTTGTTGGGCGAACATTTTTGGGAAGGGAACACATGACGAGTTTTTGTAAACGGCGATTACGCCTATGTCAGCCGCTGGTCAAGCGGTCTTCATGTAATCGATATCTCTGACCCGACGAATCCAACGTTAACCGGGACTTATGATACGCCGATCGGCGCTTGCGGGGTTTACTTTTCCGGAAATTACGTTTATCTATGTGTTCAGGAGGTGGGATTGAGAGTTATCGATATCACTGATCCTGAGAATCCGACTCTGGCCGGAAGCTACGATATCGATGGAATTAAAGAAAAACCGTACGGTTCAGGGAATTATCTATACGCCCCGGCGGTGGAGGATGGAATATTTGTATTTGATATTTCAGATCCCGAAAACCCGGATTTGGTCGGAAGCTGCGATACTCCCGGAGAGGCCCGAGCAATACATATCGTCGGGGATTACGCGTATGTAGCCGACGGCGATTCGGGAATACAGATACTCGATATAACTATCCCCGATGAACCGTTTATTATAGGTAGTTATGACGTTCTGGATCGGGCTTTTGGGATTTATGCTACGGAGGATTACGCCTATGTCCCCGACTCGGATTCGGGTCTGCACGTGGTGAGTGTCGCCGATAACAGCAACCCGTATTTGATAGTCCGGAGCGAAACGCCTGGACGGGCTTCACGATTATTTGTTCAGGACGAATATATATATGTAGCCGACGGACATTATTTATCGATTCTTCGTTACGATCGGCAAACCCCGATCTCCAATGATAAAGCGCTTCAGGTTAGGTTCATGCTTTCCCAAAACTACCCAAACCCCTTCAACGCGGCAACAACCATCCGCTACAGCCAGCCTGAACCCACAAACGTCACAATCGAGATCTACGATATCCTCGGGCGGAAGGTGGAAACGCTGGTTGAGGGTGAGAAACAAGCTGGGAATCATCAGGTTTCCTGGGATTCAGATGACGCTTCTTCAGGCGTTTATTTTTTCTCTATAAGGACCGAGGAATTCAGCGAGACTAAAAGGATGTTGCTTTTGAAATAGACAATTTTAGCCTAATCCTTTATCGCCCATAAACCTAAAAACTACCATATCAAATCCCCTTGACATAAGTTTTTAAAATATTAGCTTACGACCATGAAACTGTTAGATTTGAAAAACGAGATCTACAACCGGCTAATCCGTAAAATACTCTGGCGGATCTACCTCAACGGCCAATTTTAAACGCCGTTTCAACATAATTCTCTTTACCACCACAGATTTATAGATATTTTAAACAGGAGATTAAAATGGCCGAAATGATAATAGAGGATAAACAGATGACCGGATTTTCAGATAGCACGAATAAAGAGATCCTCGAATGCATGGGCACCTACGGCGCCAGGCATTACGAGCGACTCGATCTGGTGGTACGCAAAACCGAGGGCGCCTGGCTTTACGATAACGATGGTAACAAATACCTCGATTGCCTGGCCGCCTATTCCGCCGCCAATCAGGGGCATCATCACCCGAAAATAGTGAAGGCGGTTACCGACGCGTTAGCGGGCGGCTATGGTTCGGTCATTTCCAACGTGGTTTTCACCGATTCTCTGGGGCTGTTCGTCAAGAAGCTCTCCACGCTGGTACCGCAATTGGGACCGAGATTCGGGACCGACGGAAATAAAGCAATGCTTAAAAACGGCGGCGTGGAATCGGTTGAGACCGCTATCAAGATGATGCGCTATTACGGTTGGAAGAAAAAAGGCATAGAGGACGGCAAACAGGAGATTATCGTCTTTTCCAACAATTTCCACGGCCGAATGATTACCGTAGTCTCGTTTTCAACGTCGAAAAAATACAAAGAAGGTTTCGGTCCCCTCACGCCGGGATTCGCCTTTGCCGATTACGGCGATATCGAAGGAGTGAAAAAGGCGATCAACGAAAATACCTGCGGAATCCTGGTCGAGCCTATGCAGGGCGAGGGAGGGATGTTTATTCCTCCGGCTGGTTTCCTTCAGGGATTACGCGATCTTGCCGACAAACATGACCTGTTCCTAACATTCGACGAGATCCAGGTCGGCCTGGGTCGTACCGGTAAGATGTTCTGTTTCGAACATGAAGGCGTAATGCCTGACGGTTTGATTCTTGGTAAAGCGATCTCCGGCGGCCTGATACCGCTTTCGGCTTTTGTAACCAATGCCAGCTCCATGGACCTGGCGTTCAAACCCGGCTCCGACGGTTCCACGTACGGCGGGTATCCATTGGCCTGCGTGGCAGGCCATGCAGCTCTCAATGTCTTAATAGATGAAAAACTTGCAGAAAGAGCGGAGGAGAAGGGGAATATCCTTAAAGGGAAGATAGAGGAGATAGCCTCGCGATCGTCGCACGTGAAAGAGGTCAGAGGCCGGGGCCTGTTTATCGGGATAGAGGTCAACGACGGCAACGCAATGAAATTCTGCCGTAAGCTATTAGATCTCGGGGTACTGGCCAATGACAGTCACGGTCATACAATCAGGATCTCACCGCCGCTGATAATCAGCGATGACGAAATCGAATACCTGGTGGAACGGTTAGAGAAGGTGCTTATAGACTAACCCATGCCGGTTAACAACCTTCGGGGCGATTTTAAACGAATCGCCCTTTTTATTACCTGCAAGCCATGTCGCATTAATTTTGCCAGGAATATTGACCTCCGAGAACTCAAAATAATTAAATTTACTCTTGTTGTTTATTACTTAGTAGATTTTTTCATTGCTAACGCTTAAATTATAACAATGATTGATTCCACAAAGACCGGTAAGCAATTCATCAATGATTTTATCCCCAGGGTCAGCCGTACGTTTGCCCTGACGATAAAATTCCTTCCCCGCGGTTTACGTGATTCGGTCTTCGTCTCCTATCTGTTATGCAGGGTCGCCGATACCCTGGAGGATTCTCCATACCTCGACAGCGATCAGAAAAGGATTCGGCTTTCGCGATTGAGCGAGATTTTGGAAAAGGCGGCAGGAGGAGAGTTGGTTTTAAAAGAGGATATCGCTTTCCTCTATGAGTCGATAGACGCCGATTCCGGCGACGATCATCGCTTGCTGGGGGAGACATCAAAACTATTTGATATTCTCGAATCGCTTCCCGAAAATCACAGACCGATCATTTATCGCTGGGCGGGTGAGATGGCTAAGGGTATGGCTGAATTTGTCGGTCTCTATCAATTGGGTGGAGAGGCTATAGTCGCGCTAAAGAATATCGAGGATTGGGACAGGTATTGCTATTATGTCGCCGGTACGGTGGGGCATATGATGACCGAGCTGTTTATTCAGCATTATAATTTTAATGATGACAGAGCGGCAAGACTGACTGCCCTCGGGAATTCGTTCGGCCTTGGTTTGCAGAAAGTAAACGTTATCAAGGATGTCCCCGATGACAGAGAACGAGGTGTTTGCTATTTGCCTTTGAGTATAATGAACAAATACGGCCTCGACCCCTCTTCTCTCTCTAATGTAAATGATTCGAAAGCGGATGCTTTTATCCGGGAACTTGCCGAAAAGACATTGAATCATCTCGATGACGCGTTGACATATACGACTTTGATCCCGAACGGTCATAAAGGGGTCCGTATGTTTTTAATCGTACCGGTACTGCTGGCGTTGGAGACAATGAGGCTGATAGTTGAAAATCCCGGGCGGAGTATGACAGGTCCTGCCGTGAAAATAAGCAGATCTGACGTTTCCGGGCTGGTGGCCGCGGCCGCGTTCAGGGTTACATCCAATAAGTCACTTGAAAAACAGTACGGGAAACTTCGCGCGAAAATCGGATGAATTATATCCATATTTTATTTTCCCTTTCGCTCACCATAAAAGAGATATATAATTCGGATGATGCGATTTTTCATGAAAGTACGACAGCCGGGGCGATTATTCCATGACTCGATTCGATAGTTTTACGGCCATCGACCTGGAAACCACCGGTCTTCAACCCGCTAAAAACGAAATTATAGAACTCGGGGCGGCCAGGTTTGTCGATGGCAAACTGGTGGAGACGTTTTCGCAACTTGTAAAACCTGTCAGAAAAATACCGTCGGAAATAACCGGGATAACCGGGATCGATAACGAAACGGTCAAAAACGCGCCGGTATTGGATTCGGTATTTGAAAATTTCAAACGTTTTCTCGATGAGTCCACCTGGATAGTCGGGCAGAATATCAATTTTGATTTGGGGTTTTTAAAGCCTCACTTAAGCGAAATCGAAAACGCCGATCTTGAGAGGAAATCTCTGGACACAGCGGCTCTTTCGAGGATCTTATTCCCCAGGCTTCAGAGATACAGTCTCAGCAGCCTGGTAGCGTATTTCGGAGTGTCTCGCGGATCGGCGCATAGGGCATTAAGTGATTGCAGGGCGACCGGCGACGTTTTTGTAAAATTACTCGAACGATTGGCCGAACTGCCTGTATCATCCAGGGAGCGCATAGGACGAACCCTTTTTGGAAATAGGGATATCGAGCTATTTCATAGATCGATGGAACCCCTGTTAACGAATATAGTCGATTTGAGGGCGGGGGAGCCCGATGATTCGGAGTATCCGGATAATGTTATTGGTGAAACACCCCCGGAGTCGTACGAGGATTATATTGAGCTCGATGAGGCGGCGGTGGAAAATCACTTTCTTCGCGGCGGTGTATTCTCGAAAGCGATCGATCGCTATGAATTTCGGCCAATGCAGGGCGAGATGGGTGTCGGCGTGACACGGGCTTTTAATCGCTCGGAATTTCATATCATAGAGGCGCCTACCGGAGTGGGGAAATCGTTGGCATATCTTCTTCCGGCAAGCTGGTGGACATCGTTGAACAGGGAGCAGGCTATAATCTCAACCCATACGAAAAATCTCCAGTCACAACTTTTTTATAAGGATATTCCTCAGATTCTCGATGCTGTGGGATTTGATTTCAAGGCGGTAATACTCAAAGGGCGGGGTAATTATTTATGTCTTTATAAATACAACGAACTTTTGGTTGAGGCGGAGACGACATTCAATAAAAATGATCGCGCGGCATTGGCGTCTGTTATCCTCTGGGCGGAGAGGACCGTAACCGGCGATATCTCGGAGTGTCACGGTTTCAATCCGGGCGCCAACCATTATATATGGAGTAGGATATCGTGCGAGGGCGGTTTCTGTCTCGGCCAAGGCTGTCCTTTCGCAAAAGAGTGTTTCCTTTTGAGGGTCAAACGAGAGGTTCAGTCAGCTCAACTGGTTATAATCAATCATTATCTGGCTTTTGCCGATTTTGCGTCGGGCGGTGAACTTATAAGGGAATCCGGGCATATTATATTCGACGAGGCTCATAATCTGGAAAAGGTGGCGGCATCGTACCTGGGACATAAATTCGACAGACGCGCGTTGGATATAATTTTGGGGGATATGTACAGTTCCCGGCCGACTCAATCCGGTTTTCTGGTGGGGCTGAGATTTGTGGTATCGACAAAAGAAGAAAACGGCGATTCATTACGGGCTGTTGAGAGTGTTATCGACGGTATAATTACGGTAACAAACACGGCGAAAACGTTTTTCGATATGCTATCGTCGAATATCAAGAATAATAAAGTCAAAGGGGAGGCGAGAGAGCTACGGATCTCTCGGGAGGATAATCCGTGCGATAATAGCGAACGTGGGGATTTAATTGCCGGATTCGAGAATCTCGCCAAGCATCTTGATCGACTTATCGATCTTGTTCGCGATAACGAAAACCTCATTAAAAAACGTGAGACAGTCGTGCGACTCGAGGCATTCGCTGGTGAATTGAAAAAAATCTGGAACATGGCGTCGGATCTATTATATGTAGTTGACCCCGAGTACGTATACTGGATAGATATACCGTCGTCCTCACGATACTCACCATCGATTCAATCCGCTCCTCTGGAAGTGGGAAAAACGCTCGATCAGAAATTTTACGATTATTTAAAAACCGCCGTTTTCACATCGGCAACTCTGACCGTGAAGGGTGAATTCGATTATTTCGCCGAACGGTTGGGGCTCGATCTTAGCTCTAAGGAAAGAACTATTTCCACTCTCCTTGATTCACCGTTCGATATCGACTCGAAGGTCGCCGTCATTTCCGCAGGTTTTTTACCGTCGCCGAAAAACCCCGAATTCGAGGAGAAGGCGTTTGAAGTGTTGGAGGATATTCTGATAGTCGGGGCGAAAAAAGCCATGGTGCTTTTCACGTCATACAGTTCGTTGAAAAACGCCGTGGGGCGTCTTTCCGGGACTCTTGAATCGGCTGGAATCGATCTTTTTTATCAACGTGGGACATATAACGCCGAACGGGCTTTACGTCGTTTTAAGCATTCACGACGGGGAGTACTTTTTGGAACGAATACGTTCTGGGAAGGGGTGGATCTGCCGGGCGATCTACTGGAACTGCTAATATTATTCAAACTCCCATTCACGGTGCCCGATCAGCCCTGGTTCAAGGCCAATCTGGAGCGGATCGAGGCGGATGGCCAGAGCGCATTCGCCAAACTTTCACTTCCTGACGCTGTCGTTAAATTCCGTCAGGGTTTCGGGCGGTTGATTCGCACGGCGGAGGATCGTGGATGCGTGGTTATCCTGGACAGCCGGGTTGAAAAAAGCTCATTCGGGTCGTTTTTCACACGGTCGGTTCAGGGGACCAAATTTCGACCGAAATCATCGGACGAGACGTCGAAAATTATAAAAAGATGGCTTCAATTGTAGAAATATAGCTTTTTTTACGGACTTTATTTCGCTAGCCCTGATTTCAGCGAAAAAAACAACCTGATTCTTAATTTACAAAGGCTTATAGCTAATCCCTGAAAATATACTGCCGATTTAGAGAAAAGATAAATGATCTTCGCCGATGTCCAATTTGATGTCTTCAGTTGTCAACTTATGGATGTCGAATGAACGAATTGATAGAACAGGAATTACGATGGATAAACCCTGCGTTCTTATTGTCGATGATGACGCCAGGATAACCAGCGCGATAAGCGAGTATCTTCATAGTTTCGATTACAATCTTAAGATAGCGTCAACAGGAGCAGAGGCCCTTGCCAAAATAGGCGATCCCGATATCGCCATGGTCATGCTCGATATCAATCTACCCGATTTTTCCGGTTTTGATGTGTTGGGGAAAATCAAAGAGATAAACTCATCGTTACCGGTGGTGATGATGACCGGATTTGTCTCCACCGAGGCCGCTATCGAGGCAATGAAGATGGGGGCATATGAATTCATTACCAAGCCTTTCGATATAGAAAAAATAGCCAGCTTGGTTAATCAGGTTCTGAATAAATCATCGCACCTGCAGGGACTTGAAACCTTTTCCAAAGAAAAAGAACTTATGCCGGGCGATATAATCGGTCGATCGCCTGAGATGATGGAGATTGCCAAGCTGATCGGACAGGTGGCCACCAGCGACGCGTCGGTGTTGATCCATGGCGAATCCGGTACCGGTAAGGAGTTGGTCGCTCGAGCAATCTATAAAAACTCCCTTAGAAAAGACAAACCGTTTCTTTCAGTCAATTGCGCAGCATTGCCCGATACCCTTCTGGAATCGGAACTATTCGGACATGAAAAAGGAGCGTTCACCGGGGCCATTGCAAGAAAAGACGGCAAGTTCGAAGCCGCTCGAGGCGGCACCATATTCCTTGATGAGATAAGTGAAATGAACCCTTCGCTACAGGCAAAGCTCTTGAGAGTTCTTCAGGAGAAGACCTTTGAACGTGTCGGGGGTATTGAGACCATAAGAACAGACGTCAGAGTTATTGCCGCAACAAACGAAGACCTCCAGACACTCGTTAAAAAAAGCAGTTTCAGAGATGATCTCTACTACAGGCTCAAAGTCATTACAATAGACGTGCCTCCCTTAAGAGAGAGAAAAGAAGATATCGCA
>JAZGHS010000139.1:0-3432 GCA_036481315.1 Candidatus Zixiibacteriota bacterium | reverse complement strand
CTCTTCCCTAATTTGTATATATTTAACCTTTTTAAAATCAGCGAGTGTAGAACATCGCTCGTTAACTTCTCTTTTAATCGTAGCCTCGATCTCCTTCTCGGTGAATTTCTGGTCTCTCTCGGCCGCGAAAGCGTCAAAATACTCGAAATCGGGCACAACAACGGCTTGGATTTCCTCGCCCCGGGTCCCGCGCTGGGGTCGCGCCATAACAATCGATTCCAAAATATACGGGGATAAATTCAGCACAGCCTCGATTTCCTCCGGGTAAACATTTTTGCCCGCCGGTGTGACTATCACGTTTTTTAATCGCCCGGCGATATAATAGAACCCTTCATCGTCGACCCATCCTGAATCGCCGGTATAAATCCAACCGTCTTTTATAATCTCGTCGGTGGCTTCTTGATTGCGATAATATCCTTTCATAACCATGGGACCCCGGGCAATTATATGTCCTATCCCTCGATTATCGGTATCGACAATTTTTATCTCGGCGCCTGGAACAACCATTCCAATAGACGCGTCTCGTCGGGTAGCTATCGGGTTGATTGTCAAAACCGGCGAGGTTTCGGTTAAACCGTAACCCTGAATAAATGTAAATCCCAGGAGGTTGAAGCCTTTGGCTATCTCAGGGGGCATAGGCGCCCCGCCGGCCACCATTAGCCGGAGAGTTGCAAGCCCCGCTTTTTCACGCAATCCTTTGAAAATCTTCTTTCCCGCTTCGGTTTTGAATAAATCGAGCATGATTTTACTAATTCCGTAGGTGGTCTTGAAAATTAATCTTGTTAATGGCGGTTTTTTGGAAATCGCTTTCATCATGCCGGCAAACATCTTTTCATACAATAACGGCACACCCAATAGAATAGTGGCGTTGTTGCTTTTAATATCCTCCACGATCAGCTTCGAGGCCAACCCCCGCGCGTATGCTATTGAGCATCCGGCGGCCAGCGGAGTGAGAAAACCGCATGTACATTCGAAAGTATGATGAATGGGCAATACTGAAAGAAAAGTGTCGTCCGGTCCCGCGTCGATTATCTGCAAAACCCCGTCCATATCAGAGGTTATGTTACCGTGGGTGAGCATGACCCCTTTGGCCTGGCCTGTGGTTCCTGAGGTGTAAAGAATAGCCGCCAGATCCGATGTTTGCGGTTCAGGCAATTTTCCTTCGTATCCGGCGCCTTTTTCCTCGAGTTCTCCGAGAGATATGGCCTGGGAGCCGGGGGAGGGTTTATCCATGCATATCAGATACTCGAGATCTGGCAAATCGTCGAAAATCTGCTCGAATTCAGGGAGGAGGTTTTTTGAGACAATCAGCGCCCTGGCCTGGGAATCACGAAGTATATGGCTCCATCCCGCTATTTTCAAAAGGGCATCCAGGGGAACGTCAACACATCCTCCCGCCAAAACGCCCAGATAACTCGCGCCCCATTCCGGCCTGTTTTCGGAGAGTAAAGCGACCTTGTCGTCCTTTTGGAACCCCAACGCCAACAATCCCTTAGCAATCCGGAATACCTGGTCGGTGAAATCGTTGTAGGAGATATCCACGAACTTCTCACCGTCATATCTTTTCATACAGGGAACGTCGCCGAACCTGTCGCGACTACCCCTGAGAACCTCTATGAGGCTTTTATTTATCGTCCGTATCCCAGCCATAAAACCCTCTTTGAAAGAGTTAACGCCATCTCGCGGCTCTGGAATATAAGAGTAATCGATTTTTATGGCAAGGCAGAATATAAGGGGATTTGTTGATAAAATGACGATATCGGGCTATAAAAAAAAGCCCCGGCCAAAATCGGGGCTTTCCGCTAAAGATACTCTATTCAAATCGGCCTATTTATAGATTATCCTTACAGCCGCGTTGCTGACAATCGCCTGGCCAAGATTTTCCGGCAGTTGAATATTGGCATCGCCCAATAAATCTCCGTAGGCGATTAATCCGTAATTGGACCGATCGCCGGCGACGAGTTCCATGATATACGGCGTGATATCTATATGAAAATCATTCGTTGACTCCAAGGTAACCGTATAGGCTCCCATACTCATGCTGTCGGTAATCGCCTCGGAGTTCTCATAGTCAATCTCGTTTTCCGCCCAATCCGAGGTTAAAGGGAAGAGGATGAATTCATAAAGCAGATCCGATTCCTGATTTTGGATCGCTACAGGTACGTAAAATTCGGCGTAAATGATCTCCTTGCCCGCGACCTCGTTGGGAAGCGTGAAATTAAAGGCGAACCTGCTTTCGGCAGTGTTATCGTTTGACGCGTTTATCACTACGCAACGATCTAATTCGACACTAATTTCGGCTCCGAAGACCGGGATTGCCAGCATCAATATCGTCGAAATAATGAAACTTTTCATCTTACCCTCCTTATCGCAGTAGTAACATTTTTTTCGAGTCGAAACGATCGCCCGATTCTACGGTGTAAAAATAAACCCCCGACGATACCTGCACGCCTAAACTGTTTCTGCCGTTCCATACAACACTATACTGCCCGGCGTTGAGATACTCGTTCATCAGAGTAGTCACCCGTTGCCCCAGAAGATTGTATATGCATAGCACCGTATGTCCCGGTTTATCCAACGCAAAGGAGATGTTGGTTGTGGGGTTGAAGGGGTTGGGGAAACTCGAATATAGTTTAAATTCACTCGGCGAATTGGAATTAACATGAAATTTTGGGAAAGGATCACTCCTGAGCCACGGCCTGTAATCGACATTGCCATAGAATTTTGATGACGACGGGACCCCACCATAGTAGTTCCCCTCGGCTTTTACCGAATCGAGCCCAAAATTAATTTTATATATATAGTAGCTGGAGCAGTTCTCGAAATCGGAATAACCGGTATCCGGAGGAGATGATGTCATATCTCCCAAATCAGGATAAGCTTTCGCTCCGATCGTTATTCCTACCGATAGACTATCGAAATTACAATTCCTAATGTAAGGAGTCTGGCTGATGTAGGAAATATAAATCCCGTAATTACCATGACGTCGGATTTGATTATTGGTTACTATAGCGTCCGAACTGGAGAGTTTGATCCCACCCTGATCGTATTCTCGGATCAAGCAATTCGTTATCCGCACCTGATCTATGCCAGAGAAAATGCCGTATTGCGAACCATAGGGAATCACATCATTGCCGGTATTATCGATCAAACAGTTGTTGATAATTGTCCTATTCCCGGATGCCGGGGGCACATAGCAATATATGGCGTAGTTCTCATTGGCCCTGAAATGACAGGAATCTATAATTGAAACAGCCTTGTGGGAATAAAGCCCGTAATAGCCGTTGTTTTCTATCTTGCAGGAATCGGCAGTTAGGATTCCCTGATAATTGTAAATACCCCTGTCGGAATTGTTCTTAACAATGGAATGTTTTAAATCGACATCGGCTGAATCCAATGATATGCCGTCAATGCCGTCCCTTACTGCGCAGT
>JAZGHS010000138.1:0-2190 GCA_036481315.1 Candidatus Zixiibacteriota bacterium | reverse complement strand
GATTCGGCTCGATATATCGCCGTTATTGACCAGTCCGAAATATAGGTTATCGCCGAAAATATCTTTTAGGACTTCTATTCGGTTAGTTTCGAAGGCGACAGCTACCAGGTTTTTAGAGTATGATGACAGCTCCTCCAGCGAAGGTGTTCTATCATATAGCTTATCGATTGTCGATAGACGGCAGAGGTTACCGTAACCGTCGAAATTGATAGAGAAAAAGAGAATTTTCCCCGCCTCGGTCTCGATCTCCATGCCGATCAGCGGTTTGATACTGTATTCCAACGCTTTTTGGTAGAATTGAATCGTTCCGTACATCCCGCCGAGTTCAGCCAAGCCCAACGCGCCAATTCCGGTTCGTGCCGCGCGATCAAGGAGTTGATCGATACGAGAGACACCGTGCAGAAACGAAAAATTACTTCGACAGCGAAGGGGTACGAAGTTCGTAACCATCGACAACCTCCCGGAAATTCTTACCCAACGGCATTGTCCGGCCGGTGAATACGGCATGATAACCAAGATTTGCCCGGATCTTATCGAGGCCGCGGGCCAGATCGAACGGGCGTTCAGAGTCGAAAAGCCGTATCTGACGAAAAGCGGGGGAGAGCTTTACAGCGGTCACCCCAAGATGACGTACCCCGACTTTGCGGGTGTATAACTGATCGAACAGAGTTTTTACGTGGCCATGAATCTCGCCCTCAACATTGGACGGGAAGCGTAACGTCTTGAAACCGTCGGTTGACGCGTAATCGATATAGCGCAGTTTCGCTCCGATCCGTCCGGCGACCATATCCAATTCCCGCAGTTTCTGGCAGACACGTTCGAGAAGGTAATATAGGGTGCCATTGAGGAATTCCCGATCGACCGAGTCGGCATTGAATGTGGTCTCGCGACTGATCGTTTTGGGGCCGGAGATCTGTTTGACTTTACGATTGTCGATACCAAGGGCATATTCATGCCACTCCTTGCCCCGCACCCCGAAAAGATCGGTCAGGACCGGGAGAGGTACCGTCTGGAGGTCCCCTGCGGTCATGACCCCGAGTTCGGTCAGCAATCGCTCGGATTTATATCCTATATTGACTATCTGTCTAACCGGTAACGACGGTAGCATAGCCAGAGCCTTTTCCCGCCCAATAACTGTGAGACCGTCCGGTTTGCGCATATTACAGGCGATCTTGGCGAACATCTTTGAGACAGATATTCCCATGGAGCATCGGATGTTGAGCCGGGCGAATATCTCATTTTTCAAAGATATCCCCAACTCCCGCACCGATTTGAATCGGTTCCGACATCCTGTCAGATCGAGATAGGCCTCATCCATGGAGACCGGTTCCACAAGCGGGCTGTATTCCTCGAAAATCCCCTGCGCCTGACGCCAGTAATCGAGATAGATCTTGATATCGCCTTTAACGAAGGTAGCCCTGGGTAGTCGACGATACGCCTCGGCCAAAGGCACCCCGAACCCGACTCCCAATTTGCGGGCCTCGTACGACGCGCAGATAACGATCCCTCGGGTGCCCGGTTCGCCCCCCACTATAACCGGCTTACCGATCAGATCGGGATTGAGCGCCTGCTCTACCGACGCTAAAAAAGCGTTCATATCGACCAATGCGATAATTCTGTCTTTGCCCATTGCCTCCCCTTTAACCTGAACAAATGTGCATATATAATATCAGTTTGGTATCGGATTTGTCAACCGAAAAATTAAAAGATTTTTCAGCCTTAACGCTCGACTTAAACATCGACAGAACTACGCTTACAAATTGAGTTAAGTAAGATCGTATTTACCTATTATAGTGCTGGTTACGCTTAAAACTTAAAGAAATACTACATGAAACGAATTATCTCCTCGAAGCTGTTTCAATCGGTTACGATGGTTCAATATGGGTACGGACTCATAATTTCGGGTAGTAGAAGCCGATAAAAGAATATCATTGTATAAACCAAAAAGGAGGGATTATGGAGACTCAACCCGGCGGAGCTATGGGAGCGTTGCTGATATTGTTCGCGGCGTATACTTACGTCTCTTTCAGTATCCAGATGATCGCCAATAAAACCGGTACCGATAACAGCTGGATGGCCTGGGTACCGATCTTGAATATCTGGCTTCTTTGTGAAATCGGGGGGAAACCCGGCTGGTGGGTATTGCTGATGTTCATTCCTCTGGTGAACATTGTGGTCGTTACTATGCTC
>JAZGHS010000137.1:0-8072 GCA_036481315.1 Candidatus Zixiibacteriota bacterium | reverse complement strand
CGGGATAATAAGACGATATAGCCTCGATCCCCAGAGTTGAAACCAAATTATCGAGGCTTTCATATCCGGTCGTGGAAGAGGAGGCGTCAGTTATATCGAAGAGGGGCGGTGTTACTCCCCTTTCTGTGGAAATCACGAATCGATCCGCTTTATAATCTATACCGGAAACACCCGCTACGGAAATAGAAGCCGTGAAAAGGAAAGCTCCCAATACGCTAAATACCCTTAACAATTCGATAAACCTCATCCGATCTCCCTTATTATCGCTAATTCCCATTAGCGCATGATTCTTTTCAGCAGTTTAGCTATTTACGTTTTATTGAACAAAAACCCAAAGAGTTATAGTTAATTCGCCTCAATTCAATCTAAAAATTGCCGTTAAATTGTCAAGTAAAAACTACTTATATGGAGAAGCGGATTATAATTAGCGTACAAAAATATCCCGATGATTTATTCATTTCGGGCGTTATGCATCCCGTTGCACTACCCTAAATCCATAATATCTGTTAATGCCAAGTGGTTTTCTTCGTTACTTAAGGGAAAGATATAAATCGAATATAAATTGAGACCCGATCTTAAAGGGGTTCCCCGGATATGATGTCTTTCGGAAAATTAACCTTATATAAATGATGACAGGTCAGACCGATCTTTTTCGATGCCTGATCTTACGAGTAAATGCTGGATCGGCCTTTTTGCGCAAATTGCCGATAGTAGTTTCTACCGACAACCAATTTAGAGTTTATTCTATTATTGCACCATCTCGGTTACTTCGCTTTTAGAAGCGGTAGCCGGGCCGTTTCCGTTCGAATAATCTTCGGATTGTTCGTTCTTCCCGAGCGATTTTTGCTTAAGTCCATGTCTCATCATTACGCTTGTTCTGATTAGAAGACCTAAAGACAGAAGCATAAAGACGACCGAATTTATTCTGCGGAAAATATCGCCATAATTGAAAAAGCTATCCATGAAGGCGATAATTCCAAGACAGAATAAGGTGATGCACCATATTAGCATATTCCCCCCTTTTTGAAAGTTCCTCACAAGTATCGACAATTCATACTCATAAACAAACTATATATATGGAGTGTTGGCTCGGTGTTTCGCTTCTAAACAATAACGTCAGTATTCGTTTCAAATTGAAACGGAATAGCCCGGTCGGGAGGATCAAATACATTCATTTTCAATTCGAGCCAAGAAAAAAGCCCCGGCGAACCGGGGCCTTTAAAAAGTCGATTGTATATTTGATTACTTCAGCAATAGCATCCTTCTGGTTTCGGTACCGTCCGGACTGGAAAGTCTATAGAAATAAATTCCCGAGGCCACGATATCTCCGGCCTTATTCGTACCGTCCCAGACCATGCTATGCGCGCCAGCGTTTAAAATCTCCGAATTCAAGACGTTAATATTACGCCCTAAAAGATCGAATACCGAAAGCTCGACTTCGCCCCTGGTAGCCAGGTTGAATTGGATGGTCGTCTTCGCGTTGAAAGGATTGGGGTAGTTCTGCGCCAGGCCGAAAGTTATCGGCTGAGCGATTTCATCGTCGGCGGATGTAACCACGTCGGATAAATTACCGCTCCTCCAAATATCCTTACCAAAGCTCGGCCAGATCAGGTTATCGGTCGACGCCTGCGGTTTGTAATCGATCACCATGAGATTATTTCCGGCGCCCTTGATTCCGACCGCGATTTCCATGTCTCCGTCGCCATCAAGATCTCCCAGGGCAGGTGTCGCTCCGATTGCCCCGTTAGTCGAGCCCTGAATCGGAAAATTATCCAACATACTACCGTCGCTGGCAAAACCGTAGAGCATGCCTCCGTTGGTTCCCACGATTATATCGGGCTGGCCGTCGCCTGTGATATCACCGATAACGGGGCTGGCGGTGATTGAATTATCGGTTTCCTGCGGGAATCCCTCCAGTTGAGAACCGTCGCCCTTCAGGACATAAACCATCTGATTATTACTTCCGAATACGATTTCCGGGTACCCATCGCCGTCAAGGTCTCCAAGAGATGGTGACGATCTCAATAAGCCGCCCAGAGTTACGGGGAACCCGTCAACCATACTGCCGTCGTGATTAATAGCGAAAGCCTCTCCCGAGGCTGTAACGGTCACGATTTCAGTTTGTTGATCACCGTCGATATCGCCTATCGCGCTTGCAGCCCATACGATAGCGCCGAGATTAACCGGGAAGCCGGAAACCTGGTTTCCGTCAGCGTCGATAACGCTCACCAGCGAATCGAAACCGGCACAGACGACTTCGGAAATCATATCGCCGTCAAAATCACCTGAAGCAGTATTTCCATACCAATTCGCGGAACCGTTATAAGGCCATCCATCGACCTCAGTTCCATCGTGATGTATAGCGTAGACGTTGTTATCGCTAAAAGAACCGGTTACAATTTCAAGATCGCTATCGCCGTCGATGTCTACAAGCATAACACCGGAGAAAAACAATCCGCCTATATTAACCGGGAAATTCGGATAGGAGGAACCATCGGCGTTCCAGACGTATACCCGACCGCTTTTGGAAACGGCTACAACCTGGTAAGTACCCACCGCGGCGAGATCGCCGACGGCCGGCCCGGAGATAACGTCACCGGAAACAGACTTCGGCCAGCCCGTAAGATTGCGCCCGTCGGATTCAACGACGTAAACCTTATCATCGTTGGCCCCGAAGATAAGTTCGTTGTCGCCATCCCGATTGACATCGAATATCAGTGGAGACGATTCTATTTGACCGGCGATTTCCTTTGGGAATCCGTCTTGATGTAACGAGATCTCTACTATCACTTCCAGAGTCGTCTCATACCCATCAGAGGAGACTTCAAGTATTATAGCGTAAGAATCCAGCAGCACGTCCGAATTGACAGACACCGTGAAGGGCGTATCACCGTTATCTATGGTTTGATTCCGCCGTATATTACCAAAATCCGCGACGGAATCGGAGACGGTAAATATGTCGCTGCTCCGAAGCGTTCCCGAAACGTTATCGGCGTCAGCCCAGCTATTATGAAGACTGACAACAAGACTAAACGATTCACCGGGATTTAAGGACTCGTCGCCATCGCCATCCGTAATGGTTAATTCCATACCTTCCAAAATAATATTCGGCATAGTCGTTGATACCAGAGCCGCGTATGCGTTAATCCGCCCCGAACCTAGCATCCCTTCGTAACCGGGATTGAGATCGTCGATATCATCCGTGGTCGCGATAATGGTTTCGACAATATCGGCGTTGGTATAGTCGGGAAAAGCGGCTTTTAGAAGACCGCAGGTTCCCGCCGTAATGGGCGATGCCATGGATGTACCCTGAAGAGAGGAAAAACCACCGGTGGCCCAGGTAGCCCAGATACCCACGCCCGGCGCGGCGACATCGACATATTCCCCGTAACTACTAAAGTTTGCCCTATGATCGGATGAGTTGGTAGCAGCCACAGAAAGCACGTTATTGTACGCGGCCGGGTAAAAATTCTGAGAATTATTTTCGTTGCCCGCGGCAGCGACAACGACCACGCCGCTATTCCATATACCGTTGATCAAATTCTGGTATGCCCCGTTATAATACGTTGATCCCCAGGAGCAATTGATAATATGGGCGCCGTTTTCGGTAGCCCAGAGCATGGCCGGGTAGACAGCGGTAAGCTGACCGGCGGAGTTGGCTCCTTTGTTGGCCATAATACGGGCTGAAAAACCGATACCCGCCCCATTCAGGCCGTTATCCGTAGCTTCCGACGCGCATCCTGCCACGTGGGTACCGTGAGTGGGGGACTCCTCACTGGGATCGTTATCGTTAGATCCATTGTCCCAACCAACAACATCGTCGATATAACCATTGTCATCGTCGTCAATGCCGTTAAAGTCGTCGTCATCCATGATCCCGTTTCCGTTGATATCCTCGAGTTCGTTGATCCACATATTGGGGGCAAGATCCCTGTGCATCCAGTATACACCGGTATCGACGATGGATATAATAGCGTGTCTGGTGGTATCGCCCCTGATAACGTCCCACGCCTCGTATCCCTGGATTTTAGTCAGATGCCATTGGACGTTTCGCTGGGGATCGTCGGGCTCGTAGGCGATTTTGGGTATGTCATAAAGGTCCGATGTTTCAATATTACTCGCGTTATTAAAACCGCTTTGAGCGGCCATAACATCGGCTCCCGTCGCCACATGAAAGATATACATTCTAGGCACAAGATCGCGTAATCCGACGCTTTTTACCGGACCGTCATAAAATGGTTCCACTTTTACTACGTTGTATTGCGCGCATAAGTTGTCGATCGATGTCACTCCTGTAAAGGCGGTTCCTGCAACGACATTTCCCATCTCCAACGGAGGAGTATCGATCGTGGTGGTGATAATAAACCGATCCACGAGATACTCGGCTCCATTGGGCAAAAACGCCGTCTCCAGAGCCTCCGCCATAACCATAGCCGGAAGCAGGAAAATGATAGCCGCTAACAATCCGGTTTTCATAATTAACTCCTGTGTTTTAACTATTCATTCACTTTCAATTTAAACGCCACCAAAACACCTAACTGATCAAATAAAGCAAAAGACCTACTTTAATCAAGACAAAAACCATGCCCAGATGTCAAATTGAATAACAACGCTAAAACCTCATACGTTCCATAGTTTTGCGCTAAAAAAAGCTCGATCGGGATTGGGAAGTTTGTTTGACTGAATCCGGGGCTCTAATCTATGGATTTTAACTGAATCGCCATGCCGAAAAACTGCAACATATTTCAATTTCCCGGAGTCTCTCAGGACATAAGTTCTTGCCGCCTAACTCAAAAAATCTTATCATCACTATTTGTGAGGAAGCTCGATTCGAAATATATCGCGGCCTTTTCGATATTCGCCGTGGCCTTGATCCTTCGATTGATCTATTTTTTCCAGGTCAAATCCGGATTTCCGGGATGGGATACGCCGACAATCGATCCTTTATATCACGATCTCTGGGCCAAACAGATTGCAGCCGGGGATCTCCTGGGAAGCGGCCCGTTTTTTCGCGCCCCTTTCTATGCTTATTTCCTGGGCCTGATATACGCGATCGCGGGGCCATCTTTGGCGATTTCCAAAATCATACAGCACCTGCTCGGTTCGCTCTCGTGCGCGCTGATATTTCTTTTCACCGACAGGTATTTCAACAGGAAAACAGCCGTCCTATCCGGATTGCTCTGCGCCTTTTACTGGGTATTCATCTATTTCGAGGACGAACTGCTTTTAGATTCTCTCCTGGTCCTGTTCAGTATCCTCCTGATCTGGTCAATAATAAGGGTAATGGAGCGCCCCACGTACAAACGGTTTTTCCTGACAGGTTTAATCCTCGGGATAGCCACTATTACCCGTCCGAATTACGCCGTATTCATACCTCTATTGTTAATTTGGCTGTTATTCTATTTCCCCAAACAATATAGAGCGACGCTATTAAAGTATTCGGCTCTTCTGGCCGGGTGTTTTTTAATGATATTGCCGGTGACAATCAGGAATATCGCGGTTGGCGATGATTTTGTGGTCATAGCCTCCCAGGGCGGGATCAACTTTTATATCGGCAACAATGGATACGCTGACGGCAGATCCGCGATTATACCGGAGTTCGGAGCAAGTTGGCAGTACGCCGATTGCGAGTACCGGGCCAAAAAAGAAAGCGGCAGGCTCGGCGATACTTTAAAGCCGTCGGAGGTCTCATCGTTTTATTATAAAAAGGCCATAAAGTTCATAACCGGGAGTCCCTTCGCCTGGCTGGGACTCATGCTTAGAAAACTCAACTATTTCTGGAATGGATACGAGGTTTCCAACAATCAGAATCTCTATTTCTTCCGACAATTCGCGTCGATCACCAAATTTCTTCCCTCGCTATTTTTCATAATTTCACCCTTTTCGATTTACGGTCTTTTGCTTCTTTTCAAAAAGGAAAAAAAATACCATGTCGTAGGGTATTTCGTTATCATCTACATGCTGACGGTTATCGCGTTTTTTGTCAACAGCCGTTTCCGATTGCCGGTATTGCCGTTTCTTATCATTCTGGCGTCATATGCGATAATCCGGGTCTTTGATAAAATCAGAAGCGGCGATAATAAACGCTGAGTCAAAACGATCATTGTTCTGATCGCTCTTTTCCTACTTACGAATCTCGATCCTTTTGGCATATCGCATGAGAATTTCGCCATGTCTCATTTTTCCCTCGGTAACGTCTATCTCAAAAAGGGGATGAACGAAAAAGCGCTGGATGAGTATGCCCGCGCTGCCGAGCTTGCTGAGTGTGTACCGTCGGCGCATCTGAATAGAGGTATCATCTATTTCGGGATGCTCGATTTCGAGAAAGCGGGATATGAATTCCAAATGGAATTAAAAAAATGCGGGGAATCTACAAAAGCTCATAATAATCTTTCGGTACTATACAGGCTCACAGGCGACGCTGAGAACGCGTTGAAGGAGGCCCGTCTGGCGGTTTTCGAATCGCCCCAACATCTGGAGGCACACGTCAACGAGATCCTGGCTTTGCGGATGATGGGAGCTAATGAGACCGCTTATCTGGTAGCCGACAGCCTGACGATATTTTTCCCCTCTTATCTTCCCGGTCACTATTTTAAAGGGAAGATGGCGATCGAAAAGAAAAATATCGAGCTTGCCGAAAACGAGTTCGTTTTTATCGTCGAGAAAGGATCGTCGAATATCCTGGAAAAGTACGATCTATCGACAATATATTCGTCGCAAACGCAATACGGTTATAAAGAAGAGAGGATGCCGGGGTTGGCCTATTACGAACTGGGACTGATCGAGGTCTCTCGTGGTAGGATCGATTCAGCGTTGATCTTGTTTGAAAACAGTACCAGGATACTCCCCGATTATCCCGACGGTTGGGCGAATCTGGCTTTAGCTTATGATCACAAAGGGCTATATCCGGAAGCCCTGGCCGCTTTCAAACGCTCCCTCGATATTAACCCTAACAACCCCGTGGTGCTGTATAATCTCGGGTTGACCATGGGAAAGGCAGGGTATCTCGAAAGAGCCGCCGAGGTTTTTCGTATGGCACTTGAAATAAAACCGGATTTTCCCGAGGCCAGTGAGAAATTAAAAATCACGCAATCGCTTCTTAAATCATCATCCGAACAGTAACCCGGCGACTTCAATTATTTTCGACGGCGGCAATTCCATCATACATCTAAAATGTTTCTCCGGGCATTTCTCCGTCCCGTGAATCCCGCACGGCCTACAGTATAGCTCGCCGATATCTACCACCGCGGAAATTTCTGAATAAGGAACGAAACCGAATTCCTTTACAGTGGAACCGAAAATCGCTACCACTGGCGTATCCATCGCCGCGGCTATATGAGCCGGCGCGGAATCGTTGGCGAAAACTATTTTCGCTTTCGATATAATAGACGCCGATTCCAAAAGGAATGTTTTGCCGACGAGGTTTCGGGGACGTATTCTACATCCCTCCTCGATCGATTTAGCCTCGAGGATATCGTCTTTCCCACCCAGCATGATTACAGGAAGGCCAAATCGTTCACCAATTAAGTGAATCAAACCGGGGTAATACGGATATCTTTTGGTCGGCCATACCGAACCCGGCGCGACCACGGCGTATTCGCCGGTTATACCGATATCGCTGATTTTCCCCAATGCTTCTTTTTCGGTTTTCTCATCGATAAATATCCTCGGCTTATAGACACCGTCTTCGGTATCTATCAGGGAGAGACATCGCCGAACTTCATGGAACTCTTCGCGATAACGAACTTTCCGGGTATACAGTAGCTTTGCCGAGGAATTTTCGTAGCCTATTCTTTCAGGTATACCAGCTAAAAACGCTATTAGTGCGGAACGCAGATGCCTTTGCACGATAATCGCCTGATGATTACCTCTTAGTTTACGGGCGGTTCTGATCATTCCCGATATCCCGTGATCTACACCGTACTTATCATAAACAACCAGATCATTTACGTGCGGGTTATTCTCTACTAACGATACCGATTCCGGCCTGATTACAGCGGTAATCCGACAATCGCTGATCTTCTCTTTCAACGCCTCGAATATCGGTGTAGAGAGGATAACGTCACCGGGAA
>JAZGHS010000136.1:0-10138 GCA_036481315.1 Candidatus Zixiibacteriota bacterium | reverse complement strand
TACGCCGCTATAAACGAGTATTTCATGTATCCGTTAGACGCGTCAGTCGCGAACAATAGTCTGTATTATGAATCGCATTCGGCGCGCTTGATATCATTCGATTGGGATTCGGTTTTTATTATTGAGTTTTTACTTTCGTTATTTTTATGAAAAAATTACTTAAAAGCAGGCTTTTGATAGCCGTCCTTCTTTCGACCCTCCTGCATATAGTGGGCGGCCTTTTGGTCATGGCTCCGTTTTTAATCTTTTTGCGGCTTCATCTGGAACATAGCGGACTCGCTTTCAAGCTATGGCCGGTTATCTCGCCGGAAGTGCTCGGAGATATCCTGGTAAATTATCCACAGGCGCTAACGGTCTATATTATCGCTGCGGTTATCATATATATCGCCTGGTTCCCGCTGAAAATTCTTTTTACGGCCGGAATCTATAACGTAATCATTGTCCCGAATAGCGACCGAAAAGAGGAACAGTACTCGATTTCGGAATATCTGAAAAAAGCGGTATCGGTATGGCCGGGTTTCGCTAAAATCGCGGTATTCGGGATGGTCGTATATTTAACCGCGATATTTATCGGTTTTGTATTCGGCGGACTGTTAAGTAAAATAGGATCGTTATTCGGTCCACTCATGATTATACTGTTTTTGTTGGCAGGCTCAACATATCTGCAGATTTTGAGAATTTATATGGTTGTCGGCGAAACATCGTCGTTAAGAAGCAGTATTAGGGATACCAGGATCGAAATCGCCGGATCCCTTGCCAGAGTAGTCCTGGGTAACGTATCGGTGATAGCCGCCGGGTTTGTGGCGGTATTATTACCATGGATATTATTGAAATGGGTCAGAAGTTTCGATTGGAATCTGTTTGTCGGGGCATTGTCGGTAATTTTGCAGCAGGCGATAATTCTGCTGGTCTGCCTGGCGCAGGTACTGCGGATAAACTTTAATGTTTCTGTCTTAAGGAAAGGTGAATAAAATGCTCTGGGACGAATTAAACTGGGCCGAGTTCGAAAAACTGGTTCCCGCGAAATACGATACGGTTATACTCCCGGTAGGCACAATCGAGGCTCACGGCGTATCGCCGCTGGGAACCGATAATTTGATTCCCACAGAGATAGCCCGGCGAATCGCCGGTGAGTTAAAAGCAATTATCGCCCCGACGGTAAGCTATGGTATCACCAGCTCTCTGCTGGGTTATCCAGGTTCTTTAACAGTCTCCAAAGAGACGTTCGAGAACTACATACGGGAAATACTGGTATCCATGGGGGAATGGGGATTCGATAAGATTGTAGTTTTAAACGGCCATGGCGGACAAAACGAACAGCTTGGAAGAGCCGCCAAAGAAGCCTGGCAGATTTGCAGGAAGAAAATCGTTGTGGTTCATTGGTGGTTGTGCTGTGACGATATTGTCGAGCGCATTTACGGACGCGCCGGGGGGCATGCCGCCACCGACGAGAACGCGGCGGTGCAGGCGTTTCGACCGGAACTGATAAAAAAAGAGATGTATTCCGACGATATGGTCTTTAATCAACCTAAGGGATTTGTCACTTATCCCAACGCCGGAACCATTTTAGCCTACAAGGAATTCGCCGGGTATATCGATTTCGATCAGGGCAAAGCCGAGGAGTATTTCAACTCGGCTGTGGATCGAGTCAGGGGTCATATTCAGGATATATTCCGAAGATGGGAACGGTTATAAATTGTGCGATTGATTCGAACCGGGCACAAATATCGTGCGTATAACGATATAGAATGTTTGGAGAGAATATTGCAACCGTTTGAAAGAGTGAATGTTGGGATGTCAACGAACGCGGGCATACAGTTTGCTTTGATTAGAAAGGATTGTTCATTGATAACTGAATCGAGCAAAAAAGTTGACAGTTCGGAAGATACCCCTTAGAATCGACCTATGATATTACGTTTCGCTTTGATATTCGTATTTGCCGTTTCCTCAGGTTTTGCGCAGGAGGTTACGCCCGATGATTCTCTTTACGCCAATGTCATCGTAAACCGCCCGAATCTGCGGATGACTATAGATACTCCAACCGCCGGGATGCTTCCCCGGGGGGCGTTCGATTTCGATATGCGAACATTTCCGATAGGAGGTGTGCAGGCGGCTTTGAAGATCGGCCTGACCGACAGGTTCCTGGTGGGAGTGGGCTACGGAGCGTCGAAAGTGCTTACCGATGTCGATCCCGATTGGAATCCGAAATTGGAGTTTATTATAAAGCTCCGTCTGCACGAGGAGGAGATGACCGATAATATTCCAGCTATAGCCGTGGGTTACAACTCTCTCGGGTACGGTAATTATGATTCGGATCGAGAGAGGTACATGGTCAAATCATACGGTTTTTATGTTGTTTTTTCGAAAAGTTTCAAACTGTATGAGAATCCCTCATCGATACACTGGGGAGCGAACTACAGCCTTGAAAACGACATGGATAGCGATCCCAATTCTTTCATCGGATTTCAAACGGATGTTGGTCCGAGTATAATATTTCTTACAGAGTACGATTTCGCCATAAATGACAACAAGAGAGATGATGTTTACGGGTTGGGACGAGGCTTTTTAAATATGGGATTGGCTTGGTATATCACCGACGATCTGTCGCTTGAGCTCGATTTGAAGAATCTCTTCAGGAACCGGTCTGACGCCGAGACTATCGACCGCGAAGCGCGATTGGTTTACGTGGAGTACTTCTATTAACCGGAGCGCTGGTATGAGAAAGTTTTTTCCAACCGCCGTCCTGGCGGTATTTTTTTCGCTGTATTTATCCGGATGTTACACCCAGTTCGGCAAGCCGGAGCCTGTAACGGGCGAAAAGCAGTCGTATAATGATTATGAAAACGACGATTACGATTATTCGGGATATCTGTCTCCGGGATTTTTCGGATATCCTTATTATACTCTCGGTTTCTTCTACTCTCCATGGTGGTATGATCAATTTTATTATTACACCGACGAGGAAAACAGATCGGATTCGAAATTTATAAGGTATAGAGATCATGGAAATCCGCTTCCGCCCCCGTCGTCGGGAGGGATACTCCCGCCGTCCAATTCACCGTCAACAGGTGAGGTCAAGATAAGATCGGGATCCGATTCTCAGAATTCAGCGGATGAGAGCGAATCCGAGAAGAAAGAAAAATCCAAAGGCAAATCAACACGTCGAAGGAGATAGGAAGATGAAAAAGAATCTGATTATAGGGTTAACAGGAGTTCTATTGATGTGTTCAACCGCCTTGGGGCAGTTTCAGGACGACCCTTTTGCCGTATATGAGGCTTATACGGAGAACGGGATATTGCCCGGTGGTCGGGCGGCGGCTATGGGCGGGGCGCAAATCGCGGCAGGTAGCGACGGATCGGTTTTGTGGTATAATCCGGCTCTGCTTACCCGTATCAGGATGACCGAAATATCGGGGACGTTAATTCACCAGAAGTTAACCAACGAGACCTCTATGATAGGCGGAACACGTCAGGAAACCAATCTGAACAATACCAAACTCGGAAGTCTCTGGGGAGTTTTTCCTCTTGCCACCTATCGCGGCGGAATGACCCTTGGTCTATCCTTAAACAGAATCAAAAGTTTCGATAGGGTATTCCGGTACGCTACTAGCGACGCCTGGCTTGACAGGCCCGGTTCGACCGATGGTTTCGGCGGCGGCGAGGACGAGAGCGGGAATCTCTGGGCGTTCACCCTGGGAGGGGCCGTGGAGGTTTCCCCGAAAGCGTCGGTGGGGTTATCCATAGACATATTCGACGGCGGCGATAACTGGACATACTTTTTCGATTCGACTGCGGTAGCCGACGGGCTTCGATACAGCTACTTGCATACGATTGACGATAGCTACAGCGGGGTCACCGGCAAGATCGGTTTATCCTACGCGGTAAATAATAATCTCAACCTATCCGGGATTATCGGATTTCCGAGTTCGATTACTATTGATCAGACCAGCGACGTTTTCGAGGCCGATAACCAGGGTTTCGACGACAAGTATCACTCGTCGGCATCGTACAGTTACAGGCTTCCGTTCTGGCTTGGCGCGGGCGCCGCGATCCGCCACAAGGGACTGACGATAACCGGTGATTTTACGTACACCGATTATTCTCAACTCGAATACAGTTCCGGCCTTATCGATATGGCCAGGCTGAATCAGCTTGTGCGTGAGAATTATACCGACATTTTCACTTACAGAATCGGGGGCGAATACAGACTTGAGCCGGCCGGCGTTCGTTTGCGGGCCGGGTATTACCAGGAGCCGATCGGATTTACATATCTGCCGATCGAAACCGAACCGCATTTCTACACGTTCGGTATCGGATTCGTGATCGATCGGGCGGTAAATCTGGATCTGGCATTTTTGACAGGATCATGGGAACGCGATGATCCTTTGGTGGGCGTGTTGGAAAAATACGATGTTAACAGATTTATGGTAACTGTTTCATACAGGATGTAGAGGTTTGGGGAAATCAGTAAGGCCGTCGTGGCTTAGATCGCGGCGGCCTTTTTTATTGGGATAATTGCTCGCGATACTTCGCTCTTACTCGCTTAAAATATTCGAACGCCAACGGAGCAGCGTAATCCGGGTATGTCCAGGGGTGGGTAACGAATTCGCCGTTTTCGTATCTCAACGTAACCTCGCCCCAGATATTATCGCCTAAATAAATCCTGTGCGCGAAGTTCTTAGTCGATGCCAGCACCAGTTTCGATTCCTCTAAATAACCGGGATCGAGGTTTACTGTTCGTCTGCCGTCGATAGAAATTTCCGTTTCTATGGAAAGCGTCTCGTTTTTAGTTTTCGCCAGTTGATCGGGAGCGATGAGTTTTTCGAAAGATAAAAACCGCTTAATCAATCCGGGCCCCATTTCACTCTCATAATAATCAGTGAATGAGAAATCGAATTTGCCGGATCGAGAATCGATCGGTCCGAACCGGGATTCCAACCTTGAATCGATCTCGTTCAAATCAGCCGACGGCGCAAATGTGATTCCGCAGATGAGCTTGACCGGTTTGACCTCAGGTTTTCCGTCTGGCATCGGTACAGGCCCTCACACATAAGCCGCAGATATGAGCGTTGTAAAAATTGTCTGTGGCGAACTTTTTCACCTGCTCGAAACATTTATCGAAATCAAACCCGTCATCATCGATAGCCTCCGCTGGACAGGCGACCATACAGGCGTCGCAATCTTCGCATTTATCCTCAATGGGAGAATCGGTTTTGAGGGGAATATCGGTGAGTATAGTTACCAGCCTGATCCCCGCGCCGAATTCCGGATGAACCAGCAGGTTGTTTTTGCCCCAGAAACCGACTCCCGCTTCCAGGGCCACATGACGATGCGAGATATGGGCGTTTTGTTTTTTCCAGTCTATAATATACGACGCGCTTATCGGCAAGGCCTCGTAACCCTCCCGCTGGATAAATCCGGCGGTAAGCTGGGCGATATAATCAAGCATCACGTTAATCTGACGGTAATGAGTTTTATAGATCATGTTGGGACGGTTTATCAGCGTATTCAGTACCGATTTTTGAAGCTTCACCCCGATACTGATGGCGTAGGGCAGTTCAGCGGATATGTCGAGTAATTCTTTATGAATATACTCTTTGAGCTTCTCGGTTTCTGCTACTCCGAACAGGTCGGCGCCCTTATCCGCGGTAAAGTTTCTCAACATTTCGTAATTCTGTTCTTTCATGATCCGAATGATACGCGCAATCGGATCCAAAGTCAATACGGGGGGTCATAAATCGTTGACAGGCATGCTATTTTGGCTTAATTTCAAAGGCGAAATATCAATACCTGATGGAGGAACGATGGATTTGCGTAATATAAAAGCGCCCCGCGGTACGACAATCTCCTGCAAAGGCTGGCATCAGGAAGCGGCGCTGAGAATGTTGATGAATAACCTCGACGCGGAGGTTGCCGAAAGGCCGGAGGATCTGGTAGTCTATGGCGGCACGGGCAAAGCGGCTCGAAACCCCCAATGCCTCGAGGCGATAATATCATCGCTCAAATCGCTGGAAAACGACGAGACCCTGTTGATTCAGTCGGGTAAACCGGTCGGCGTTTTCCAGACTCATGAATATTCACCACGGGTACTGATCGCCAATTCTAATTTAGTACCGAACTGGGCAAGCTGGGAGAAATTCAGGGAGTTAGATAAGCTCGGGCTGATTATGTATGGCCAGATGACCGCGGGATCGTGGATTTATATAGGCACGCAGGGAATTTTACAAGGAACATACGAGACGTTCGGGGCGGCGGCTCACAAGCATTTCGACGGCGACCTGGCCGGGCGGTTCATTCTGACCGGTGGTATGGGAGGCATGGGTGGCGCTCAACCTCTGGCCGGAACTATGAACGGCGCGGCGATACTTGTTGTGGATGTCGATGAAACCCGTATTGACCGCAGACTCGAAAAAGCATATTGCGATAAAAAAACCGGGTCGCTGGACGAGGCTCTGAGATGGATTGACGAAGCTGTCAAATCGAAAAAACCGCTTTCTGTAGGACTGGTTGGGAATTGTGCCGATATTATCCCCGAACTGGTCAAACGGAATATAGTGCCGGATATGGTCACCGATCAAACGTCGGCCCACGATGAGCTTCACGGCTACGTGCCGCACGGGATACCGTATGAAAAAGCGTTGGAACTGCGAAAATCAGATCCCGATAAATATATAAAAATGTCGTATGAATCAATGGCGGTTCATACTCAGGCGATACTCGATCTACAGAAGAAGGGCGCTATCTGTTTCGATTACGGTAACAACCTTCGCGGACAGGCGCAAAAGGCGGGAGTTAAAAACGCTTTCGATTACCCCGGATTCGTGCCGGCTTATGTCCGGCCCCTGTTTTGCGAAGGGAAGGGACCGTTCAGATGGGCCGCGCTTTCCGGTGATCCTAAAGATATCGCTGTTACCGACGAGGCCGTGCTTAAGATGTTCCCCGAGGATGAACATCTGACGCGCTGGATAAAGATGGCTTCCGAGCAGGTCGAATTCCAGGGGTTACCGGCGAGGATCTGCTGGCTGGGGTACGGCGAACGTGACAAGCTCGGATTGGAATTCAACAGGCTGGTTCGAATCGGCAAGATCTCGGCGCCGATCGTGATCGGACGTGATCATCTCGATACAGGCTCGGTGGCGTCGCCGAACAGGGAGACCGAAGCGATGAAGGACGGCTCTGACGCAATCGCCGACTGGCCGCTTCTTAATGCCATGCTCAATACGGCCTCGGGAGCGTCGTGGGTCTCGATCCACCATGGCGGGGGTGTCGGTATGGGATTGGCCATCCACGCCGGGCAGGTCACGGTTGCCGACGGTACAAAGGAGATGGATAAGCGTATCGAGCGGGTACTGACCAACGATCCCGGTATCGGTGTGGCGCGTCATGCAGACGCCGGCTATGATGAAGCTATCGAAGTTGCCGATAATAAAGGTATATCGATACCAATGAGGGGGAAGTAATATGAATCATTACCTGATAATGTATGTACCTCCACGGGCGGATTTCGCCAAGAACGCCACGCCCGAGGAATCGGCGGTGATCGAGCGGCATTTCGAGTATCTTAAGGGCAAGCAGGCCGACGGTTCCCTGATCCTGGCGGGACGCACCGATGATGCCCGGTTCGGTATCGCGGTGATTCAGGCGGATACAGAGGATGCCGCGAGGGAGATCATGGCCAACGATCCGTCGGTGAAAGAAGGCGTATTCACAGGCGAGCTACTGCCATTCCGGCTGGCACTGGGCGGGCGGGGAGTGATTGGATGGCTTTGACCTGTCAGAAAGTCCCGCAGAAGGTGGGACTGACGGCGCGGTAAGAGCGGAATACTTATGAAAGAAAAAATAGAAATTCAAAAAAGTAATTATGAGTGGCTTTTAAATAGCATCAATAACGCTGATGCGAAAGCTGGGTTTTTAATAACCGTTGTTTTAGCACTAATAGGATTCACACTTACTCAACTAAATGGGATATTAGATTACGGTTTTAGTGCCAATTGTATTCGAATTTGCATAATTACAGTAACGATATTAGTATTAGCATTTTTATTGATTTCTTTGTCGTTTGCAATTGCTGCAATATGGCCACGATTGACAAAGAAAAGTAAATCAATTTTTTATTTCAACTCAATACGGAATCTTAATAAAGAAGAATATACAAAATGGGTACTACAACAAGATGAAAATTCAATATTAGATGACATTTCTGGTCAAGTATGGTATTTATCAAAAATAGTAGAGAATAAATATAGAAATATCAGATTTGGAATGTTATTCTTCGGTTTGAGCATTTTGTTTTTGTTATTAATTTATTTGGTTAGGCTGTAAGATGAGCGACACTGATTTCTTAATTGATCTACAGGTACAGATTGGCAAGCTAATGTCGCTCAAGTACGATGTAAGCAGAATTAATAGGGTTCCTACCAGGCAAGATGCAACATTTGGGGACAAGGCTTCTTTAATTCAGGCCGCTTCGTTATTCGTAGATATCAGAAAATCTACCGCATTGTTGGAAAAGTTTAAAAAATCTGACGTTGCTAATCTTTTGAAAAGTTTTCACTACATTTGCAGTCAAGTCATAAAAAAGAACAAGGGAGAAGTCCGCAGTTTCAATGGTGATGGTGTATTGGCGCTGTTTACGGAAGAATCCTGTTGCGATGATGCGGTATCTTGCGCTTTCAACATTAAATATTGTTTAAAACTCTTGCTAATTTCGGCTTACAAGATTGAGAACAACTTCGATTTTGGAGTAGGAATTGATTATGGTGACCTGCTTGTTGTAAAAGTCGGAAATCGAGGTGAATTTAATAATGATCTTGTGTGGATTGGAAATTCGGTCAATCGTTCCGCCAAAATGGGTAGTAATGGAAAATCCCCCGATAATATTATCATTTCAAATGCAGTTTATAAGAAATTGAGTAAAAGTAATAAAATTAAACCTTCCCGCAATTCTCAGGATAACTTAAGTTTTATTCTTGGTGCACTAAGGCCTGAAGTTTGGAAGAAAACCCTTTCCCCAATACCCCTTCTTGTTCCTCAGGAACCAATAATCTATTATTCCAGTCATGAAAGGGCGTTGTAACATGCAAACACTAACAGCCTCTTTAATAATCAAAAACGCCTCGCAGCTTGTCACCATGCATGATCCCAAGAAGATCGGGCCGAAGGGCGGCAAGGCGATGCGCGAGATTAACATCATCAAAAACGGCGCGGTGGCTGTCAACGGCTCCCGGATCGTGGCCGTGGGCGAAACAAAATCGATACTCAAAAATGTTAAGACTACCAGTAGAACGAAGATTGTCGACGCCGGTAAGCGGGTGGTTACGCCCGGCCTGATCGACCCGCATACGCACCCGGTATTCGCTGGACAGAGATCGGCGGAGTTCGAGATGCGGATCGACGGTAAATCGTACATGGAGATAGCCAACGCGGGCGGCGGGATTAACTCGACGGTCAAATCGGTCAGAAAAGCGTCGAAAAAGATCCTCAAGGACAACGGCCGCAAGATCTTGGATAAGATGCTCTCCATGGGCACCACGACTATCGAGGGCAAATCGGGGTACGGATTGACAACCAAAGACGAGATCAAGCAGTTGGTAGCGCTTAAAGAACTCAATGAGGAGCATGATATCGATATTGTTTCCACTTTTCTGGGAGCACACGAGATACCTCCGGAGTATAAAAACAAGCCGGACGAATATGTAAACCTGGTCTGCACCGAGATGATCCCGAAGGTTGTGGCTAAAAACCTGGCTGTATTTTGCGATGTTTTTTGTGAAAAGGGAGTATTCACGTCGAAACAAACACGGGTCATCCTGCAAACAGCCCAGGCTTTTGGGTTGCGGGCCAAGCTTCACGCCGACGAGCTTTCCAACACGGGTGGGGCCGAGCTGGCGGCGGAGTTTGACGCGGCGTCGGCCGATCACCTGGTATGTGTGGGGGATGAGGGTATCCACCTGATGCATAAAACGGGAGTGATACCGGTTCTTTTACCCGGCACCACCTTTTACCTCGATCTCGATAAGGACGCCCCGGCGAGGAAGATGATCACTAAAGGACTACCAGTGGCGTTGGCCACCGATTGCAATCCGGGATCGTCGATGACCGAGTCTATGCAGATGATAATGACGTTGGCCTGTTTGAA
>JAZGHS010000135.1:0-3550 GCA_036481315.1 Candidatus Zixiibacteriota bacterium | reverse complement strand
TTCTGAGACCGTTAAGCGGGAGTAACTCAGTTGGTAGAGTCACAGCCTTCCAAGCTGTTGGTCGCGAGTTCGAACCTCGTCTCCCGCTTTTATTATGGGTGACATCAGTACTATTCTATCTTGTTCTCTGCCAGTCGAAATTGGCAATGTAATTATCAAGTTTCTGCCAGAGCGACTCCAGATCGCAGCGCATTAAGATAAGATTACGCTTGGCGCCTTTGATATCCCTTACATAATCGTGTAATAAGGCCTCACGTTTAAATCCCAGCCTTTCGAAAATACTCAACGCTCCTATTTGCGGCTCCATGATTTTTACTACTATTTCCTCGACCTTCTGACCGGCGGCCAGCATATACAGTTCCCGGGCCATAAGCATGCCCAACCCTTTACGTTGATAAGGTCTTGCCACGATGAGCCTTATCTCGCCAACATGGTCTTTCCAGCCGTGTCCTTCCAATTCCAATGCCCCATCGGCGACTATCTGACCGTCAACTAGCGCTGCCAGCCTTATTATCCTGCTATCATCAATAGCGTTGATCCGTAGTTCGACAATCTCGCGCCTGGTGACATCGACACGTAAATAGGCCCGATCCTCCCGCGGCAACTCATTAAAAAAGTCGAAGGATCGATCGACGTCGTCATTTCCTAATTTCCTGATCACGACATCAGTACCGTCTTTTAATTTAAGGGTTTTATCCATAATTCCATCCTCTCAGGAGGTTATTACCTTCCGAATCGACGAAGTCTATACTAGGGGATGTCTCGGTCGGCGGCTCTGACTTCCGCTTGTTCCGTTTTCAGGCTACGTTATAAATATACTATTCAAACGGCATTTCGACAACAAAAATCTTTATTCAGGATTACCTGGATGAAGTTAAGTTGTTAATTTATAATTGCTTATCAGGGTCTCCACCCCAATGCCGGAGCGGAGTACCTGATCTCCTCACAGGGTTTATTTAAGCAAAAGCATCTTCCTGGTCTCGATGAACTCCCCGGCATTAATTCTATAGAAGTACATCCCGGATGAACGGATCCTGAGCGTCCCACGCGAGGTTATGATTCCCCGCGTTAAGATCGCTATCTATAAGGGTATCCACGGATCTGCCGAGGAGGTCATAAACCTCGACGATAACATGGGATTTATCTTGCAAAGTAAAGATGATCGTGGTTTGAGAATTAAATGGATTAGGGGATCCGAATAACGACAGCTGATCCCGCCCCGTAGCTTTCGCCATAACCATTACGCACCGTAAAGCCGATAAGCGCGGCGCTACTTTCTTCACTCCAGAATTTTACTACGGTATCCGACGAGTCGCCATCTATAATGGTCGACGAAATAAGCGACGGATCTCTTGTGATAAGAAACAGCGAACTGACAATGATGTTATGCCCGTTGAAATTAATATGCTCCGTGTACGTCCCTGGCTGCACCAAAACTGTGTCACCGTCCCAGCTGATGTCAATCCCTTCCTGAATAGTCTCGTAATCGACGGGGATGTTAATTATCGCCCCCGAAACAGGAAGAGAATAGATAACGATGAAACACTCGAGAAACAATGCATGGCGGTTCAAAACATAAACCTCCATTAAAGCGGTTTCTATTTTTTACTATTGATTATTAACAACTTTCTAAAAAGCTAAGACAGGCTATATGAATGGTCAAGTCTTTTTAGACTCTACAAATTAAAACAGGGTACAATAATTACCGGATTTTTATTTGACATCAATTTTACAAGTGTGCTCGAAAATCTCACGATATTTAGCCTTTAAGTAAAGGTCCGATTTCCTCCTGGCTCAGCCGTAAAAACGAAATTTTATACCCCTCGTATATCGCGATCGCGTAAAACAGTAGATCCATCGGTCTGAATGTTTCTGACAAAATACCAATAATTATTTCTAAATTTAGCCCCCCGACAACAGAAAGCAATCCAATTTCCGCTTGCTTTGAAATCACGATACAGCTCGTAAACAAATTGCCCAATAGACAGCCAATCAAAGAAAGAGAAGCGCCGCTTATTCCGAATATTATATCGACACCCTTCCCAAACTGACGCACCGAATAACCAACGATAAATCCAACCCCGACCGCCATGAAACCTATCTGATAACCGGTTGCGTATGTTATCACACCCCAGATAACCGCGCCGATAATAGCCGCAATAAATCCTCCGGTTATCCCCAAAATCAGATTCTGATTTGCCTTAACCTCTTCTAGATACCTGTTTAGTTTCATTCTATCCAATTCGGGCATTACGTTACTATCCATTTGAAACACTCCTTAATATTAAGATTACATCAGATCCATTCGTCATCGCCCCGGCTACCCTGGTTTATAACTCTCGACCCACCCTCTGCCATTACAAATCCATGAATACCGCTATGGACGATAACCGTCCCGATTTCTTCCGTCGGGCGGGAAAAGCGACTAATTCGCCATCGCTATCTTTAAGTTTGGAAAAACTTTCAAAAGGAAGAGGACTGACGGGCCTCGGAGTATCGGCTTGAGAGTCGCCTTCGATACCAATAGAGAGAAGAACATTTACGATTTTTGCGTTCTTCTTCATTTCGCCTTTTATCGGGGATATCGATAATCGGTAAATGAATGGTTCTATTTTTTTATTGTCTTTTGGCATCTCGTATTCTCTTTCGAGTGTTTTATTAATTCCGGGTATTGTTTTCACGCTTTCGCTTTTCCAATCCGATCATCTTATATAATATCAGATTGAAAACAAATCCAACAATAAATCCCACCGCCGTGCCTACTGTAAGACAGGCGACCGCGGTTAAAGCCATGGGAATTATATTTAATTTTGTCTTCATATCGACGCAAACAGCAATCATCTGCCATCCAGCGAAAAGAAGCATCACGCCCAAAACGCTGGCAGGGTATAATGATATAATGGCCAGAAGAGAACCACCGAAAGTTACCGCAAATATTATCTTCGCCAGCCCGAGAAGAACCACGCTTCCACCGGTGCGCGCTCCGAAACGGTATTGCGCAGCCAGACCGCCCGCGCCATGACACATAGGCATCCCTCCCAATGGACAGGCGATCAGGTTCATCAAGCCGACGCTTATCGCTACTTTTTTAGGTACGAGAGGTTTTTCCGGGAAGAGATCGGTGGAAAGCGCACAGACGGCGATTACCGAATTGAGAATAGTCAACGGTATCTGCGGTATCGTCCCCCGCCAGAATCCGTTTAAGAAATTCCCCGGGGAGGGAAAATGAATAAAAGGAGTTTGCCATCCGATTCCTAGGTCGCGAAAGGCGACGGGGTTTCCGACATATACCAATATTATCCCCACCAAAAAGAGCAATAACGCCCCCGGGATTTTACCATATCTAAAAGAGATTAATACAAGTACGAATAGCATGATTGCCGTAAACACCGAATCCGGGGCGAACTGATATCCGGCATTGCTTATCATAGCGATACCGGCAAATAACAGCTTTATACCGATTGCAAGCTGCAACCCTCGAATCACGGGTTTGGGGATGATTCTGTTAACAACGTCGATCAACCCGCTTATGGCGAGGAGAAGAACGATC
>JAZGHS010000134.1:0-2274 GCA_036481315.1 Candidatus Zixiibacteriota bacterium | reverse complement strand
AAGCCCAATCTCGCGCTGGTTTCATCCATATCGTAGAGATACCAGTCAGGACTCGCTTGATTGTGGTCTTCAAACTTGACATATCTATAAGCGGCGCCAAGTGATGCGGACCAGTTATCAAAGAAGCGCCAGCCAAGCCCTGTGGCTACCGTATAGGTACTATTAGAGCCGCCGAATCCGGCGTCTACCTGGCTGCCCCAGTTCCATTTCTCATAGAAAGGTACATCGAGCGTTAAGCCGACAATCGCGTCATACCAATCTTTGTCAACCTTCACGCCTGAAGAAAAAATCCCCGAAGTAACATTAATCTTCAACTCGTGGCTGGTCCAGCGTACGCCTCCAAGCACACTTAACTTTGCCCCGGGGACCTGATAGATGGGATAGGCAAGTGTAACCTCCGCGCCGTTCGCTTCAAATTCGGCGTCTAAGAATGTAACGCCATTGTTGCCGTCGCCTTCCAGTGTTATTGTAGAATACGAGTACTTGATCAAATACATGCCGTCGGTCGCGTATCCCTGAAATCCGAATGCCGTATCAATGGCGTCATTGACATCGCTGGGATCCATATCGACATCAAACTTCAAGGGGCCCGCGATTAAAGTGTCGAACCCTACCTTTCCCTCAAACGAGAGCGCGCCTATTCCGGTTCCGATCCCGTATTTCCACTGCGCGTCCGCGTTAGCGCTAAACCCCAAGATAATAAATACGCCTAAAAGTATTGCGGCTATTCTTTTCATGCATGCTGATTTCTGTCCATTCCTTTTCATTTTGATAACCTCTCTCTCTTTTGTTTTACAACGTGAGCCCCGGGTCGGATTAACTCGTAAAAGTCAGAGCATATCCGTTTGATTGTTCAATATTAATTCATTCTCAAGAATCCAAATAGACCCGAAAGTGGTAATGTAAGTGGTAAAAAAGTGGTAGTTTTTATGTAATCGTGGCTGTTAAGGGTTTTTTGGAGGGATTCTTAGCATGGAGAATGCTAAGAAAAATAGGGGCGTCCCGAAAGAGCTCATATAAGGGATAATTTTCATCACAAAAGCCAGCCCGGAAACTTTTCGCTCAACCCGGCTACGATAAACTCGATCGCGATGGCGGCGAGAATCAAACCCATCATGCGGGTCATGACATTCATCCCGGTCTTTCCCAGTGCTTTAGCAATTCCGACTCCGGCACGCAATATTATAAATATCGAGATGGCGACTAGCAGGACTCCGGCAATCACAAAGAGATAGTCGCCCGGAGTCCTGGAATGATCCGAAGCGATAATAAGCATGCTTATCGATCCCGGACCGGCAAGCAACGGCATTGCCAGCGGCATAACCCCGATATTGTCATCTCTTTTATGTCTCTCGTTTACCTCTTCGTCGGTTTGCTTCGTGGGACTTTGACGCGCATTGAGCATTGAAAAGGCGGTCATGAGGATCAGGATTCCTCCGGCGATACGGAATGATGGGATGCTGATATTGAAAAACCTGAGTATTTGCCCGCCGATCAGAAATGCGACAAGCAGAATTACAAATGTGCTGAAGGCCGTGACAAGCACCACATTTCTTCTCTCACTATTCGAGTATCCCTTTGTCAGTCCGATAAATGTCGGTATTGTTGAGAACGGATTAACGACCGCAAAGAAACCCGCGAGGGCCTGGGCATATTCCGCCCACGATATGCTTATCGATAGATCCATCTTTAATCTCTCGATTTTTCACTTAATTACCGACACTCTATGCCTAAATATTTATCAGTAATTAAAGCGCGCGCCGATTCCTGCGCCCCAATCGTAAGGCCTGTCGCCTCCTATACCGGCCAGCAGATCGACGTAAGCGCCAAAGGACGGAGAAAAGCTTTTACCGAGCTGTACCTCGCCTGTCGCGGGAACTTCGTCGTCATTTTCCCAGTCGACTGGAATCTTTATATCCAGTTTGGTCCAATAATCTTTCGGAAGCTTCTGGATGCCGATCAGTCGAGCGGCTGTCGTATTAACCTCCGGGCCGTTGTGTGACGCAAAATGCTGCACAAGCGGAATCAGAACCGTATTGCCCTTCGCAAGCGCCACGCCGACAAACGGAGCGATCTGGTCCGACCCCGATCCGATACCTTCATCCGCGTGATCGAAATCCACAATCACCTCAAGACCAAGAGCAAGTTTATATTTCCATGAACCCCACAGCCCCTGTTTCGGAAAATAGATGGGCTTTATATGTAGCGTCGACAAATTGCTCTTGGAAGACCCGGTCACATCGGTCTCCCAATAATGAAGCTCATATTTTACCT
>JAZGHS010000133.1:0-3289 GCA_036481315.1 Candidatus Zixiibacteriota bacterium | reverse complement strand
CGGTATTCTGTAGGACTAACCGTCCTTTTGGCAATAGCTTGCGTTGCCCTCTCCTGCGGGGATAAGGCGACCGATAATTACGGGGAATTCGATATCTACGGGCGGGTGGTATATAGGCCGCCTTTTGTCGGTTCGATGGCCGAATTTTATATCTACCACGATGGTGAACCGGCTACCGACGCTTTGATTACGGTCGATTCCGACACTATCCCCCTTGTCAATTCCTTGCTGGGACATTATAGTAAGCTGATGATGATCGAGATGGGAGATACGTTGGATTATTCTGTCGATTCCCAGTAAGGGTCATCTTCGGGAACGCTGGTAATCCAGGATACGACCGAGATTGTCTTTCCAGCGCGATATGACACGCTTCATTTTGGGGCTAACACCGCGGTCGTATGGCGCGAGGAGTTATCGGCTGACGGTTATTTCGCTTACCTTGACGATCAGGACGGTTTCGTGGCGGCTGTGATGGAGACTCGTATTGACACGTCGGCGACAATACCGGGGATAGAGATAATATCCGGCGGCAATAGGAATCTATGGGTGGAGGTCCTACGAGGTGACGTGATCAGGGTAACCACACCGGCCGGCAGGACACTTCCGCTGGGAGTTTTCGCATCAGCTGGGAATTACAGAGAGGTTTATGTCAGCCTATCAAGATAGTAAAAATTCAAAATAAAAAACGGATGATTCAATGACAGAGATGCAAAGTACGATTAAGAAACCGGCCTCGTTTTCGGGGGTCGGTCTTCATACCGGGGTGGAGACGACTATCACGTTTAAACCGGCCCCGATCAATCACGGGATAACGTTTATCCGCGCCGATCTGGAGGATTGCCCGGAGATTCCGGCAGATGTCGATCACGTAGTCGATCTCAAACGCGGGACGACTCTGGGGATAAACGGTGTCAAGGTCCATACGGTGGAGCATGTCCTGGCGGCCATCGCGGGACTGCAGATCGATAACATGAAAGTAGAGCTTTCGAATTCGGAGCCGCCTGTGGGCGACGGTTCGGCGCGGCCGTATGTCGACGCTATCCTGGAGGCGGGAAAGGTCGAGCAGGACGCCCCGCGTGAATACCTGGTTATTGATGAGCATATCACCTATACAGAGAAGGATCGTGGTGTGGACCTGGTGGTCGTGCCGTCGGACCAGCTACGTATAACTTTCATGGTCGATTATAAAAACCCTGCGCTCGGAACCCAGTATACATCGCTTGTGGACTTAGAGAAAGAGTTTGTCGATGATTTTGCCGATGCGAGAACATTTTGCTTTTTAACCGAAGTCGAACATCTTCTGGAAGCCGATCTTATCAAGGGTGGCAGTATAGACAGCGCCATTGTTATTGTCGATGAGGAGTTGACAGAGGAAAGAGCGGAGAATCTTCGCAAAAAATTCAAAGAGAAACGTAAAATATTTGCCGGCAAATCGGGGATATTAAATGATACGCCGTTAAAGTATTACAACGAACCTGTCAGGCATAAAGCTCTCGATCTATTAGGCGATTTGTTTTTAATCGGTGTGCCGTTGAAAGCGCATATTCTCGCAGCCAGATCGGGGCACGCGGCTAACGTAGCGCTGGCGAAAAAAATACGCTCCATCTATCAAAAACAGCTTCTTTCGAGCAAATATCAAAAAGGTAAAACCGATGGTAAGTATCTTCTCGATATCAACGCTATATTGAAGATCATGCCGCACAGGTATCCGTTTTTGATGATCGACAGGGTAATCGATATCGAGGGAACGTCGAAAATAGTGGCCATAAAAAATGTAACAGTCAACGAACCGTATTTCATAGGGCATTTCCCAGGCCAACCGGTTATGCCCGGCGTTATGATTGTGGAGGCGATGGCCCAAACCGGCGGGCTATTACTTTTAAACGCAATTGATGATCCCGATAACAAACTGGCCTTTTTCATGGGTATCGACGGTGTCAAGTTCCGCAAGCCGGTAGTGCCCGGCGATCAGCTCAGAATGGAAATAGAGATGCTCAGTTTCAAGCGATCGACGATCAAAATCGCGGGCAAGGCGTTTGTCGACGGTAAAGTTGTTGCCGAGGGGAAGTTCCTGGCGGTGGTTGTGGACAAGGTCAGGTGATTTGAAATGAAGCAACATGCCACAGCAATAGTATCAAGTAAAGCGCGTATCGGAGCTAACGTTGCTATAGGTCCCTTTACGATAATCGAGGAAGACGTGGAGGTCGGCGAGGATTGCGTAATTGATTCTCATGTATCAATTAAATCGGGAGCGAGAATCGGAAACGATGTCAAGATCTATCACGGCGCCGCTGTTTGCGGACCGCCGCAGGATCTGAAATTTGCCGGAGAGAAAACCGAGCTGATTGTCGGAGAAAACACCGTCATCAGGGAATTTGTTACGCTCAACAGGGGAACCGCGGCTTATGGCAAGACCGAAATTGGCAAGAACTGTCTTTTCATGGCATACAGTCATGCCGCTCACGATTGCATTATCGGCGATAATGTGATTCTGGCAAATTCGGTCCAGATGGGCGGGCATGTGGAGATCGGTAATTTTGCCATAGTCGGCGGCGCGACTGTCATCCACCAGTTTTCGCATATCGGCGAACATGCTATGATAGGGGGAGGATTCAGGATAACCCAGGATATATTGCCGTTTTCCATGGCAGCGGGTTATCCTCTAAGATGCCTCGGGCTGAACGCGACTGGTTTGCAGCGTCGCGGGTTTTCGGATGAGACTATCGCGGAGTTGAAAAAAACTTTCAGATATCTAATGTCTAAAAAGATGAATATGAGTCAGTCGCTGGAGAAGATAGATTCCGAGATTCAAAAAATTCCGGAGGTTGAGAGAGTGCTGGATTTCCTTAAGAAGAGTGAACGGGGAGTAATAAAATAGGTTCGAAAATCCGAGTAGGGCTTGTGGGATGCGGCCATATGGGCAAATTCCATGCCTCCAAGCTGGCGGCCGAAAGTTCGGTCGATTTTGTCGGCTGTACTGATGTCGATTTATCCAAAAGCGCTGGGTTAGCGTTGGAATATAATATAACAGATTTCGCGGATTTCGAATCGATGCACGGGCAGGTTGATGCTGTCAGTATCGCTGTGCCAACAATCAATCATTTCGATGTCGCCTCCCGTTTTCTCGAAGCGGGAGTCGCTGTCTTGTTGGAAAAACCGATATCGCACGATATAGAATCGGCGGAGAATCTGGTAACGCTGTCGGAATCGAAAAATGTTATTCTACAGATTGGGCATTCCGAGCGTTTCAATCCGGCGTTTCTGGCCATACAGAAGGGTATCTCCGATC
>JAZGHS010000132.1:0-7401 GCA_036481315.1 Candidatus Zixiibacteriota bacterium | reverse complement strand
TGATTGCCGGATGCTCCACCAACGACTCCACCCCGCCAAGGGATTCGGCGATTGTGAAAATCTCCAGTTTCGACATGAACTTTTTGGCATTGTTCAGTGTCTCGATATCGAACGAGATCATCGCTCCGAAACCTGATGCCTGATTCTTCTGGATATTGTGACCAGGATGATCCAGATCGCCGGGGTAATATATCTTTTTTACCGATTTTTGGGATCTTAAGTATTCGAAAATCCGTCCGGCGTTGTGCTCATGACGCTCCATGCGCAGATGCAGTGTTTTTATTCCCCTTAATGTCAGGAAACAATCCTGGGGAGCGGGCACTGGGCCCGCTGCGTTCTGCGTGAAATAAAGTTTCTCGGCCAATTCGGGATCGCTTGTTACAAGCGCGCCGCCGACGATATCGGAATGACCGGCGATATATTTGGTAGTGGAATGCATGACCAGATCGGCGCCCAACTCCAGCGGCCTCTGAAAATAAGGTGACATGAATGTATTATCCACCCCGAGCATAATCCCCTTGCTATTGGCGATCTTTGAAACGGCGGCGATATCGGTGATCTTTAACGTGGGGTTGGTTGGCGATTCAATCCAGATCAATTTTGTTTTTCCGGTTAACACCGCTTCGATATTTTTTGTATTAGATGTATCCACGAAACTGAATTCGAGGCCGAAATTCTTATAAATCTTATCGAACAGTCTGAAAGTGCCGCCATAGACATCGTCGGAGCAAACAATATGATTGCCCGATTTAAAAAGCTGTGCGAGAGTCGAGATGGAAGCCATACCGGAAGCGAAGGCGATCCCGAAATTTCCCATCTCGAGGGAGGCGATACATGCCTCTAACGCTTTTCTTGTGGGATTTGCGGTTCTGGAGTATTCGTATCCCTTATGTTTGCCGGGCCCGGTCTGGGCATAGGTTGACGTTTGATATATCGGTGTCATTACCGCGCCTGTTAACGGGTCCGGTTCCTGGCCGCCGTGCACGGCGCGTGTACCGAATCTAAGATCTTTATCGTTTTTCAATTTTTTCTCCGCGCGAGATATGATATCAAGTCTATTCTCGTTAAGATACCCTTAAGTTCGTCGTCTTTCATAACCAGGACGACACCGCCGCTTTCCGAAAAGAGCCTGGCCAGTTCCGACAATGAGGCATTCGGTTCTATCATAGAAAACTCTCGTTCGGCAACCTCTCTTACCGAGCTTTCCAAGCCCTCCGATCTGGTGGCCAACGCTCTGAGAAGATCGATTTCGTAAACCATGCCGATAATTTTGCCGTCCTCTTTGACCGGTAGCTGGGAGATATCGTATTTTTGCAGGAGTAAAACCGCGTCCATTATTGGCTTATCAGCGTCGATAACCACCGGTTTCATCCGATCGCCTCTGAGAAGCTCTGCGACCTCGCTATCGAGCCCTTCGTCCGCAAGAAAACTGTTATCGGCCATCCAGCCGTCGTTAAAGATCTTGGAGAGATACCGCCCGCCCGAATCGGGTAGAATCACGATTATAACATCGTCAGGCTTGGCCTTCTCGGCCAATTTCAACGCCGCCCAGACCGCGCCTCCCGATGATCCACCGGCGAACAGACCCTCTTTTCGGGTAAGCTCGCGTGCGGTTAAGAAACAATCGCGATCGCTAACCTGAATGATCTCGTCGACTACCGAGAAATCCATCGCCTTGGTGACCATATCCTCGCCGATCCCCTCGACTTTGTAAACATGCGGCTCGGGGATTTTGCCGGTTTTGAAAAAGTCATGGAAAACCGAGCCGATCGGGTCTACCGCTATATTTTTCAAACCCGGTATTTTCTCTTTTAAGAATTTACCCGCGCCGGAGAGGGTTCCGCCGGTGCCGATCCCGGCTACAAGGTAATTGATTTTTCCGCCGGTCTGCTCATAAATTTCCGGCCCGGTGGTCATATAGTGGGCCTCGATATTGTCGGGGTTATGGTACTGATTTAGGTAGAACGAGCCGGGCGTCTCGCGGTGGAGACGTTTGGCGGTCTCGTAGTAGCTTTTGGGCGAATCGGCGGGAACATCGGTGGGGGTGACGATCACCCGTGCCCCGTACGCTTTAAGAAGGTCGATTTTTTCGTTGGACATTTTATCCGGCATGGTGAAAATCGCCTTGTATCCCTTGATAGCGGCGACCATGGCCACCCCTACGCCGGTATTGCCCGAGGTGTTTTCGATTATGGTGCCGCCGGGTTTGAGCAAACCGTCACGTTCGGCTTTTTCGATAATGTGCAGAGCCATACGGTCCTTGATCGACCCGCCGGGGTTGAGAAACTCCGGTTTGACATAGATCTTAGCGCCGTTGGGCGGGGCCAGGTTATTGAGCCGGATGAGCGGAATATCTCCGATTGCCTTTAAGATGTTGTCGAGGTATTTCATAAACTCTCCAAAGAAAGATTAAATTCCATTTTCAAACAGGTTGTAAATATATCGTATTCTACCCGTTTGGCAATGATTTTGAGGGGAAAATCCGGGAAAATTGTAGGTCGAAAGGCTTGTTCTTTCGACATTTCTCTGGGTATTTTGTCGAAACCATAAAGGTTTCGACCTACGACTACGACGGGGATGTTTAGGGAATCACAGTCCGCAAAACACCGGATTCCATCCCGGTTTATTATCCCCTCCTTATTCCCTTGCCACCGACATCGCGAGATTCTATAATTTAAGTTGATGCGAAGTCATTCAAAGACCCAGGAGGACTATATGTACGCCAAAATTATCTCTATGCTGATCATAATGACCGTGGCGGTTTCGGCCGCCCCCGGCGACATCGTCGAATCGTTCCCTGTGCCCGGAACCTGCCCGTCGGGGATGGCTTTCGACGGCAAATATCTCTGGACCGCCGATTTCAAAGCCGATTTTCTCTACGCTGTCGATCCATCAACCGGCGAGGTGATTAAGGCGATGGAGTCGCCGTCATACCGCGCTTACGGCTTGGCCTGGGACGGCTCTTACCTCTGGGTTGTCGACCGCGAGGAAAGTGTTATCCTGCAATTCGATACCGAAACCGGCGTGACTGTCAAAACGATACCATCGCCGCTGGAGGCTCCCACCGGTTTAACCTGGGACGGTAAGCATCTCTGGCTGGCGGATAAAAGCTCGATTCACAAAATATCCTCCGAGGACGGTACCACGATCAAGTCGTTTAAGGCGCCGTCGGGGAATACTACCGACCTCGCTTTCGACGGTACCTATATCTGGTCGGCCGACCGGGGAAAGAACCGCCTCTATATGATCTACCCCGTAACCGGCGATGTTATTATGATAGTTAATTCCCCCGCGCCGTACGCCTGGGGGCTGGCTTTCGCCGACGGTAAGCTTTTCAACACCGATTATCAGACCGATTCGCTCTACCAGGTGATTGTCGAAGACGATGAGTTATATTCCCGGAAAAAGAAGAAGCGTCAAAATATGAATTTCACCCACGAGGTCCGTAATTACGGCCCGGGCACACTCAAATCGCTGGATATATACCTGGCTATACCGCTGGATTCGGATCATCAGACTTTGGTCGACGAACCGCGGTTTTACTCCGATGTCGCCCCCGAACATCTGACCGACAAATGGGGTCAGCCGTTCGCAGCTTTTCATTTTGAGAATATCGAAGCGGGAGGCAGCGCGAGAGCGTCGTATTTTGTTACAGCCGATCTCTACGAAACCCGTTACTATATCCGGCCGGAGAAAGTGGGGACGCTCAAAGACGTACCCTCGCAGTTTCGGGATAAATTCTTAGCCGACGATACCAAGTTCGATCTTGCCAATCCTATAATACTGAACGCCGTCCGGGCGGCGGTTGGCGACGAGACCAACATGTATTGGAAAGCCCGTAGAATTTATAAATGGATTAACGATACGCTTTTTTACGAACTCTCCGGCGGTTGGAACGTCGCCCCGGCCATAATCGAGCGGGGTAACGGAAGCTGCAGCGAATATACGTTCGTCTTTATATCGATGTGCCGGGCCGCGGGGATTCCGGCCCGATATACCGGCGCGATCAGCATGCGCGGGGATAAAGCGTCGGAGGACGATGTTTTTCATCGCTGGGTCGAGATATATCTTCCGCCGTACGGCTGGATACCGGTGGACCCGTCGCGCGGGGATACCGACTCGCCCGAGGGGCAGGCCAACGGGTTCGGGCAGATCGGTAACAGCCTGTTGGTAACCACCACCGGCTCTGGCTCGGAGTATATCGGCTGGAAGTATAACTCCGGCGAGGTATGGGAATCGATCGGTAAATGCAAGGTATTTGCCGAGAATATCGGCGAATGGACCCCGGCGGATAAATCTGACGAATCGCAGGGCATGACCATTCCCGGCGGAATGTATTGTCGGCCGCGGTGAGGGGGGGAATGGCTAAGATTCTATCGACAAATGGTAACAGCAATTGTGCACCGAAAATCTAACAGAGAAGAAGAGAAAGCAAGGAGAATAAATATCGATAACTGAATAATCCCCTATAGATTCTTTGATATCATTTTGATCCTATTCAAAATATTCGAAATATAGCCAAGAGTCTCATTCATATCCGGATAATAATTACTCGGGTGAGCGCATTCATTTCTTGTATTTAAAAAACCGAGCAGTGCCTTACACATATTTTTACCATATAAAGAAAGATCCCTTCCAGCCTCTATTATTTGATATTCTGAATGATATTCCCGAAGTTCTTCGAGAGATGAAGTTTTCCATTTAGGCCTAATCATTGTTAGCTCTTTTAAGCCGTTAGTTGATATTTTTTCTTCGATAAAGTCCATTATAGCTGCCCAAGCTATTACATGAGAAGCACGATACAATTTGTTTTCAACACAACGCAGCGCTTGTCTAATCAGTTCATCCTGTTTAAGCGATAGAACCGCTAGTTGCTTATAGGTCTTATCCAGAACGATGACTCGTGATGTGGATGATTCTTGAATACTTAGTATTTTATGGGCTTCGCCAACGAATTGGCTAATGGAATTTAAATATCTCTTGGCAAGAGTAAAGGTATCCATTACTGCGCGTCAATAAGGTACTTTTTCATGGCTGAGAATAAGTTTTCAAAGGTTTTTGGATCAGCATCTGATGGAAGCCCCAATTCTATATTTATATTTATGACTAAACCCGATTGTGTTGTTTTTTGAGAAGTAATTGCGCTTGAGACAGGGGGGGAACTAGTTTCCAATAAATATTCAGAAGCATCAGCTTCGAAATTTGCTAATTCGCACAAAGCTTTAAAAGTATTTATCATCATTTGCAAAGAAGCAGCCCCTACGGTAGTATGAGTACTAAAAAAATCTCTAAGAGCCTCAGTATCCTTTCGATGTGCATCGGGATAAAGTAAAAATAGGCTAGAATAAGCAGATTTTATAGCTTTTGCGAGTACTATCCCGCCTCTTTGCTTAGTTCTATATTTCTGCCAAAGCTCAGTAGGAACACCTGAAGAATCCAGAAAACCAATAAATTTTAGGATACCTATAATCGGTCTATCATTCTTACTTTTAAAACCCACGGATTCCAAATATTTGTATGTAACTTTACTAGGCTTACCAGAAGTTTGAATATGAGAAAAGAATCTTCTTATCGTATTTTGCGACTGAATATACGGGGATTTTTCCACGATCAACCTCCTAATTTATTAGTACCACATTTTCAATAAGCTTGTATGTATTTATAATATATTTAAATTCCACTTTCAAGAGAAAAATTAATATAAAACGACGTAACTTGACAAGGCTACTATATATGTTTTTTGGAATTATACGGTTTTATCTATAGGGAGTCTATCACAAAATCAATGCTTTATCTAAATGTAAAATTGGAGATCGGTTTGGGTAGCTAATCGTACTCGACAGGGTGAAAAGGCTACAGAATTGTTTTTCCTACCAGGCCCCTCCTACTCCCTCTCCAACTCAAGCCCGCACTCCTTGAAATTGTCCAAAAGTTCCGCGATATCGGGGTGCCACTGGCCCCACTTACGGGAGATATGCTCGGTCCAGCCGTAGGTATCGTACGTATAAGTCTCCTCGCGGCCGTCCTTAAGGGCAATTTTGCGTTTTCCCTTCTTGTAATAATCCTGCCCCATATAGCCATCGTCCATAACCTTCATGGCCCGCTCCACCGTCTCATCGGTGAATTCGGGATACTCGTCCTCGAACAACGTGAATTCCATTGGGTACCTGGGCCGCGGCGGCTCGTTCTCGGCGGGGTAACCCATAGCTAACTGGACAAACGGGAATACGCGTTTGGGAAGCTTATACTTTTCCCTGATTTTCGTGGTCCAATAGGGCACCTCGCCTAAGTAAACCGATCCCATCCCCAGGCTCTCGGCGGCCATGACCATATTCTGCCCGGCCAGCGTGGCGTCCTGGATACCGAATATGAACATCAATAAATCGTTGGTGATTATTTTCCAGCCGCGTTTTTTCATTATGATCTCCATCCTGTGCAGATCGATACAAAAGGTAAACAGAAGCGGCGCGTGGAAAGCGTTGCGTTTGAGTTCACGCGACAGGAGGATACTGTATAGCTGGGCCACAAACGGCGCCTGCTGCCCCGCCCGAACGATGGTCTCCAGTACCTCATCAGATGGCATCTCGTCGGTGAACTTGCGTACCGATTTACGGCTGAGCATGGATTCGATCATCGGATTTTTTATCATTTTGGATCTCCCTGTTTTTGTTTGGCGACGATGAGCGTCGGGAGCGTAGAGCTCCCAACCTACTGTCATCGCCGTCCTTTGTGCACCAGGATATACTCTTTTGCTAACGCCCCGATCTCAGCGGCCAGGTCCTCGGAAAGATGCACCTTCTCAAGTTCTTCTTTTGTCACATCGGAACTTTTCTCGTATGTAGCCTCGATTATGGCCAGGTCGACACCCGTAACAAGCTCCCGCAATTTTACGCAATCGCCGGTATCGCCGGTAATGGCTACAGATTCGCCATTAGATGATATTCTATAACCGAGCGCCGGGATTCGATCCAATACAGATCCACCCGCTATACTACCGCAATGATAAACGTCAAAAGGTAAGATATTCACTCCTGCGATATTATACGCTTGGGGTGAATTTACCTCTTTAAGCTCGATCTGAAAGGGAATCGAATCGCTGTAAACCTCCTTGAAATTCTCAACGACACCAATCGCCTCGACGCATCCCATGGGAATTAAGATCGGCAGGTTTTCTTTGCGGCCGATCATCCGAAGATACCCGAGTAACGTATGCAATCCACCCATATGATCGAAATGACCGTGGGTGAAAAGGATTCCCGCAAGATTCCGACAGTTGATTTTATTGAGGCGCAGATCGCGCAGGGTGCCGTCGCCGGTATCTACCAGTACGAAACTGGCGTTGTCGCCGATCGTTATTTGTTGGGCGATCCCGGCACGGGAGAACAGAATGTTAACCTCGAG
>JAZGHS010000131.1:0-6396 GCA_036481315.1 Candidatus Zixiibacteriota bacterium | reverse complement strand
GGCCCTATAACGGTTGTATGTCGCTTTTGAATGGTTAGCATCGGAATACTCCAAGAACCGCTCTATAAACTTCTCTATGGAAGCATCATATTTGGCAAATCCAAACTCATCCCTGGCGATCTTGACCTCGGCATCCCTGAGAGCAAGCACAGCAATCTTTTTCGACGTGCCGACGCGCTTACGGACTCTACGTCCGCCAGCCCGGACATCCAAATACCAAATATCGCCTCTTTTGTAGATCGAACCCATGATAACCCCCGTCTTCTGGTGGTCACAATATGGCCACACGGCCTGTTTGCCTACAATATACTATATCGGAATCTTTTGTCAAGTATGAAGTTACAAAATCTCAAAAAAATCTGGCGGAGAGACAGGGATTCGAACCCTGGGTCCCCGAAGGGACAACGGTTTTCGAGACCGCCCCGTTCAACCGCTCCGGCATCTCTCCGATCCGAATATAGTAAAAATACATACTGTTTATCAACCTGATATTTATAGTCCCGACATTTAAACCTAAATCAATAGAAACGAACCGCAAAAAAAAAGGGGGCCGGTTTCACCCGACCCCCGAATCAATTGGCTGGTTATTTTTTGAAACATGCCGTCCCGATGCTAATCTCCAATGGCATACTTACTGAAATGATCGATCTCAAAACTCGCCACTCCTCCGGAGACGATACTGGAACCTTGATATTCCCATTTGTTTCGATCCGGATTAAAGTAGTAAAGTTTACCCGTTTTCGCCTTGGAATCCAACTCCGCTATCTCAAAATCGAGTACGGCTGCCGGGTCGAATTGCAGGCCATCGGGACTGAAATCAAATACGATCATTTCCTTGCCAAGGACAGTTTCTTTGGAAGATTTTACAATAATCTCGGTATTCTCGTTTATCGCACCAGCTTCAACAGAAAACGAATGCAGGTAGCTTTCCCGCTCGATATCAATTTCGCCGCCTGAGTCCTTATCGATTAGCTTTGAATCTTCGATAACAGTCGATCCCGATGACTCGCCACCTGACATCCCCGAAACTACTAATCTGTCCATTTCGGCGATTTGCGGCAGATTCGGCTCTAAAGGCGAATTATTGGAACATCCCGATATAACCAAGACGCTCGCCAACAAGACCAATCCGCTGATCAGAGAAATACCCGTTAGCTTCTTTCTCATAAAACTCCTCCTTGAGAAAATTTATCTTTTCTAACCTCTTCTATAATTCTTTATTTCATCATGCTATTACGCACAATCCCAGCCGTATGAGCCATTTTCTGCGTAAGTCTCTGCGTTTAAACATGATATCGTAAGCCCCTTAAGGGAGGTCTACCTAATTAATTGGCGAAATCTATAGGATCTACCCTATAGCTATTAGATAAATCCTATATTTATCCGGTTTTTAAGGCTCCTCATATAGAGGCTTTTGGGAGTTTTAAATGGCTCGATGGGATAAGCTTAAACCGTTAGAGTGCCTATATTCAGACCTCGAGCATCCGCTGGAGAGAAATTCTGGCATCGGATTTAATATCGTTGTCAACAACTACTCTGTTCGCCTTATCCGGGTTCTCCAATGTAAAGCAAAGATCGGCCAGCGACGTCCTGAACATATTTGAGCAGATCGGGCAGGTATCGCTTGAAAGCTCGAATATTTTTTTATCGGGATTATTAATGGCAAGCCTGTGAATTAGATTCAATTCAGTTCCGATAGCGATAACCGAACCGGAATCTGCGTTCTCCACGTAATTAACAATGAAGGATGTCGATCCGACAGCGTCGGCCTTATCTACAACCTCCTGCGTGCATTCGGGATGAACCACTACTTTCGCGTCAGGCTCGGTTCCGCGCAGACGATCGATATCATGAGGTTTGAATTTGGTATGAACGTAGCAGTTGCCGCTCCAGAGGATAACTTTCGCGCGCCTAATCTCATCGTCGGCTAAACCGCCGTTAGGCTGAGAGCGATCATAGAGGACTATTTTCTCTTTTGGTACCCCGAATCTCTTTGCGGTATTACGTCCGAGATGCTGATCCGGGAAAAAAAACAGCTTATCGCCCCGGTCGAAAGACCACTTGAACGCGGCATCGGCATTAGTGGAGGTACAGATCAAGCCGCCGTTTTTGCCTGTGAAGGCTTTTAGCTCGGCCGTAGAGTTCATATATGATACCGGGATTATTTTATCTTTACCGATTATATGATTAATGGATTCCCAGGCTTTGTAAACCTGGTCGGCATTGGCCATATCGGCCATCGGACAGCCGGCGTCGGGGTTGGGAAGATAGACTTTCTGATCCGGTCCTGAGAGGATATCTGCCGCCTCGGCCATAAACATCACACCGCAGAAAACAATAAGGTCGGCTTTAGTCGATTCCCCTGCCAACCTGGCCAGTCCGTAAGAATCTCCCACATGATCCCCCAAACGGACGATCTCCAACCTTTGATAATGATGGGTTAATATAATAAGTTTTTCCGCTAACTCATCCTTTTTGGCCTGGATTCTAACGGATAATTCGTTTTCGTCGGCAACCCTGTACTCGTCGGGAAGGGTCGTTATCCCGGGTGCCATTACATCTCCTGCAGAAAATAAGCGTCGATCTCTTTCTGGATCAGCGCCTCGTGTTTTTTCTCTTCCTCCGCAAGAAATTCAAACATCTTCTTGGCGGCGGGATGAACCATAATTTCCGCGCATTTCTCGTAGAATTTCCTGGCCTTTTGTTCCTGGGCTAACGCCAGCCTGGCGGCCTCCGCGGGTGAGGTGTTTCTATCTACCTTCAACTCTAAATTTCCCTCGTTGTCGCTTTTTTCGGGCATTATCGCTTCCTTTCAACGTATACATTCACAAATTACAAAAACAATAGAATTTCCAATTATTCAAACTCCTCGAAATCGCTGCTAGGGGCGCCACATACCGGGCAGACCTCCGGCGGTTCGGCGCCCTCGTGGATATGACCGCAAATCAAACAGATCCACTTTTTCATCACTCCTCCATCATGGACGAATCGCCTATGGAAAACCAGTACATATCTCCTGTTAACGCCGATTTCTCAGCCACAAGGAAATTATAATGACCGTCCTCCTCCTTTTCCAACTGCTCAAACATCCGCTTGGTTTTCGGATCGGCCGTCAAAGTGGCGCCATGATGATAGAACTTGGCCGCTATCAATTCGGCCTCGATGGCCATGTCAAGAACCTGTAATAACTGTGATTTATCGTTGATGTCCATGGAGGAGATCGCCTTCACTATATCCGGAATCCCCTTCTCCGGAAGATTCGTGGGCGGTTTGCCGAGGGTCTTTTTGTACAGTTCCACAATCAGACGCTCGTGCCTGATTTCATCGTCGGCAAGGGATTTGAGCTTCTTCTTCACTTCGGGATGCTTCACCTTTTCCGATAATTGCGTGTAGAATTTCCGTCCCTGGATCTCGGTTTTAACCGCCATCCCCAGTACTTCCTCGATTGTCATATCGTCGATTTTCAAATCACTCTTCTCCTTTTAAAAACAATCGTCAGCCCCCATCGTTTTCGCCGGTAATATTAAAATGTATCGGCGGATAGTCAAGGAAAAGCATAAAGATTTCGCCGGATAAATACAGGAGCGCTTTTGGGCGGGAACATAACGTACCATTTACCATTTATCTATATTAATGATAAGAATCGGGACCTCAGGATGGAGCTATAAGGACTGGATCGGTAATTTCTATCCTGAAAAAGCCAAACCCGGCGATTTGCTGGCCGTCTACGCCACGAAATTCAGCACAGTTGAGGTCGATTCCACATTTTACGGTATCCCGAGAACCACAACGATCGAAAAATGGTATAAATCCGTGCCCGACGATTTCAAATTCGCCGCTAAATTCCCAAAAAAAATCACCCATGAGTCCGACCTGACCGGGATCGAGGATATTTTAAACAAATTCCTGCAAACCTTGTCGGGGCTAAAGGAGAAACTGGGGCCGCTGCTTTTGCAGTTTCCATATTCTTTCAAACCGGATATGTCGGAAAACTTGTTTCAATTTTTGAAAATTCTACCCGCGGATTTCGATTTTGTGGTGGAGATCCGGAATAAAAAATGGCTCGACGATCGTTTTTACGATAACCTTCGAAACACAGGTGTCGGGCTGGCGCTTCTGGATCATCCCTGGATGCCCGTACCGGAAGTGACGACTTCAAGGACATTATTTGTCAGGTTTTTAGGCGACCGGAAACTGATACCCGATGATTTCTCCCACGAGCGCGCGGATCGGGCGAGAGAATTAGAGAGTTGGAAAAAATTAATCCGGGCTCTCGAAGAGAAGACCGACGATTTCTATGGGTATTTCAATAACCATTATTCCGGCCACTCCCCGACTACGGCTATGCGGTTTAGGGAGATGATGATTTAGCGGCATGATTCAATGTTTTCATATCATTTCCGCGGAGGCTGGAATCTATGCACTAACCGTAGTGTGGATGCAGGATCGAGTCCGGCATGACAAGCATCTCGGTGTAGATGCGAATTGATATTCGCCCGTTCTATTTGTCGGGTTTCTCACTCACTTCGTTCGCTTCGGAACCCGACCTACTCAAACTCATCCTACAGCGGTATATTCCCGTGTTTTTTTGGCGGGTTTTTATCGCGTTTGTTTTCGAGCATGCGCAAAGCCCTGATTAAACGAGGCCGGGTATTCTCCGGCATAATGACATCGTCGATATATCCGCGCTCGGCCGCCTTGAACGGCGAAGCGAACAGACGACGATACTCATCCTCTTTCTGCTTCAATAAGGCTTCGGGATCGTCGGACGCCGCTATCTCTTTTTTGAATATGATCTCGGCCGCTCCCTTCGGGCCCATGACCGCGATCTCGGAGGTAGGCCAGGCGTAATTGATATCGCCGCGAATATGTTTCGACGACATAACGTCATACGCCCCGCCATACGCTTTGCGGGTGATGACGGTCAGTTTAGGGACCGTCGCTTCGCAATAGGCGTAGAGGAGTTTCGCGCCGTGTTTGATTATGCCACCATGCTCCTGCACCGTGCCGGGCAGAAACCCGGGGACATCCTCGAATGTCACCAGGGGGATATTGAAACAATCACAGAAACGAACAAAGCGCGCCCCTTTGACGGAGCTGTCGATATCGAGCACGCCCGCCAGATGCGCTGGTTGATTGGCGATCACACCGATCGGTTTGCCACCTAAGCGGGCAAATCCGACAACAATATTCATGGCGTAATCGGCGTGGACCTCCAGAAAATCACCGTCATCGACAACCCGTGTGATTACATCTTTGATATCGTACGGCTTGTTCGGATTTTCCGGGACTATGGAGTTCAAAGATTCGTCGGTACGATCTATGGGATCCGACGGTTCGATCTCCGGCGGGTCTTCCATGTTGTTCGACGGTATAAAACTCATGAGATTGCGGGTTTTCAGCAACGCCTCGGCCTCGTTCTCGCAGGCGAAATGGGAGACGCCGGATTTCGACGAATGCACGTCAGCGCCGCCAAGCCCGTCGAATGTGACATCCTCGTGGGTAACGGTTTTGACGACGTTTGGTCCGGTGACAAACATAAAGGATGTTCCTTTGACCATAACCGTGAAATCGGTGATGGCCGGCGAATAGACCGCGCCCCCTGCGCAGGGCCCGAGTATAACTGAAATCTGCGGGATAACGCCCGACGCCAGAGTATTTTTTAAGAAAATATCGGCGTAACCGCCCAAAGATACTACACCCTCCTGTATTCTCGCGCCGCCGGAATCGTTGAGCCCGATAACCGGCGCGCCGACCTTCATAGCCGCGTCCATTATCTTGCAAATTTTCTCGGCAAATGCCTCCGAGAGGGTGCCTCCGAAAACGGTGAAATCCTGCGAGAAAACAAAAACCAGGCGGCCGTCGATAGTGCCGTAGCCGGTAACCACTCCGTCCCCGAGATATTTCTCCATCTCCAACGCGAACTCCTTGGTGCGGTGGGAGACAAACATATCGAATTCCTCGAAGGAGCCGTCGTCCAGGAGAAGATCGAGCCGTTCCCGCGCGGTGAGTTTGCCTTTTTTATGCTGAGAATCGATACGTTTCTGTCCGCCGCCGAGTTTGGCGGTCTCACGCATCTCTTTTAGCTTTTTTAGTTTTTCCTCGAGTTCCAAAATTCAAACCCCTTGTTTATTTTGTAGGTTGGGTTCCGAAGAAACCCGACAAACGAATTCTACTCCACCTTCATCGCTTCTATTCTGCCCCGATCCCCTTGTTTGAACCTGGCGAACTTCATATTGATATCGTGATCGAAAGCGATGATCCAATCTTCTTTGAGCATCTTCTCATGCAACCAGCGTTTTTTCTCCATTGTCGTCAACGGATCGAGATCGACCGCCGCTACGTACGGCACCCTTATATGCGCCGACGTCGGCATGATATCTGCCGGGTAGATCA
>JAZGHS010000130.1:0-3436 GCA_036481315.1 Candidatus Zixiibacteriota bacterium | reverse complement strand
GGAAGCAGTTCATATTCCGACGGTTCTCTGGAGAACGGGAAATCGTATTTTTACAGGGTTACCTCGATCTATACCGAAGATACCCTGAATAGTGAGGAAACAGCCACGGCGGTTCCCATGCCCCAATTTTTCCATACCAAGAGGATAGTAGTTTTACTCTTTATGCTCTTATTCTCCGGAGTGGCGTTATTTTTAATCACTCACGCCAAAAAAGGCGGGGATCTTTATATTCGTCCTATTGGCGGCATCAACGCCGTCGACGAGGCGATCGGAAGAGCCACCGAGATGGGACGGCCTATTTTATTTGTACCCGGCTTGGGAGAGGCTTCAAGGGTGGCCACAATAGCCGCTTTTACCATCCTCGCACGCGTGGCCAGGAAGGTCGCCGAGTACAATACCAGAATAATCGTACCGAATTACGATCCGGTAGTGATGACTATCTGCCAGGAGGTCGTTAAGGAAGCATATGCGGCCGAGGGACGTCCCGAGGCTTATGACGTGAAGGACGTATATTTCGTTACCCAGGATCAGTTTCCGTATACGGCGTCGGTTAACGGCACCATGTTACGGGAGAAACCGGCTACCAATTTTTACATGGGTATGTTTTACGCCGAATCGTTGATTCTGGCCGAGACCGGATTCGCGTCGGGATCAATTCAGATCGCGGGCACGGATCAATTGATTCAGATACCGTTTTTTGTTGCCGCTTGCGATTACACGTTAATGGGCGAGGAACTTTATGCGGCATCGGCATATCTTTCGCGGGAGCCTCAGCAGTTGGGCACGTTGAAAGCACAGGATTGGGGTAAGGTATTGGCTATAGCCTTGATGATAATCGGGTCTGCGATTTACTTATTTTCCAGCGGCGCGGCAACCGCGTTAACGGATTGGTTAATAGGAGGATAGAGCGATAATAGTGTCGCTATGATTGCTCGGAATAACCGATGAGACGTGAAGTTCCATTAACGATAGTTTTTGTCTGCGGCGCCTTCATGGCCTTTCAGTATTTCGTACCGCACCATGTTTCGGCGACTGTTTACCAGTATGCGTTAAACTGGACTATTATTATCGGCATATTCACATTGGTGGTGGGAATCGGGTCGCTTATAAATGTCCATTATGACCGGATTAGTAAGCGTAAGCCGACATGGCGATATTCCATTGTTACACTCGCGGCGTTGGCATTCATGGCCACAGTTGGCGTGCTTTCCCCGAACGCGATCACCGATACCCAGGGCTTGTTCCTGAAGATGTATTTTTTCGTTTTATCGCCGGTTCAGGCTACCATGTTCGCGTTATTGGCATTTTTTATAGCCTCGGCGGCATACAGGGCTTTCCGTGCTAAAACGGTGTTGGCGACACTACTGTTACTTTCAGCGGTAATTGTCATGCTCGGCAGAGTACCCATCGGGGAAACGTTAACCGGTTGGTTGCCTGAGGGATTACGTTTTTCCGACATCTCAAAATATATCCTCGATTACCCCAACACCGCGGCCAAGCGGGCAATTTATATAGGTGTCGGGCTTGGAATAGCCGGGACATCGTTAAAAATAATCCTCGGTATTGAGAGAACATGGTTAGGGGGAGGCAAATAATGGCCGGCGGTATCTGGCTGAAACTGGCGAATCTCGACCGGCGATGGATTTATTTCGTAATCGGGGTTGTGACTTTTATCCCCATTCTCTTCTATATCGAGGTAGAGGTCAATATTACCCCGGAGGTGGAATCGGTTTATCATAGGGTAGATTCTCTCGCTCCCGGTACTGTCATTATGGTTCCGATGGAATTCAGCCCGTCGACAATGGCAGAGCTCGAGCCGATGGCCCGGGCGGTTCTACGTCATTGCTTTTCTCGAGATCTGAGGGTCCTATCGACCGCTCTTCAGATCGATGGTATTATTTTAATCGAAAAGGTATTGCGGGAATCGGCCGTGGAGTATGGGAAAAAATACGGCGAGGATTATGTTTTCCTGGGATATAAGCCTGACGCTCAGTCTGTCATTTTGAGTATGGGCGAGAATTTCCGCAATTCATTTCCTCGGGATTATTACGGCGACTATCTCGACGATCTGCCCATGATGAACGGAATCAGTAATTATTCCAATATGGCTTGTATCGTAAACATCAATGCGACGTCGGGAGTCGATTACTGGATCAATTACGCTAACGGGCGTTATGGGGCGGAACTTGCTTTAGGCGTTACGGCGGTTATCGCAACTGACTATTACACGTTTTTGCAGTCGAACCAAATTTTCGGGTTGATGGGCGGTCTAAAAGGGGCCGCGGAGTACGAAAGGTTGATCGGCAGGCCGAAGGATATCGCCAATCGTTCGATGACTTCTGTATCGGTGGCGCACGTCTTCATAATTTTATTTATCATAATCGGAAATGTAGCGTATTTCGTGAATCGTAGAAAAGGCCAGGGTTGAGATGGAAGCGATGACTTTGGGATCGATGCTCTGGATGACTGTAGCGGCGTTTTTAACCCTCTGTATATTCTCATTTCTGTATAAAGATAATCCATTTTATACGTTTGCCGAGCATCTCATAGTGGGCATTTCGGCCGGATACTGGATCTCCATTCTGTATCATACATCGCTTACCGTCTTATGGATCGAGCCGCTAGTCGACTCTTTCAAAGCGTTCGGCAATGCCGAGGGTTCGGTCGCCGGCAAAATCGGGATGCTTATTGTAAATATTGCGCCGGGCGCTATAGGTCTGTTGATGTTAAGCAGATTTTTCAAAAAGATCTCATGGATATCACGCTGGCCCATCGCCTATTATCTTGGCATATCCGCCGGTGCAGCCCTTCCTCTGTTTATGCAGAGCTTTGTAATCCGGCAGGTTGCCGCCAATATGATCGATCCGACCGCTGTAGTTAATACCATGGGATCTGATTTGACCATACTTTATCATTACGGCAATAGCACGTTAATGTTCTGGCAGGGGTTGGGGCAGATTATAATCGTTTTGGGCAGTATATGCGGCCTTGCTTATTTCTATTTCTCGGCAGAGCATAAGGGAATATTGGGTGGCGCGGCAAAGATCGGAATCTGGATATTGATGATCGGTTTCGGCGCTACATTTGGCTATACAGTTATGGCCAGAGTGTCGCTTTTAATCGGTCGATTTAATTTTCTAATAGAATGGGTCTCGGCTCTCGGTAACTATTTCGGGGCTTGAGAAACCTAACTTAAGAAATTTTAATGATAAGTTAATCGGCATGAGAGCCGCGATTTTTTTCATACTGCTTGTCTGCCTTGAAGGCATTCCTTACTCGGGGGATGCTCATGGTAACGGCGCTGTTGGCCTGCTCGACAGCACCGATATTATGATAAAGAACAATCTTACCGCCGTTGTAAAAGTGTATAAGACAATAGAGATAACGTCGGAAGCGGGAGCCGGTTTCGCCGAAATAACCGTTCCGGTCAACGATT
>JAZGHS010000129.1:0-4187 GCA_036481315.1 Candidatus Zixiibacteriota bacterium | reverse complement strand
CCTTCTCTTGCTTTCGCGAGAGGGGGAGGAAAGTCCGAGCTTTCGAGGGCGAGGATGCCTCGTAACGCGAGGGGGCTCGATTCGAAAGAGTCGCGTCACGGATAGCGCCACAGAAAAGATACCGCCCGCCGTAGGCGGGTAAGGGTGAAAAGGCGGTGTAAGAGACCACCGGGTCTGCTGAAAGGCGGATCGCATGGCAAGCCCCATCCGAAAGAAAGGCCAAATAGGAGGAGAGAGACGGCCCGTCTCATTTGATCCTCGGGTAGGCTGCTTGATCCCGATGGTGACATCGGGACCAGATAGATGGTCGCCGTTTCGTTACGATCTTACGATTGTATCGGGATACAGAACTCGGCTTACAGGCCCGCTTAAATGGTAAATTGATTTTTTGGAGAGATAAATGGACTTGAAATGGGTAGTCCAACCTGAACCAGATCCAAATATTTCCAGTCGGCTTTCCGACGATCTGAATATTCCACGGGTAGCGTCACGTATACTTGCCGCCAGGGGTATTACCGACAGTCTGCGCGCCGAGAGATTTGTGAAGCCGAGTATAGCCGATCTATTCGATCCGTTTTTACTCTCGAATATGGATAAGGCTATTGAGCGGGTTATACAGGCGTTAAAGAATAACGAAAAAATCATGATCTATGGTGATTACGACGTCGACGGGATCACCAGTACGGCGGTCATGTTTCTCGTCTTAAACAGGCTCGGGGCTAACGTATCCTATTATCTGCCTAATCGATTAATTGAAGGATACGGCATTTCGGAGGATGGCTTAAAGGAGGCCGAAAGACGCGATATCGATCTGTTGATTACGGTCGATTGCGGTATTACAGCCGTGGATGAATTCGAGCTGGCCCGGAAAATGGGAATCGACTGTATTATCACCGATCACCATGAACCGGCCGATCGTATACCCGATGTCCACGCGATTGTCAATGCCAAGCTTGATGGCGAGGATAACCCGGGATTCGAACTCTCCGCGGTTGGCATTGCTTTTAAATTCGCCCAGGCTCTTTATCGTGAATTGGGTCAGGACGAGACCGAACTCGAGGAACATCTAGATCTCGTGGCTATGGGTACCGCCGCCGATATCGTGCCTATGATCGGCGAAAACAGGATACTCACTAAATTCGGGCTGGAACAGATAGCTCGCACGTCAAAGCCGGGATTGAAAGCTCTTATTTTCATAGCCGGATTGATGGGGCAGAAGATCGGAACCGGACAGGTTGTTTTCATACTTGCGCCGCGGATAAACGCTATCGGTCGTTTGGGTGATGCCGAGCAGGCTATCAAACTCCTTACCACCAAGGACGAAAACAAGGCCGCGACCATAGCCCGCATACTCAATGCCGAGAACCAGCGTCGTAAGAGCATCGATGAAAAAACACTAAATGAGGCTATCGAACAACTCGAAACTACAATCGATTTTTCGAAGGATAAGGCTATTGTGCTATCGTCGCGGGGATGGCACCAGGGGGTAATAGGTATTGTTGCTTCGAGATTAGTTGAGAAATATCACAGGCCTACCGTGATGATCGCTATCGATGGCGACGAGGGGAAAGGTTCGGCCCGCTCGATACCCGGATTCCATCTTTATGACGCGCTCAAGGAATGCGAGGGCGATCTGCTTCGCTACGGCGGTCATAAATACGCCGCCGGGTTATCAATCGCTCCAGAGAGAATCGAGTCTTTCAAGAATAACCTGAACAGAATATCGTCGAAAATGCTCACCGACGAGGATCTAATCCCCAAACTCGGTATCGATTCCGAGATAGATCTGGATACGATCGATGATGACCTGGTAAATGTCCTGGAGCGATTCGCGCCGTTCGGTCCTCAAAACATGCGGCCTGTGTTTGTCAGTTACGGTAATGAAATAGTCGGTACACCGCATATTGTCGGCAAGAAACATCTGAAATTCAAAGTCCGCAAGGGAGATAAGATCTTGGATTGTATCGGATTTAACCAAGGTGATTTTTTAAAGAACATGAATTACTATCCTTTGTTGATCGATATGGTTTACGTGATCGAGCATAACTATTGGAACGGCCAGAATCGGATTCAATTGCGGACTCGCGATATAAAGATCGTAAGATAAATATATTACGTAAGTGTGGTCGGGCGGTTTCATCCAATTGTATCAGCCTCTACATTTATCAAGCCTGTCATTGCGAATCCGCCGAAGGCGCATGAAGCAATTTTATATTTGATTACATTTATAGTATTTGCCAGAACGGAATATTTCTGGTGATTAGATATTTTATAGTAGATTGCTTCGACGTCCCGTAGGAACGGGACGATTCGCAATGACCGGGATTGGCAGTTGTTTTATTTCAGTAACACCAACGTGATATTTTCGGACTGCTCGCCAGTCTCCAACCGGGCGAAATAGACGCCGGAGGGGAAATCAGCGGCATCCCAGGTGATCGTATGCCCGCCCGCTTCGCGCGTGCCCTCGAATACGGTGGCCACCCGCTGGCCGAGGAGATTGTAGATGTGGATGACGACCTCGCCCTGCTCAGGCAGGGTGTAGCTGATGGTAGTCGCGGCGTTGAAGGGATTGGGGTGGTTTTGTGAGAGAGCCGCTTTTTTCGGATGGATTGCTTCAGAATAATCATCTACCTCGGTAACCTCTGGTTCCAACTTAATTAAAAATATATCGGCGGTATTATCACCGAACGAATACGTATGCCCCGTAATCAGGTAGCCGCCGTCGGATGACTGAACACATGAATTGGCTACGTCGATTTCTTCACCGCCGAAAGAGTAATCCCATTGCATTTCGCCGAACTGATTGATTTTTATTAAATAGGCGTCGTTTTCTCCCTGCGAAAATGATCTCGTATAACCCGAAATGATACAGCCGCCGTCAAAAGTTTGATACCCGCCGATCCCCAGATCTGTATCAAATCCCCCGTATGTATTTGAATATAATAATTCACCGTTTTCATCGATTATTACCGAGTAAACGTCGTAACTTTCAGATCTAAATGAATATGCGAAGCCGGCTATCAGGTAATTACCGGAAGTTAAACGCACCAGGGATAAGCCTCGATCGACGAATTCGTCTCCGTAAGTTCTTGTCCACAAACTATCGCCGTTTTCGTCAAGTTTTATCAGCCAGACATCTTCGGGGTCCGGGCCAAATGCCCCTTTTTGGGCAACTAACATATAACCGCCGTCTTCAGTTTCTAAAGCGGCGAAACCGTCATCAATCTCTCCCGCTAGCCCACCGAACGTACTCGACCAGGTTTCCTGTCCAAGGCTGTCGATTTTGATGAGGATAGCGTCCATCTCTCCAGGGCCGAATAGATACGTCTGTCCCGAAATGAGAAAACCGCCGTCGGACGTGAGGTAAACAGAACGTCCTATATCCGTGGAATCACCTCCAAACCTATTCGACCAGAGGGAATCTCCCCGGCTGTCGGTCTTAATCAAATAAATATCTGTTTGTAATGCTCCGAATGATTCGGTATAGCCTACAATAATAAATCCATCATCGGGTGTTTGCTCGACGGCTATTCCACCGTCATCCTCTGAACCCCCGAATGTTTCAATCCAGTTTATTGCACCGACCTCATCGGTTTTCATCAGATAAACATCGGTATCCCAGGATGGAGTACGCGTATGTCCAACGATTATAAAACCGCCGTCGGAAGTTTCCCTGACACAGTTGGCGAACTCATACGTACCGTTTTGATATATCCTTGTCCATGATGTATCGGGGGCTTGAGCGATTACGGTAGCCGCCGTAGATAACAAAATAAGGGTGCTTCTGATCATATTTTATTCCTCGCTGTAAATATTTCAGCCTGAAATTATTTTAACAAGGTCATTCGTCTGGTTATATCGAGATCCTCGGTCTTCAAACGATACAGGTAGAGACCGCTAGCCAAATTGGAGGAGTCGAACCGGATGGTATGAGTTCCGGAATCGCGAATTTCGTTTACAAGCGTTTGAATAAGTCGGCCGCCGATATCGTACGCATTCAGGTTTACCAGTTGACGACGCGGTAATTCATAGGAAATAGCTGTATAAGCGTTAAAGGGGTTCGGGTAGTTTTGTTCAAGGGAGCTTTTTCGTGGAAGCTCCGCTGAATCTTTTTCAATATCGGTGGGAGAAAGCTCGTTTAGTTTAATACTGGCCGCCTGAAGTATTTCCGCGGTAGCGTCGCTTTG
>JAZGHS010000128.1:0-9436 GCA_036481315.1 Candidatus Zixiibacteriota bacterium | reverse complement strand
CCCATAAGCCCGGTTTGGATAAAACATCGGACTGCGTCTTAAATGCCAACATAAACGAATTTATAGTCTGCCAGGAAGCCAGCTTTTGGGTATATTCCGCCTGGCGCGCAAGGTAAACGTCAACCTTTCTGTGCTCCGCTTTTATAATACTGTCGATAATCGCTGTGGTATCCATTCCGGAGAAGATACCGTCTATAGATCCGCCAAATGCCATTATTCCTCCTGAGGAGTGCCGTTAATCATCCTCGTGGGGTCACAAAGAGTCCTGGAGATCAGGATTAAAGTTCGTACCATCCTATTATATTATCGGAAATAAGCTTATTCTATTTAGCTATTGTTGAGTATTGAAACAGTATTTTTTTAAGGACGGGGAGATCCATATTCATCGAAAAAGACCCTTAGATAATCAATTAAAAAAGGGGATGGAAGAACCATCCCCTTCGTAAATTCCGAGTGGAATTTTTAGCCGAATAGCGAAAGAACGACCTGAGGAAGCTGGTTGCCCTGCGCTAACATGGCTACACCGGCCTGCATCAAGATCTGATGTTTTACGAATTCGGACATCTCTTTGGCCATATCGGTATCGCGAATATTCGATTCGGAAGCGGTCAGGTTCTGAGCCGCGATCCTGAGGTTAGTCAGGTTTGATTCTAGAGTGTTCTTCTGGAACGAACCCAATTTACCTCTGATGTTGGTAACCTGATCGATAGCCGCGTCGATAACCGACTGAGAATCCTGAGCGCCGTCGGCGGTGGTTACATCGATATTGGCCAGGTTTGAGAACATATTGTTCTCCAGGTTGCGGCCTATGTACTGAGCCGAGAGGTTATCGATAGCGATATTGGCTGTTTGTCCAACATTAGCGCCGATCTGGAAGACCAGGCTTCTATCGGTAACAAACATAGTCTCGGTTCCACCGTCGGATTTCAGCGAGTAGCGGACTTTCATCCACTCGTCTCTCTGAGAATTGAACACCGTAGACTCTTTACCGCCGGTGACGATTGTCTCGGAACCGCCGTCGAGCCTGATCGAGAATGTACGGGCTTTCACTGTTAGAAGCATGTTTCCGATATTGATTCCGCCATTCTGCTGGGCGGCAGCTACGGTCATAGTGACAGAGCCCCTGGTGTTGACATCATCGCTGCTATAGACGGTCTTGTTTTCATTAGTATAGTCAGTGGCTGTATAGAAGTAGCGAACGTCGTTGATGGAGTTGTTGAAGCCGTCGAACCTGACGATAGCGTCCAGGCCAGTGTTAGCGATCTGGTCCACTGTCAGCCCGAGACCGTTGAACAGGGCAGTTGAGGTACCGGTGCCGGTCATATTGACCTTCAACGAGAACTTCGAACCTTCGTCCATGGTGTAGAATTTCAGCTTAGACTGACCACCCTCGGAAACGATGGTGGCATATACCTTGTTGGCCTCGCCAACAGCGGTATCGTTGAATGTGCCAAAATTCGCGGCCAGGGCGAGCTTCGCGCTGACGGTGGCGGCCAAAGCCGACAGGGTCGAGAATGTACCGCTACCGATAGCGAATGTGACGGTCTTGGTGTAAGCGTCAATCAACGTAGAACTCGAAGCGTACTGGGCGGTAATGGACAGCATGTTGTTGGAACGACCGCGGTCATTCTGGTTCTGCAAAGAGGTCAGCCCAGAGGTAACGGTAGCGTTGCTGGAAGTAATTGTACCAACGGCCAGAGAGTAATTCGCACCGGTGCTGGAAGATCTGATACGGATTGCATCGGGAGCGCCGGCGGTCACGGTGGCCTGTAGTTTACCAGCCAGATAAGTGTTGGAGTTGATAGCGGAATTCATTTTAGAAACGATGTTGGTAGCCAGATCACCCGAAGCTACGGCGTCGGTCCTGATGGACAGAGTCTGCATACCGACAGAGTTGTTCCCGGCTTCCTGGAAATTGAGCTGGAAGGTGATGGTGTACTGGTTGTTATTGGCCAGGGTGGTGAAGTTAGTGGCTGACCGGACATAAGCTTCGCGGATCGAAGCGGCGGTACCGGTAACCGAGAGACCATTACCCCAGGCATCAAGAGCGGTTATTGCTGTACCGGTCTTAATGGCCCCGGAAGACGACTGAATAACGTCGAGATTGTGGACGCCATCGGAAAGATTGTACGCGCCGGTAGGAGTGCTCATACCAAGGCTCTCGATATTCAGAGTCGCCGAGGAATCGGTCAGCATGGTCGCCGAAATACTATGAACTCCGTCGGAAAGAGCCGACTCTTCGATTGTCAAACCGGAAACGTTAGCGGTGGTTATGGCCGCGACGTTGGCAGCTGACCCATCGAGTAACTTTTTGGTCCCGTACTGGGTGTTAGCGGCGATCCTGTCGATAGTACGAATCGCGTTTGTAATTTCAGCCTGATCGGCTGCAAGCTGGTTCTCATCATTTACGCCTTCGTTGGCGGCGTGAATGGCCAGTTCTCTCATACCAACCAGAAGGTTGTTGATCTCATTAAGAGCGCCTTCCGCGGTTTGGATCATATTGATCGAAGCCTCGGAGTTTTGCACGGCGCGATTCAGCCCGGCTATCTGAGCGCGGAACTGTTCTGAAATCACCAATCCGGCTGGATCGTCAGCTGCTCTGTTAATGCGGAAACCAGACGACAGTTTCTCCATCGTCCGACCTATATTCCTCGTTGTAACCGTAAGGTTACGCCAGGCATCCAACGCCGTAATGTTGTGGTTAATCCTTAGTGCCATTTAACTTCCTCCTTGAAAATTAGCTGACTTTCCCTGCCAGCATGTTTAAACCTCTTATTATTTGTTAGTTTCTCTCTCCTCCTTGTCAAAATTACCTTATTCTATTTATAATTAGACTCCAGTCATATTCTGTCTTTTATATTCGACATTTACAGTTCGGACTTTAACTATAGGCCGTTTATTTTTGAAACACTTATTCTATTGAGTATCAACAGCTTGGTTGAACTCATTCAATTCGCCGAGCCGTTGTTCAGCCATACTATTATCCGGGTCCATTTTCAGGACGGCCTGATATCCCAATTTAGCAGAATCGAGCTTATTCAAATTGAAGTAGCAGTCGGACATGCGAAGAATGGCGCTGAACTGATTCGGTTTTTTGCCCAGATAATTTTCGTAGTGCGAAATCGCCTTCCAATAATCTTTCAATTTATAATATATATCGCCCAGCGTGGCGGAGATTCCCGAATCAAGCGGATTATTCTGCAGGTATTTCTCGAAATAGGCGACAGATTCGTCGAGTCTATCCTGTTTCAGGAGGCTGACGGCGAGATTGCGATATCCCAGCGCGAAATCGGGCGATATTTCCAGCGATTTGCGATAATATTCCTCGGCCGACGCGTAATTATTCTGTTTGAGAAGGCAATTGCCGAGGTTGTTCCAGGGCGACGGATCGTTGGCGTTTGCTCTGGTTTGATTCCGGTATGACTCCGCGGCCGACGAGAAATTGTTGAAGTCATAAAGCAAATCTCCTTTAGAGGCTAATGCCTGCGGCGAATTGGGCGTTAGTTTTAGAGCCTTTTCAATAGCTTCCATAGCCTTGTTACGGTCACCCTCGAGCGACGCGGCCCCAGCCAACCCGAGCAGAGCGGCGTCGGAGGGACCTCCGAATGTTGACGATTTTTCGAAACATTCGGTCGCTTTCTTGTGCTCGCCGGTATTAAGATAAGCCTCTCCCAGCAGAATATAGATTTCGGAATCTTCATGATCGTTTTTGATGGCCTGGTTACAATGGACAATAACCTTATCGAATTCCTTTTTATGCCTGTAACACCGGGCAATAAGATGTTGAGTGAATTCGAAATCCCCGACCTCGTCGATAACTTTATGAAAGTACTCCAGAGCCTTATCGATATTATTTCTAAAATACTGAGACAACCCAAGTCCGTAATAGACCGCGAACTGACTGCTGAGGTTGTTTAGAATCAAGCCCATCCACTCGCGATGTTCCGAGAAGTTATCCCTGACGACCAGGTATCTTAAGAAGAGCTCGTCGGCTTTGTCGTAGTCGCTTTCTTTCGAATAGACATACCCGAGATTGAAAAGGGGATCGAGATAATCGTCTTTTAATTCCAGGGCTTTATAGAAAGCCTCTTTTGCTTTTTCGTTATCTTCCAGGCCGACATAGGCGCAACCGATCTGATCTAATGCCATCACATAAACGTGACGTCGATCGAGGTTTTCGGGATCTAATATGTCAATAACTTTCTGAGCGTGTTCGAGACATTGTTCGGGTTCGGATAAACCTCTATATATCTGGGCCAGGTTGAAATGGGCGAACGCGTTATCGGGGTTTTCCTCGAGCTGTTTTTTCAGCAGGGCTTCGGTTCGCCTTCCCTTCGCTTTCATTTTCTCTTCGGATAACCCGTAACCGTGATGGAATACTTTCAGTTGAGAGGAAAGGGTGATGCCGTCCATAACAAGCTGATTATGAACGATTCCCGAATAACGGTATTCATTTTTATTTTTGAACATACGATGTGAGTTCAGGAAACCAGTACGGCCGCCCTGGATCTTGTTGTATACGACAAAAGAAACAGCATCGATATCTCTTCTCTTTATGACGCTTCTAATCATTCCGTGTTCCGCGGGGTCCAGTTCCTCGTCGGCGTCAAGAATGAGAATCCAATCACCGGTGGCGTAATCGATGGATTGGTTACGGTGAAGAGAGAAATCGTTCTCCCATGGATGTTGATAGATTTTGCCGCCGAATTCGGCGGCAATTTCCATAGTCCTGTCGGTGGAGCCGGTATCCACGACAATAAGTTCGTCATAAAGCCCATTAACAGTTTTAAGGCATTGAGGCAGAAATTTTTCTTCGTTTTTAACAATCATACACAGAGAGATTTTCTGCGGTTTGTCATCGATGGTTTTTTTGAGGTTTTCGAGATTCTCTCTGGCGACATCGTGTTTGGGATCGACCTTCAGGGCATTTTTGAAAAACGACTCGGCTCTATCGTAATCGCCTTTTTTCTCGAGAATAACACCGAAATTAATCATGGCGTCGATATCATTTTTGTTCTTTTTCAACAAGCCGGTTACAACTTCTTCAGCCTTATCGAATTTTTCAGCATCGCCGTAAACCAGAGCCTTGGCGTTTTCAAACGCCATTTCCCTCGGGTATTTCACTAAGCCGTCATCTAATATGGCGATAGCATCGTCGATTTTACCGTCTTTGCCCAGGTTGGACGCGAGAATAATTCGTCGATAATGATTTTGCGGCTCTATCTCCATTGCTTTTTTCTGATAATCGAGCGACTCATTGAAATTAGCCGTTCTTCTGGCGGCTTCCGAGGCCAGCCAAAGTGCGTCGCAATAATACGTAAAAGACTGATTTAAATGATCGTTTTTCGCCGGATCGGTATTTTTATGGAGATCTAAATATTCTCTTCCGCTTTCGATCGCTTTTTTATAATTTTCTGAATTGACATATAAAAGTAATCTTAAAAAATATAAATCGAGATACTCTCCGAATTTTTCCCGGGCCGCCGCCAGCAGTTCCTCAGGTTTTGCGTAATCGCCTTTATCTATCAGAGAGGGAATCCAGCCAAAATACACGAGCGCCGCCTGACGATCATCACCCGACGATAAAGACCGTGACAATTTATTCCGGTAAAATTTGTCGTTCTGTTTGGGAATTTTCGCGGTCTTTCCAGCGAAGTTCGAGATGTCATTGAATTTTACGGCCAGAGAATTATCTTCTTTGGTTTTCCCTTTTTTCTTCGCCATATTGCTATCCTGTCTCCGATGATTTTAAATTTTCAGGCGTTTCCATGGAAGCGATACGGTCGGCTATATCCGTATCCTCCGGATGAATGAGCATATATTTTTTATAAATATCCAGGGCTTCATCCGGCGATCTCAATTGTTCCAGCGCCTGGCCCCACATGAGCAGAACCTGGCCTGCCAAGCCAAAGGTACGATTCTTATGAGGGTCGGCACCCTTCTCAACCTTGCTCCATAGGTTCATATATTGTTGAGCGAACCCGGGAATATCGGGTATCGCTCCTCGGGCGCACACCGCGATCAACTCGAAATAAGCCAAGTCTATGTAAGAATCGAACCTGGCACGGGACTTAGAACAAACATCCAGAACCTCGTCTAAACGATTTAGTTTTAGACAGGCAAGACACCAGAGGTAAAACGCCTCGAGAATTATCGAATTGCTATCGGAAGATGTTTCCATAGACGTTATTTTCTCGCAGACATCTATCGTTTTCTGAAAATCATTATCGCTAAAATGTTCTTTGGCTTGCGCCAACGCGTTGTTAGACGTATCATTTACCGCGATAATATCGTTGGCTTTATTCGCGTTTTTTAACTTAAGATCGTTATCGAACATAAATTACCCTCTTTCTCTCAGGACTCTCGCCGGGGTACCGGCAACTATCGTATAAGCCGCGACATCTTTCGTAACCACCGATCCCGCACCGATTTGGGCTCCCGCCCCAATCGTCACTCCCGGTAGAATTATAGCTGAACATCCGATATCGACACCGTCGCCGATAACGACCGGCGCGTGTTTCAATGGAGCGTGAAGTATCGGCATGGAAACATCACCGATATCATGTTGCGAATTCACTATCACCACTTTAGGTCCGATACCGACGTGTAATCCGATTTCAATCCCCGCCGACGCGTACATGAAACATTGCGGACCAATCCAGGTGCCGTTTCCGATAACGAAACGGTTATCGTAATATCCCTTAATAATGGAATCATGTCCTATATAAACGTTATCACCAATCTCGATGAATTGGGCGAGAAATACACGAGCGCCGGGTTCGATTATAACGCCCTCCCCTATCGATTTAAAATCGCGTTCGTCGCCCGCCCCGTGGCTATTCCATGTTTTTGAAGTTGCGATATCGATTTTCATAATCCCGGCCTTTATTGTTTCCCACCCGTTTTCACCAAAAACTCTTCAGCGGTGTTTTCCGTATCCGAGGAATAGTCTCGCAAAGCGTCGATGACAAAATCTTGCTCGTCTCGGGTAATGCCCTCGTATAAAGGCAGACTTAAAAGGTTTTTATAAAACCCGAGTGAGTTGGAATAGTCCTCCTCGGTCAGCCTATATTTTTCGGCGTAGAACGAAGTATGCGGTATCGAATAGGTTCCTATTCCAGCCTCTATTCCGGTCTTTTTCAACCGGGCGAGCAAATTGTCGCGATTGAGTTCTGACACATACGCGATGTATGTCTGATAGTTTGATTTTCGGGCGGAGTCAGCCGGTGTTCTAAGATATCCAATTTTAGAAATGGCGTCGTCGTAATAATGAGCGGCGTTTCTTCTTTCTCTCAGAATCGTCTTAAACCTTTTCATTTGCGATACTCCGAGAGCGGCTTGCATCTCTCCCATACGGTAATTGAAGCCGGGGATGACGAAATCCACTCCTTTCGTGAACACCTGTCCGTGATTACGAAGTTGTCGGATCTTCTCGGCGATCAAAGGATCGTCGGTGACAACCGCGCCGCCCTCACCCGTTGTCAGGATTTTACGAGGATGGAAACTGAAAGTCGCGAGACGTCCGAGATTGCCGCACCTGGTACTTCCGATACTCGATCCGAGAGCACAGGCAGCATCTTCTATTATCGGGATACCGTGCCTGGCCGATATCGATTGAATCGGGGTTATATCGCACGGCCACCCAAAATTATGCACGACCATTATCGCCCTTGTATTCGGTGTAATTTGATTTTCTATTCGGGTGACGTCGATATTAAAATCATCGTTTTTGGAATCGACAAAAATCGAGCGCGCTCCGCAAAGTTCCACGGCGTTGGCGCTTGCCGGGTAACTGAAAGCGGGAACGATAACTTCGTCTCCCCTGCCGATACCCAAAGCCAGCAACCCAAGATGCAAAGCAGCAGTACCCGACGATACGCAGGCGGCGTAACCAACATCGAGGAAACTCGCAAGTTGACGTTCGAACGACGCAACAACGGGGCCATTGACCAATACCCCGCTTTTGATAACGTCGACTACCGCCCGGGTGTCAGACTCCGACAGGTTCAGCTTGACGAGGGGAATCTTTGAGGATTTTTTCATAATACCAATCTGCTGTTAGTTTCAATCCTTCTTCCAGATCGACCTTCGGCTGAAATCCGAGGATCGATTTGGCTTTATCGATATTGGGAATCCGAAGCTCGACGTCGGCTAGATCTTTGGGAACGAACACGATTTTCGATTTCGAGTAAGTAACCCTAATAACCGCCAGCGCGAGTCCGTAGATGGTAACCGTGCCTCTGGGATTACCTATATTGAAGCTCTCGCCAATTGCTTTATCGTTCTCGAGCGCGAGCATCAAGCTATCGATTATATCGTTGATATAGCACCATGACCTGATCTGATCGCCGTTTCCGCGGATGATTAAATCCTCGCCTTTCAATGCCCTGGTGACGAAATGATGAACGGCCCCCTCGCCGACCTGTCCGGGACCGTAAATATTGAACGGCCTGAAGGTCAAGGCGGGCAGGTTTTTTTCCACATGGTAGCTGTGCGCCAGATGCTCTCCGGCCAGTTTCGATACGGCGTATGTCCAGCGTGCGTTGCCGACCGCGCCCATCGACGTGGAATCGCCCTCCTCGGAGCGGAAAGCGTAAGAACCGAATACCTCGGAAGTCGAAAAATCGACAAACCTCTCTAAAGAAGGCAATTCTGAAGCGGCCTCAAGCATGTTCAACGTCCCCTGCATATTGACTTTCATCGTGGTAATGGGCGATTTAATCACCGTGTCTATTCCGGCGACAGCCGCCAGATGGACGACAATATTGGCATCCTTAATATGATTCTTGATATTCTCATAATCGAGAATATCGCCGTTGATCACCCTCAGGTTGGGGTGATTCTCAAGTTTTGTGTCGCTTAGACTATTTCGGCGGAAATTGTCGTAAACAATTATCGAATTGTTATCGATCAAGCGCCCGATTAGCGCCGATCCTATAAACCCGGCTCCCCCCGATATAAATATTTTTTTCCCCGCAACTGACACCGCGCCTCCTATAAAAGTAAATACTTGTTGGGATCGTCGACAAAATTATGACCGTTTTTGACAAAATCGTATAACCAGAGATACTGCCTGACAATCTTCATGGGATCGTGATGGGTTCTGGCCCAGATTTTCCCGGCGTTTCCGATCTTTGTGATCTCCGATTTATTTTTCAAAAGGTATTCGATTCTCTCTTTTAAGTTCTGCTCGGTTACGTAGACCATGGGATTATCAGGATGATAACCGGAGGCGAAATTGGATATACCACCCAATACCGCATGCCCCGCGGCCATAGATTCTATTGCCGAAAGACCGTAAATACCGACCGAGATCTGATCGTAGGTCATATGGCAGCGACTCTTGATATCGAGACACTCATCGTTGGATACGCCCTCGATCAACTCGATCTCCACGGGGTATTTCTTCTTAAGGCTATCCATAGCGGAAAGGAAC
>JAZGHS010000127.1:0-10177 GCA_036481315.1 Candidatus Zixiibacteriota bacterium | reverse complement strand
CATTTTTGATTAGCAAGTCCTTTTAGTTAGTGACATCTTCCATGCTTACGGTTGACATATTTCGATATTCTGAACGTCTCCGCTTTATAGTTTGACGTTTTATTCTCTCACGTCTGTCTAAAATGGCCTGACCGCGGCCGAAGTAGACATCGGCTGGCGTCAGATTGTCTAACGCCTCGTGATAGCGACGGTTGTTGTAATACTCCACAAAGGTTTCAATCTGACGTCAAACAAAGAAACAGTTTTGAGGAATTTTGGAAAGTTCGTTGGTGACGTCGCTCTAAAGTCGGTAGATAGGCAGCTTATCGATGAATATATCAGATATAGGCTTCAGGAAAAAACTAAAAGAAACAATTCCAATATTTCTAAATCAACAGTAAATCTGGAGCTCCGTCATTTGAAAGCAATCTTTAATACTGCGGTAAGCTGGAATGTTATAAAGCGGAATCCTTTCAAAAGTGTAAAACTGTTAAGAGTACCAGAATCTGAGTGTCCAAAGTATCTAACAGTAGATGAAATTAGCAATGTCCGCGAAGCATTTATTCGAACTGAATGGCAGCATATTGTTAATTTCTATCTCTGGACGGGTGTCCGTTTGCAAGAGGCGCTTACTCTTAGTTGGAGTGATATAGATTTTAAGAATAGGACAATCACAATCAAGTCTATAAACTCTAAAAGCAAGAGGAACAGATTTATCGGATTTAATCCTGATGGAGAGTTGGGAGAAATGTTATTATCGCTGAAAAAACGCAAGGATAATAAGATCTTCGGCCCTCAAAGTGCCAATGGGATAGAAAAAATTCAATGGAAACTTGATACCGTCAGTAGGAATATCAGTAGGGTCTGCACTCATATCGGCTTAGACTGGGCAAGTTGCCACACTTTCAGACATACATTCGCCTCGCATCTGGTAATGGCTGGAGTTCCACGATATACAGTGAAAGAATTGCTTGGACATTCCACCATTAAGACGACCGAGATTTATGCTCATTTGGCTGCTCAACATAAGTCGGATATGATAGCTAAACTGCCTTATTAAACTCAAAAAGCTACAAAGTTTGTTAACTTATTGTTGACTTGTCCAAAATCGACTAAAAAAAGGGTTGCAGTCGATCGCTGTAAACCATTGTCTTTCATGCCGGAGGCCGGAATCGAACCGGCACGGACGAAACCGTCCGAGGGATTTTAAGTCCCTTGCGTCTACCTATTCCGCCACTCCGGCATCAGAATAAGGCGGCTTCCGGATTCGAACCGGAGAATAGAGGTTTTGCAGACCTCCGCCTTACCACTTGGCTAAGCCGCCCTAATGCCAATTCCGGAAAGAAGATAGACACGAAATTCGGAACTGTCAAGGGGAAAACGGCGCCCCGCTTAACCGTATTCTCTGATGCTGTTTATCGGCGCTTACGGAAATCAGATTCAACTGGATATCATCGATTGTAAAATATCTGTTTTCTACCGGTCGATTATCCGATATTTACATTATTCGAATCGAACTATTGAAAGGCGACCGCAGAATAGGAGGGTAATTGCGGCTTTTCACAATCGGATATGAAGGCCGGGATATCAACAAGTTCACTGGAATTCTCGCTTTAAACGGTGTCGAAAAGGTTGTCGATATCAGGGCTGTTCCTCATTCTCGGCGCAGGGAGTTCTCTAAGAAGCATCTCCCTGAAAAGCTGGCGGAAGCCGGAATTGAATATATTCATATTGTCGAGCTGGGAAGCCCGAAGGAGCTACGGGAAAAGGTTAAGGCCGACGATGATTACGAATTCTTCTTTATCGAATACGAGAAATATCTTAAAACGCGAACCGGGACGATTAACGATCTTGCTGTTATCGCTACTGAAAAGAGTGTTTGCCTGCTTTGTTATGAAAAGGACGTGAACAGGTGTCACAGGCGAATAGTGGCGGAACGTATCGCAGAGGTTATATCGGGGAAAGTCGAAATTTCGAATTTATAGATATTGTATCATTTTTTTATAATCGGATCGAACCCAACCTACTATTCTGTTTCAGGCTGAAACAGTGCGCTCACATTGAAACAGCGAAAAATAGCGATGTAATCAGTCTAATGAATTCGTCCAAAAAAGGGGCGATTATTAAAATAAAACGAATAATAAACGAGGGAGAAAAAGATGCTTTGGATTGCAATGCTGTTTACCGTGGGCCTGTGCGGAGCTATAGGGTTCTACGATAGAGTTTTCGGATTTAGCGATATGATGCGGTATATAAATTCGGGGATGCTCGTTATATTGTCTATGGGACTACTTGTAAGAACCTGGATTTTATCGAAGTACGGGAAAAACGAGAAGCTTATGTCTCGTATCGCGGAACTTGAGAAAATGTTGGGGCAGGCCGGGCAGTCGAGTCAGAACGATACTACAAAGGAGCAGAAGGCAACCGCCTCACAGCCGTATTAGCGATTCGGGTTTTTCCTTTCGATAAGAACCCGGCTAGTGATTTTCTATATAGGGCGTCTTCAACGTGCTCTTGCCGCGCAATCAAGGTATATCGGATCAGGAAACGCGACTTACATAATCGCCGGAGTTTTCTATATCTCGACCACAAAATAGCTTGACCACTATCCCCCTCGATCGATATTATGTGAATAGAGAAATAACTCCTTGCGCCCGGAGTAGTATGGTAAAACTAATAACGATTTCTTTAGCTATCAACCTGGTCGTATCCGGCTATGTTCTTGCCCAAGATCAGGGACAGCAGGATAGCATAATAGTCCAGGACGTTTTCATCAGCGATGCGGTCGAATTCATTCATGTCCCGATATATGTTGTCACCGATGACCCGGCGGCCTTTTATAATCTTCCATTAAGGTTCACTTTTACCGAAGAAGGTATTGTCTTTTCAAGTGTGGAATACTATACCCCTGAATACGACTGGGATGAGGATTTCAACGAGTTTATAGTTATTGACGAATTCTTAAGAGTGTTCGGAGTTTATGATCTCGGGGACGAAGACAACCAGCCCCTGAATACAGACTACGAGCGGGTTCAGTATTGGACCGTCATTTTCAGTGTGGAACCTGGCGCCGCCAACCAGGTCGGTGTCATAGATACGGTCAATGATCATATTAACGGTTCTATTCAACTCGGTTTAACCGACGGGTTGACCGAATTTACTCCGGCATTCGTCCCCGGCCAGATTGTCTACATCCCCGAGGAGATTCCGACTCTCTCTCAATGGGCAATGGTCATTTTGACGTTATCGCTGCTGGCCACCGGGACGGTCGCTATCATTCGCAGGCGAAAAAAGGTAATTACCGTATAGCAACCTCGTCGTCGAATATGATGTTGATCGAGGGGTATGTAATAAGATAAGGAGATTATATGGCTTCCCAACAGAAGAGCAACGGGATAATTCTATTAGGATTAGGCATAATAGGCAATGTTCATGAGTTTATAATAAGCGAAGAATCGGAAATTCTGCCCGTAATGCTTTTTAGCTTAATGATAATTAAGGGGATAATGCAATTATTAGGAAAAGATTAACGATATTGTGAATAGCACACGTCCTCGTGTGCCCCTTTCGAGCAGATATGTATAAAAAATATTGACTTTCCGACAATACAGTCTATATTTGAAACTATTCCCCCCCACTTTTTGCCCGAATATATCGGGTGATGTTTTTTAAAATGTCCCTGTTGGCGAGTCATAGCCTGCTACGACTGGGAGCTAGATATGCGAATAAGGTAAACTTTAAACTTACGCGAAGGCTGCTCATGACTCGCGGGGAAAGGAGATTATCAAGATGAAACGCAGAGAGTTTCTTTGGCTGATGCCGGCCCTGCCTGCGTCATACATGCTCGGTTGCGAATCAAACTCTTCTCAGCTTGAACAGAGTCTGATCGCACGTCAGGATCTACTATTTAAGATGTTTCACAATCGCGAGTTCGAGACAATATCGATTTTACTTGCGCCGGAATTTTCTTATATCGATGGCGCTTCGGGTGGTAAAGCCCGGGGTTATCCAAAACGCCTTGAACGGGTCTATAAATATCAGGACCGAAACGATATGCTGCCTATTTCTCTCGCCGATAGATCCGTCGAGGTATCCGGCGATACCGGGTGGGTCACGGCCCAACTCCAGTTCGGACAAGCCCGCACCCCATACGGATCTCTAACACAAATATTTCGATTAGAGGAAAACCAGTGGAAGCTTGTCCGTCATCATTTCAGCCCTATTGCGGCCATGCCACGACCTACAAAGGGTCATAGCTGAAATATATGGATTGGGGGATTTGAGAAGCCTAAGATTCTGAGTTAAGAGGAAAATACAAGTTAGAGGAGGATGTTATGTTTGATACGATTCTTAAAATTTACGAGAAATCCCCAACTCTTCTTTACACTATGTTCTTTTCGATTTTCTTAATACTCCGTGCCATTTCATTCCATATTAAATCCCGTTATGCAAAAACGCCATATCGGTCTGTTGAAGGCCGATTGCTTGAATACGTTACAAAAGAGACTCCCTGGTATTTCACCGTTCTCTTTCTTCTCCTTATTATAAGTGGTTTGCTGGCCATTGTATCTAAAGAAGCGACCTTTTATGAGTCTTTTAAATATATTTCGGGGTCTATGGTCGGAGCATTAATAGGCATGGCTGATAAATTTAAGTCTAAGGAAGGAAATGATAGCACTGATGCGGGAACTACATAGCAAAAACCCATAAGAAATCACTTTCTGGAAACGTCCTTTTTCAGAGTTGTCTGCCTCGTCTTTGGCGGGACTTCCCGACAGAATTCGGGTCCCAAGACGAGACCATTACGAAGAAACTTACAGTCGGATTATATCATATATTGACAAGCCAGAAATCCGGCTAATATTTTACACATCCTCCAACGATCTAATATGCAAGGGCGTTTATTGTCAGCTTTACCGACGTGACACTGGCGCTTGCCGTTAAAGCGCCCTCGGAATCGCTCGGATTGCCGTAGAGGATATCCAGGCTGACACTATAATGCCTGGAAAATTCGTATCCACCTCCGACAAACATCCCGAAGCCAAGCCAGGAATCGGGAGCGGGATCTTCAAAAGGAAAGCTCCAACTTGAAATTCCTAACCCTCCTGATATATAATATGTAGGTACTGTAGGTTTAAGATTATAGGTTAGTCCGAAAGTCCCTACTCCGCTTGAAACCGTGATCTCATTATTATACAAATCTACAACGCCAAACCACGCAACCTTCGAAACGTAATATATTTCCAGCTGTTCGCTTGCGCCGAACCCGATTTTAAAATCGCTCATGATTGCTCCGCTGGATTCGGTATCGCCGGTTACCGATAAACCACCTAATTCAACCGTTTGAGAAAACGATGTCGAGCCAAAACCCAGCCCGCCCCCGAGAATGAATCCCTTACGCTTGCCGTCAAAGGCGAAGGAAGGGATTGCGAGTAAGGCGACCATAACCATAATCAGGATCGTCAGGATCGTTTTCTTCATTTTTCCTCCTATTGTAGGTTGACTGATTATAGTATAACATGTCCTTGTTTTCAAGTAAAAATTAGCGTACGAAGCAAAAAAACGGGCCGTAAACCTTACAATTATCTGGTTTTGACTTCGCTATATCCTGAAAAAATCCGACCATAACCGTGATTGCATATAAAACCGGGGACGTATAGAGAAATTAATTTTAATCTATTAAACAACTATTTATTCCGGTGTTTTTTGAGTTTTCGTTTATACTCGGAGCTCCATTCCATGGTGCATGATACAATTCGACCGAAATGGGAGCTGCAGAACGCGCAATTGAGTTTTTCGTTTAATTCGGGATTAGTCATCCTAACGCCGCTTTGTTGTCTTAATTTAACAATTCCTCTTTTCGTCTTGACTCCGAATTCGGTCGGGGGTTTCATCTCGAGGTTCGCGTTTTGAACGGTGTCGACGCCGAAAGGGCCGTCTGAATAAAGCTCTCCTTTCATAGTCCCGCCGTCTCGCAAGATGATAGTTAAATCGGAACAACAATATACCGGATCGTCGCAGATTTGACATCGGACTTCAAATCTATCGATATCGCTTAAAGATATTTCGTAAGTCATATCGTCATCATATGCCCTGACCAGGAAAACGTTATCCCTCAAAGCGCCGGGCGCGTATTCCTTCTGGATAAAAATATCGCCTTCATATGAAAAGGCCTTAGCTTTCTCCGGATTGTAATACTCGATTACCGCTCGACCGGGCGAGGTAATATTTCTATCACCATACGGTTTTTTTATCACGATGTCTTTCTCTCCCGGTACGACGGATTCAGCGAATATAGCCAGAATAAAAATCGAAAAAACAAAACCGGCGATAAGCTTTTGATATCCTCTTGATCTTTTCATGGCAATTTCCTCCACCGGAGATAAATACATGCTATCCGAATAAATGTCGATAGAAAAACGGGTAAGAATCCCTAAAAGACCTGGGCCCAGTAAAATATCTCTAACTATATAATCGGAATAAACCGAGGAATTGTTAGCTAAAACATTACGAAATATGAGGTTAGTCTGAAGGAACGATACTGGATTGGGGAACGCAAACCGGAATCTTGCGAATAAAAGACTTGACAGATCCATTTAATCTATATTTACTTTAGTCTTAAGGTAGAAAACGTAGGGGGGGGAAACCCTTCACGGGGAAATCAGGCGGGAGCTCCTGAAAAGAGTCAACACCAAAGGATGGAGTGGAAAATCCGGCCTATTGATTTAGATAGGCCGGATTTATCTTGTTTGCAGGTTCGTTGATGCCCAGGATAAAGAGCTAAATGAAGGGGCCCCTTTTTTATTGCGACTCTATTCACTAATTTTCAATGGACTTTAAAAGAGATTTAAATAGTTTTTCTTCTTTTTTTGTTTTTCTTTTTTAACGGAACGCCATCTCTCACTATTAAGTCTCTTCCTTCCAGTCTGAATCCGTCGAGGTTTTTCTTTGCTTTTTCGGCAGCCGAACAATCTACCATTTCTATAAAAGCAATACCCATTTTAGCCAACATTCTAACCTCACTTACGTCGCCGTGTAATGAAAATAGCTCTTTCAAAATCCGATCCGGGATCATCGGACAGAGATTTCCCACATAAAGGATTCTTCCTTGCATATCTCTTCCCTTCGCACAAGATATTTCTGCCTAATAATGCTCAATGATTTATTAATCGATCAACGAATCTGAAAACGTTCATCACGCAAGGCGGAGCGATCCGGAGATATCAGAGAATAGCGACCGTCCAGGATTTTCTTCGCCACCTTGACAAATTTAGAAGGAGAAAGTTGTTGCAGACTGTAAAGAATCCAACATTCTTTTTCTTCGGCTAAATTACAACCGATGTCGTCTTTTCTTGATGATTTCATAATTCCTCCGTTGTCTCGCAATTTCAGGATTCATATCACTTATGTATTAAGTTTTTAAAATTTACCCGCTACTTCTTTGAAAAAACCAGAAGAAGCGAAATCGCAAAGAGCGAACTGAAGTTTATAAGTAATGATTACTATTCCGGCTGGCGAAATGCAAGTAAATTCTTCTTAATAAAGGACTTAAGGCATCCACATAGCCAAGATTAATCTCATGGCAAATTTAATTACATGAGAGGGGGAATCATATGGACTAAAATATCCTTAACATTGACGTATTACTGAGAATAGACTATTTTCCTTTTTATAAAACTTACTGGAATTCGCGGAATTAAATGAAGAGCTATATCGTTATTCCGAAAAAAAAGCGGGAGACGAGGATTGAACTCGCGACAGCCACCTTGGCAAGGTGGTGCTCTACCAGCTGAGCTACTCCCGCAATTTGCCGCCCCTTTATCATAGGGCGGTCATATAATATCGAAAAGGGCGATATTGTCAAGCCCTTTTATCGGAGCATTACCGCCCTTTTAACCTGTATTCCGTTAGAATCAGACAGCTTAGCAAAATAGACCCCGCTGGCCGACTCATGGCCGTCGCGGTCGGTACCGTCCCACGTAAACCTGTTCATCCCGACCCCGCAAATACCGTTATGCAGGCCAGCCACGGTCCTGCCGAGAATATCGATTATCTCGAGATTTACAACCCTTGCCTCGGTTGAGTAAAACGATATGGATACGGAGGCGTTGAACGGGTTGGGATATGGCGCTTTAAGGCTCAAATCTGTAGGAGCGATCGGCCTATCGCTGTCCACCGCTGTCGGGCTCATATGTCCGGAATAGACGTCCTGGTTGCCGTTGCGGGTATCGGTCCAGACCATCTGTACCTCCCCCTGCGTCGCCGAAAGCCCAATATACTCCCCAATCAGCCCCGCAAGGCGAGCATTGCTGGGATCGGACGATACGTCGGTAATCCGTTCGTTTTCCGACCAGGTCTGCCCGGCGTCATCGGACCGAGTGTAGAATAAATCGAATAATAAGTTTTCGTCGTCAAGACGGCGATCATAGAAAATGGCGTGGATTACTCCCCCTTCGTCTACGGTAATCCATGGATGGAACTGATCGGCGCCGTTATGCTCGGGATCGTCGTTGATTCGGACAGTCTCCGACCAGTTTTCGCCGCCGTCGTTTGAGCTCATAAAGAAAATATCCATGTCGGAGCCGTTCCGGTCCATATGGGCAACGTAAACATTGCCGAGATATGGCGATATCAGGCTGACATCGCTGGCCAGAGCGGGGTACGGGAAAACCAATATTTCCCCGTTAATCTGTGTACTTCCGGTATTGATATCTGCAAGAAGGACATCGTCGCCGAATGTCTCACCCTCGTCATAGGAAACGTCCATATAGACTCCGAGAGGCCATCCGCTGTACCAGGCGACATAGACCTCCCCTTCCATACCAACTGCCACTGTTGGCCACTGGATAGACCTGCCGTCGGATACCGCTACCGGTCTTCCATAGCTCTGGCCGTTATCTCGGGACGCCGATAAAACTACCTGGTTCCGAGAATAGTCGGCGTCAAAACGTGCCCAGGGGATATAAATATTGCCGTTTGAGGGCGCCGGCGATCTATCGATAGCGATCCACTGTTTATCCTCGAAGAAGTTTTCATTAGAGTCGATTGCGACTACCGGATCACCCCAGTTCACGCCGCCGTCGGTCGATTTCTGCACATAAATCCCCGACGGTCCGTCCCCCCATACCAGGCAGAGGGTGCATGCGAAGAAATTCCCTTCATCATCAACAGCCAGTACCGGATCGGATTGACGGGGGTGCGGTGGGACCACGAGAAGGGTATCGACCCATGTCTGGCCACCGTCGAACGTATAGCCGACACCGACACGTCGGTAACCTTCCCTGAAATCGCGCCAGAGGGCGACAGCGTTGAGGGGATTTGTAGGATTTACGCAGACCATCTCCTCGTTTTGGATCTGTCCGGTACCGTCGGTGTTGATCTGGATATTGTCAACATCGAGGATGAGCCAGGGATCGGTAGGCGCGCCCGTTGTCGGATAATCGATCAGGGATAATGGGAACGGTTGTGAGAGATCCACATCTTTGATATCTATGGCGAACGTCGAAGAAGACATCCAAAATAGAATCGATAACAACATAAAGCCTTTAACAATTCGCATGCTACCTCCAGTATTTACTTTTCAAATTAGAATCCGCATAATTGAGATACGTTGGAATACCATCCAACGTTTCGCGAAAGAGCATTTCCGCCCAATATATTAAACAAGTTAACCCTATATTTTATTCCGTCAATATAAAAAAAGCGTCGCCGGGGATGGCAGGGCTTGAAATCTCGTTATACTGAAATTGCTACGCTACAACAGGCTCGGGATTATTCACCGCTTTGCGATAAAGCTCGATATATTTCTGCGCGGAAGCGTCCCAGGAGAAATCCTGTCTCATGGCCCGAAGCATCATGACCTCCCAGACGTTTTTATCGCGGTAAACTTCTAGAGCAAACTTGATCGTGTTGAGCATCTCTTTGGAGTCATAATTATTAAATACGAAACCGTTGCCTGTCCCCTTCACCGGGTTGGCATTCTCGATAGTATCGGCCAGGCCGCCTGTACGACGAACGATCGGCATGGTGCCATACTTGAGGCTGTACAACTGATTTAAGCCGCATGGTTCGTAGCGTGACGGCATCAAGAACATATCGGAACCGGCCTCGATAAGATGAGCGATCTGATTGTTGAATTCCAAGAACACCGCGATCTTTTTGGGATATTTTTTCTGCAATGAGGCAAACAGGTCATGAT
>JAZGHS010000126.1:0-25388 GCA_036481315.1 Candidatus Zixiibacteriota bacterium | reverse complement strand
GCTTTGAAATGCCTGGGCTTTGAAAGCGAGTTATTGAGCCAACCTACCACGCATATTATCGAAAATAAAATTCATTTCGTCTGGGAGGATATATTCCATACGGTAAGTATTAACGACGGTGGGCAAGCGTTGTGTTTGCTGTTTGAGATTCTGGATGGCGCGCCGGAGACCATGGTCGTCTCGGTATCGTCTACCCATATCGCCGATGTCAACGGCGCCGATTATAAAATTATCGCTACCGACGGTCATATATTTAAACAATATCCAAACAATCACGGCGACGTTTACTCCCTGCCGGAATCGTATGATTTAAGAGAGACCTATCCTAATCCGTTCAACGCTCGCGTGAATATCGAGTTCGCTATTCCGGTACCATCGGATGTGAGCCTCGCCGTATATGATCTTTTGGGTCGTGAAATCGATGTCTTAATCGATCGTTATTATCCGGCCGGTTATCATCGTGTGATTTGGGACGCCGGAGATCAGCCGTCGGGAGTGTATTTCGTGAGACTGCAAGCCGGTGATTTTGCCGCCGACAGCAAGATGCTATTGATAAAGTAAGTTATCTGAATTTGACAAATTGACCGGGGGTAATAGAATGAAGAATTCGCTGTCTTGTATATTTATAATGATGACGGTATTCTTAACGTCATCGGTTATAGCTGATATTATTCACGTACCTGATGATTATCCGACCATTCAAGCGGGTATCGACGCGTCATCGGATGGAGATACCATACTAGTGGCCGCCGGAACATATGCCGAGCATATTAATTTCGATGGTATGGATATAACGGTAACAAGCGAGGACGGTCCCGAGTTTACAAATATCGAACGTCAAACCATGGGGTTTCCCCTGGTACGATTTGAATACGGAGAATCATCGGATGCAATTCTCAGCGGGTTTTCCCTCAGGTTAGCGCAGAACGCCCCGGCGGTTAATATTGATGGTTCCTCTCCGGTAATCCAGAATAATATATTTCTCGCTAACGAGAGAGGCGGTATAAAAGTCGAAAACGGTGCTTCTCCGCAGATTAAAGAAAATGTATTTGTGAACAACACCGCGCCCGGTGGTGGTGGCGTTTATTGTTCGCAATCCGACATTGTTCTTGAAGGTAACCGTTTTATCTCTAATTCCGTTTCCAATCACGGGGGAGCGGTATATCTATGGCAATCGAGTCAATCGATAATTCATCATAATCTCTTTTATCAAAATCAGAGCCAATCCCTGGGAGGAGCGATCTGTTTAAGCGAATGCCAGGAAATCGAGGTTTATAATAATACAATCGCCTATAATGTAGCAGATCAAGCTTTTCATGGCGGGGGGATAGCCATCTGGGATTCTCATGAATGTGAAATATACAATAATATTATCACCGATAATTCGGGCGAGGGGATTTTTCAGGGGATGATATTCTCGTCAACCGCGACATATAACGACGTTTGGAATAATACTGACAACTACTACGGTATCGATCCGGGACAGGGTTCCTTTTCAAGTGACCCCCTCTTTACGGGGGGAGTACCATTCTCCTTCGAGTTAACGGAGGAATCTCCATGTATCGACGCCGGCGATCCAAATAGTCCTTACGATCCCGACGGCTCAGTCGCTGATTTGGGCGCATTTTGCTACGGCTTGGGACCGGAAATGGCTCTTGATATCGGCGATATTACAGGAACGCCCGGTATGCCTGCGGTTGTTCCTATAATCGCCTCCGCCATGGATAACCTGAGTATAGGTGGTTTGGAATTTCATTTTACATTCGATGATTCGATGCTGGAGTATGATGATATTCACTCTGATATTCTAGATGATGTTTTCTTAAACATATCAAACGGCACGATTCATTTACTTTGGGAAGATTATGAGAATTCCGTTAGTTTCCCCGATAGTTCAATTGTGATCGAGTTTCATTTCACTGTGATAGGCCAGGTGGGTAATATATGCGATATCGAATGGTCTGGCGGAAACGAGCTTGTCGACCCGCTCGGCGAGGCTTTTAACGCTCCGGAATACGTAGATGGTAGTGTTGCAATAGAGGAGATTCTGGATATAGTCGATAATTCAATATGGCCCAGTCAATTTGGAATCGTTGAAACCTATCCGAATCCGTTTAACGCCAGCACATCGATTTTATTCGCTGTCACTAAAGACTCAAGAGTTAAAATCGAGATATTCGATATTCTGGGAATCAAGGTAGTTACGCTTGTCGACGACAGACTATCTGTGGGTGATCAAAGGATTTTATGGGACGCCAGCGGATTATCTTCCGGCATATATTTCTATAGGCTACGGATCGACGATTATTCAGAAACCGGAGAAATGACATTATTAAAATAACGCGTTTTCGGAAATAAAGAATCTAAAAAGAATGAAAGCCGGGATATTTTATAGCCCGGCTATTTTTATAAGTTAGAGCTTTTAAATTATCGGGCGCAGGTGAGCGATATCGCATCGGTTCTATTACTAATCTTCCGCGCATTTGTTTTCCGATATGCCTTTTACATAGGGAAGATACGGTTTCATCTAATTGTGAAAGGAAAACGGATTGTTGAAAGCCGACGCGAATTCTCCATCGGGATCAAAACCCGTGGCTATCGCCTGTTCAAGTGGCTTTATTATAGGAGGGAGGTTTATTACTCCACCACCGGGTTTAGATGTTACAAACTACAATCATCCGCAGGTTTACCGATTCAGGGGACGAAATAGAAGCGTGACCGTCAATGAGATCATCATACATGAATCGGTGACGAGATCTGTTGCCGATACGGTTAATATTCTCAGGAATAGAAATCTGGGCGTTCACCTGATGATTGGACCAGACGGCCGAATAACGCAACTCGGGGATCTATTGAACGTCAGCCTCGGTCACGCTTACCCCCATAATACTCGATCTGTGGGAGTAGAAGTGGTAAATCCGTATTATCCGAAATATTGTCGGGCCCGTCTGCCCTGGGGAAAAATAATTACGGCGGGCTGGGCGCACGAAGGGCGTTACGTTCTTCCTACCATAGATCAGGCGGAAGCTGTCGCGTGCTTAATCGGCTGGATTACGTCGCCGGCGGCGAGAGGTCTCTCTGTACCTGGAAACTGGATCGGCGTTACCGGAAACAGAATATCTATGAGTCGTGTAACCGACACTGACCGTGCCCGACCTGGTATTTACGCTCACACATATTTTCATCATGCCGATGGCGCCTGGTTGATTCTGTATTCCTGGCTGAGGCTCGAAAGAAGACTAACAAGGGAACAGGCTTACCGGGAAGCTATAAGATTGGGAACTACGGCAAAGAAAACGATTACGTTACGGAAATCCTCTTGCGAATGCGCGGATACGTTGTCGCCGGAATTGGTCGTAAAATAGATATGGATTTTTGTTAGAATTGATGATTGCGGGGCAGATTATTTTCGGGAAGGAATAGATGGCAGGCGGTTAAGTATCAACCTGTTTCCCTCTCGTTTCAAACTGTGATGATGTGATAATTTTTGTTTTACACGCGATAGAATCACTTTAGCGCTGCCCACGGTTGTGTCGGCCCGCGACGCCAGCCATCGGATATCGGCCGCTTTCTCAGGGTTTTCCAGCCAGCTTACGGCGATCTTTCTATTTTTCTCTCCTTTGAACTTCTGTTTGGCAAAAAGAACCAACCTGTCAATCGCGTGACGTGCCTGCTCGTTAATATCACCCGGCGCAGAATCATTCTCCTTGTCTTTGTATGAAGCGTTTTCGGGTTCGGCAATCAGTGAATTCTCAGGATCAATAATATCCACAGATTCCGTTATCTTGTAGTTGTTCAGATTCCAGCGTCTTTTTGCTTCCGCGAATATAGCGGTGAGGCGCGGTATGATATCTTTGTTGATGGCGTCTATCAGCGACTGTCCCCCCGACGTATCGGAAAACGTACCGATCAATCCGAATATTCTATATTCGAGATCATCGAGAAGCTCGTTGTGCACGCTTTTACCGTCGGCGAATACCTCGCTCCCGAGATCCTCCAGCATTTTCATCAAGGGTGTTAATGATGCCCGGTTACCCCGGCAAAATTCCCCGATACAAATAACAAATTCGCTTCCTTGACTGGTAAACCAGATTTCTATTTTCTTTTTAATCTTGATTTCCAAACGATCGTTATTTTGCATTTATATCTCCCGGGTTGAGTGAATTTCCGGTTACCCCGAACAAATTACCCGGATGCCTTATGATTATATCATCCTTAATGTGTTTTAAAACCGCCGCCCAACGCCTCCAACGGCCTTAGTGATAGCTCTTTTTCCGGTGGATCCGAGGAAAAATAGTTCAGATCGTTCGGTCCGTATCCGGGGAGATGCCCCGCATTGCAGGGCCCGAACATGGAAATCATGAAGCTGATCAGAACTTCGGTGAATGTGGCTAACATCGCTCCTCCTATCTTGCCAAGAACATCTTTTTTGTCGTTAATTTATTTTATTAAGAACCGCGTTCTTAAACGGTTCGTAATTCCTCAGATTCGATAGAGACTCGTCTTTTGTAAAAAATGTGGTGATCTCGTCGTTGTTTTGCCAATCGGGGAACGTCTCCAGTATCCGGTTTATCCATTCGGTCGCTTCCGGAAGATCTCCTTTTCGCGAGTTCCAGGCGGCCAGGTTGATCAACGGCGGGAAGGCGGTGCGATCGATAAAATGCGCCGCTAAGTACATCGCCTTGCTGAATTCGTCGTGCCCTTCCTTATGCGCGATCAGGGCCATGTTGTTAAGTATGTGTGATGTGTAAAAAACGTTATCTCTATTTACGGCGGTCTCCAGCGCGTCGATACAGCTTTCCCTTGCCTGCTGATAGCTTCCGAACGGCTTGTCTATAACGTCGAGGACGACCCGAAGATTGAGCAAGCCCGGTTCGTCGGGATATTGCGCGAGGGCATCGTCGAGATGTGCCCTGGCCTCCTCGAGCTTCTCATCACGAATAAGGGCGTTGATAGCGCCGCCGATTTCGCGGATTTCGTCAGAATCGCGGTCGATCCGCTCGTCGCGTTCGGTTCTCGATGGTATACTTATAGTCCTCTTGCTGAGTTCGATACGAAGCGCGCGTTCTCGTTCGCTCGGGGGATCAGGGTTTGTCATGGTTCCCTCCGGCACGATCCGGTGATAAGATCGTACACGAAATACGGCGGCCATCCATATAAGCCCGGGAGTTAACAGTTTTTTGGCTAAATCGGCCGATTTTTTATTAAAAATCGAAAAATTATGCTCAAAAACGCCGGAATAACTCGGCTTGAACTTGTACCATATTTTGTTTTTAAACCTAACCCGATACAAATTAGGGGATTCGGACGTCCGGACGCAAGCGAAATCTGCCGATTCGTTGGGATTTGTTAACGATGGGGCTTAGATGAACATCTCCTCCGAGGAACTTACCCCGTCCTTGGGGATCAGGGCTCCCTTCGACGTTCACTTAAGGGACGCTCAAGGGGGGAAGAAAGCCGGGTCGTTGGTGGGCGGCCCGGCTGACTATTTTTTGGGATTATCCTTTGCCTCACGTTCCATCTCCTCCCGCACCTCTCGCTCCACCGCGTCGGGGTCTCCGCCGCACATTTCGATGCCGAGCTTGGAATTTTTGGTGTCGGGATGATCCGGGCCGAGGAATTTAAATCGGGTTTTATAGGTTTTTATGATGTAAGGTAATCCTTCAACCAGCTTTCCGATAGAATGATATAGATGGGCGATGTTGTTGAAAACTCGCGCTACCATCGGGTGGTATTCGCCAAATACATCTGTGTTTATTTTTAGTGCTTTCTGGTAATATTCTAAGGCTTTTTTTGATTCTCGTTTATTTTTTAATGCTAATCCCATACCATTATAAACGGTAGCTATCGCTGGATGATTTTCTTCGAACACTTCCATATATATCTTTAGAGCTTTGCGAAAGTTATCTAAAGCCCCAATAGAATCACCCAAATAAATGAGGGTAGTGCCGATATTGCTATAGTCTCTAGCAATATCAGGAGGACTCTCTTCTCTAATCTCCAAATCTATTTGCAATGCCTTATAGTGATTTTCCAACGCTTCATTGTAATCTTGTTTATGATATAGTGTAGAGCCTATGTTATTATAGACTCCCGCTATATATGAATGCTGTTCATCATATATTGCCGAAAATAACCTTAACGCCTTCTGGTAATATTTTAACGAAGCGTCATAATCCCCTAGCTCTTTAAGTATGGTACCGATATTATTAATAAAAATCGCGTAATCGGTTGTTTTTTCACCATTAATGCGAGATTCAATGTTGGCAGCTTCTTCAAGATTAGATTTAGCCTGTTCATATTTCGCCTCCTGTATGTTACACATCCCTATATTGTTTAAGATGCCCGGATAATCCGGTTTTAGCTTATTGGCATCCATATATGAAGCTAGTGCCTTCTTATATTCCGGCTTATTGTAATAAGCATCGCCTTTTGCACTTAATGCCAGGAACCTCTCCTCGTCAACCCTAGCCTGCATCTGAACCGCCGCGTCTTCAATTTTTCCAAGATAATCATCTATTTTCTCTATAGCTTTATCATATTCCCCGCCCGAAACCAGCGCCATTCCCTCGTCAAGTCCCAAAGAGAGAGGTAACTCTTCTCCGGATTGTTTCAATTTGTCAAGACGGGCGAGTAGGCTTTGGGCTTCTTCTTTTATTTTTGGTTCTGGTTTGATAGGAGCGAGCTGTTCTCCGGCGGAGATGGTTTTAGGGGGGTCTTTTTCCCGTAGCGATCGGATTTCGCCCCTGAGCGATTGAATATCTTTTTTTAAATCGGAATGATCATCGGAAAGATGTTTTTCGGCAACATTCAAATCATGTCTATCAGGTGGATCAGCATCATCCGGATCATGGCCGAAATCTTCAAGAGCCTGCTGTCGGGCTTTTTTCTTAGAATATCCCTTTATCCAGGTTATTACTTCTATGGGGGTTTTTATCCAATCAAGTATTCCCATCTATACCCTTTCAATTATCGCGTTTCAATATAACAGGTTAGCAGTTTGAAACAAAATGGATTTTGAGGGAAATTATGTAATTAGCCCCGATTTATTCCCCCCAAATCGATGCCGATAAATATAGGGATAACCGTCAGGAAGGGGTTCCTGACGGCGCGAACGTGGATTCAATATATTGAACCCCTACGGCTTTGCTTTAGATTTCGAAAATATAAAAGATGTTTCCTGTCAAATTGGAGGAGCGTAATGGCTGTTATGATGGAAGTATTAGAATGGGTCGATATGACCGGAACCGATATGATACACCGTTACCCGGAGAAAGGCTCGGCCGATATCAAGGCCGGAGCGCAGTTGATCGTCCGAGATTCGCAATCGGCGGTCTTTTTCAAATCGGGTAAAGGGCACGATGTCTTAGGCCCGGGACGGCATACGTTATCGTCGCTGAACGTGCCGATCCTGACCCGCGCCCTCTCGCTTCCCTGGGGTTTCAAATCGCCGATCAGGTGCGAGGTGTATTTTATCAACCACAAAGTTTTCACCAATCTCAAGTGGGGCACGCGCGATCCGGTCGCCTTCCGCGATAAAGAGCTGGGGCTGGTCCGTCTACGCGGCTATGGTGCTTATACATGCCGTATCGTAGAACCGCTTGTATTTTTAAACAGTATAGTAGGGCGCGAGGCGGCCTACACCACCGAGGATATATCGAACTACCTTCGCGATGTTATAGTCGCTCGTATCAACGATCTGTTCGGCGAGAAGCTCGAGACCATCCTCGATCTGCCCAAGCAGTACGACGAGCTTGGTGTGGAAATTAAAGAGAAAATCCGCGGGGAGTTTTCCAAGTACGGGCTGGAGCTGATCGATTTTTATATAACGTCGATAACCCCGCCCGACGAGGTACAGAAAATGATCGACGAGAAATCGTCGATGGGCGCGGTGGGCGATCTGGATAATTTCTTAAAATATTCCATGGCCAAGGCTTTATCATCGGGCGAAGGTCCAGGTGGAGCCGGCGCGGGTATGGGTATGGCCGCCGGTGTCGGTTTGATGGTTCCCGCTATGCTTTCGAAAGCGTTTTCTCCGGATGAGAAGAACCTGGCGACTGAGAATCTTCCCACGGTCACCTGCCCCGATTGCGGTATCGATACGCCGCAGAATTCGCGGTTCTGTTATAAATGCGGTCATCCCATGGTAGCGACCGATCGTTGCCCCGATTGCGGTAAGGATCTTTCGGGTGACGCTAATTTCTGTTCGTCGTGCGGCAAGAATGTCACGGAGAAAGTAATCTGCTCCAAGTGTGATACCAAATTGCCGCCCGGATCGCAATTTTGCACTAATTGCGGCGAGAAGATTTGATCCGGAGATGATATCGGATGGCTGATTATTCCGCCGCATTCAATTGCCCGGGGTGCGGCTCGCCCCTGGAGACTCTCGAAGGTACCATAAGCCTGCAGTGCTCGTACTGCGGGCTTATTATGCGGCTGGGATCGCCGGGAAGGATTTTGAAATATTTCTACGATTCCAAAATGGATAATTTCGCAGCCAAGTTCGCCGCCGAAAAATATATCAAAGATAACGGGTTTTCATTAAAATTCACCCCGATCTCCAATAAGCTCTATCATCTTCCCTTTTACAGGTTCAAGGGGATGTCTTATGCGCTGTATTCCGAAGATGTCATGTCTGAAATGGGGGAAGGGGATTACGATCTACCGATGAGAAATACCGTCTTCCACAAACGATGCCGCAATTTCGATCTGACCATCCCCGCTTTCGACAACAAGATGTTCGGGCTTGAATCACTCGGAGTGCGGCCAGCGGTGATGCCCTTGACCGTTTACCATAAAGAGAATTTCCCGTCGGAATCGACCATGCTCGATATCACTGCGACTCCGGAGCAAGCCGAGCAGACCGCTATGATTATGTTCTTTTTCGGGGTCGGCATGACCGCGGTCGATAAAAACTACCTATCGTCGGAGATGATAGGGGAGGGATTATCGGTGATCTACTACCCGGTATGGGCGTACAGCGTGGAGCGCGACGGCATGGTCAGCACCATGTTTATCGATGGCTTGACCAAGGACGTCTATCACAAGGGATACGATTCGTTCGAGTACAATGGCCACGGTACCGACGTCAGCCAGGCAGTCGAATTAAACCCGGTTCAGCATAAATGCCCCAATTGCGGGTTCGATTTGCCGGTATCGGAATTATCGTTGTACTACTATTGCGCCAACTGCGATAGATCGTATATGCTCAAAGACGATAATTACTATCTGACGGAGCTTCGATGCGCGTCGCACGAGAACGGCGAACTCTATCATCCTTTCTGGAAATTCCAATTCGCGGTCGGCGAAATCGATACCGTGGGTAAATTTTCGAAAATCCTCACTGGCGAAATACCGTTGATAAAGAAATCGAAAGCCAATAACCCGTTTTACCTGTACATCCCGGCCTTTCGCAGCGCCGATTTGAACGCGCTGATGTCAGTGGGAGGACGGCTTTGCCGGATGCAGCCCGAATTATCATTCTGTAAAAAGTCGCAAGCTCCGGCCGCTGACATGATCCTCCCCGAAAGCGAGGGACTGGAACTGGCAAGGTTTTACTGGAACCTTCTTCGCTCCAAATATATGTTCCTATGCGGGAAGAAATACGATTTCGAATCGTGCGTTATAAAAGGCGGGGAATTGGTCTGGCTGGGGCTGGATAGATCGTACGGAGGCCCCAAAAAGGTGGAATTAAAAAAGACTCATATTGGCTATTTATAATATTCGATATTCGTTCGCGAAGCAGTGAAAACTATCCGGATTTAACAGGTTTAATCGTCAGCCTTATTTTCCCGCCCGAAAGCACACCGATTATCCCCGTAAATACCTGTATCAACAAATACCAGAATGGCATCGTTCCATACTCGGCAAACATGTTTAATATGCCCAACCCCAGTACGATACCTGCCAGAAATATGACATGTTTGAAATGCGAGCGTTGAGCGATCAAAGCTGTCAGATACCCTCCGATGACAGCGTAAAATAGACCGAGGATCAAGACGAGGATTAAAAATGAAGTGGCGGGCATGACGCTGGGTTCGGGTAAGGCATCCGGCATTATTACCATGATTATGGCAAAGCTAGTCATTACAAGCAACGACATGGATAAATAACCGGTTATAATAGCGATCACGCTTCTGAACATTAGCCTATCTCCAGCATCCTATCCAGGGATGATCTCGCTTTTACGACGATATCGTCTGGTAAAGTGACCTCGTATTGTTTCCGTTCCAAAGCAGCCAGCGTATCCTCCAGGGTGATCAGGTTCATGTGGGGGCATCGTACGCTACAAAGGCGAAGCATCTCCCGTTCGGGATTCTCGGCGATTATATTATCGCCCATACTGCATTCGGTTAGCAAAAGATAACGGGGGGCCGCTACGTTTTTCACATAGTCGATCATAGCTTTGGTGCTTCCCGAAAAATCCGAATTCTTGATCACGTCGGGACTGCATTCGGGATGGGACAGGATGACCGTATCGGGGAATTGTTTTCTAACGTTTTCTATATCTTCCACGGTAAACTTCTCGTGTACCTCGCAACGTCCTCTCCAGCCTATAAGCTCCCGTTTCAGGTTTTTGGGATCGCTATCTTTTTTACTCACGGGCAATGATGGGAATATAATCGGGATGTCGATTTCGGCGGCCACGTTTTGCGCCAGGTACTCGTCGGGGAGGAAGATGATTCGCTTATGACCTTTATCGGCAAATTGTTTTATCACCGCGGCGGCGTTGGACGACGTACAGCAGATATCGGTCTCCGCTTTGACGTCGGCATAAGTATTAACGTAGCTGACCACCGGCACGCCGGGGAAACGTCGTTTCAAATCGCGAACATCCTCACCGGTGATGCTTTCGGCAAGAGAGCATCCCGCTTTCTCGGCGGGAAGCAATACAAGCTTATCCGGATTCAGAATTTTGGCAGTCTCGGCCATGAATTTAACTCCGCAAAATACGATTATATCGGCGTCGCTTTTGGCGGAGATTCTGGCCAGTTCGAGCGAATCACCGGAGTAATCCGAAACCGTATGATAAAGGGCGGGCTCCATGTAGTTATGGGCGAGGATGACAGCGTTAAGCTCTTTTTTTAGCCGGTTTATTTTGAACGCCAATTCGGCCTTGTAGGTTAGTTCGAACTCGGGTACCACATTCCTGAGTTTGGCTCTCATCAACTCCAGGGCTTCCTCGACGGTTGAAGCGTCCTGTACCCGCAAGTTTGTTTTCTCCATTTTCATTCAAGTATTACCTGATTTTTAGGTTCGACTTAATAAACTGCTTACCGATTCGAACTGTTTCCCCTGAATACTTAAAATATTTAGTAAAAAAGCCGGATCAAGTGACCCGGCTGATTTGTGAATAATTTTCATCGGTTTTGAAGTTTAACTCAGCGATCCCTTTAAATTTTCGCGCGAGAATCCTTTTTCGATATCCGAATCAGTGAAGATCCCGTCTTTGCGGATAAGCTTATCGTCAAACCAGATCTCGCCACCGCCGTATTCTTGACGCTGGATCTGGATCAGGTCCCAGTGGATAGCGGAATCGTTGCCGTTGGGCGCGATATCGTAGCATTGCCCCGGGGTCAAATGGAACGATCCGGCGATTTTCTCGTCGAAAAGCGTATCCTTCATCGGGTGAAGGATAAACGGGTTCACTCCGATTGCGAATTCGCCGATATAGCGCGCCCCATCATCGGTATCCAGGACCTTGTTGAGTTTCTCGTCGTGGCCGTCACACGACGCTTCGATGATTTTGCCATTTTCGAATTTAAAACGGATATTCGTAAAAACAGTGCTTTCTTTCAGAGAGGGTGTATTATAGGTAATGGTGCCGTTAATCGATTCGCGAACCGGGGCAGTGTAGATTTCGCCGTCGGGAATATTGCGGATACCGTCGCATTTGACATTTGGTATTCCTTTAATGGAGAAGGAAAGATCTGTTCCGGGGGCTTTGATACGCACTTTATCCGTAGCGTCCATAAGGGCGAGCAGACCGTCCATAGCTTTAGACATTTTGGCATAATCAGCACAGCAAACGTCGTAATAGAAATCCTCGAACGATTCCTGCGACGTTTCGGCCAGCTGGGCCATGGCGTTATTGGGGAACCGCAAAACAACCCATCTTTTTTTCTGGACCCTTTCTTCGAGGTGAACCGGCTTGTAGAACAGCCTGTTGTTTTTCTCAATTTGTCCGGAATCGATATCGGCCAGGTCAAAGGGGTTATCAGATCCCCTCAAGCCGATATAAGTGTCGGCCCGTTTCATCAATTCCATGTGCAATTCCGCTTGCTTTTTAATCTGATCCTCGCCCGCGGTTCTCAACCATTGCCTCATCAGAGACTCATCGCTGTAATACCAGAACGGGGTGGCGCCGATTTCAGTGGCAAGCCTGATAACCTGTTTGCCAAGTTCCAGGGTTTCTTTACCTTTGATCTCCAGGTAGAGAACCTCTCCTTTTTTAAGTTTGATCGAGTAATTCAGAAGCTGTCCAGCCAGAATTTCGTTTCTTTTATCTTTCATCGATAATCCTCCGAGTAGTCGTTTTGAATTCGACGGGCAAGATAATATCCGGCGGATCAGATGGCAAGATTATACCGATACGGAAATTAATTTCATTTATTTAGATCGAAGAGAGCTCAGCGAAGAGGTTTCCTTGCTTTTATTCCGTTATTTGGATTTCTTTAAGTTGCGCGGTCAGGGTTTTAATGTTGAAATTATCGTAAACTCTCTCTGCTAATTGAGAGGATATAGTCAATTTGGAATTTAACCTGGAAGCCATAAAATCGATTCTTCGTATTGAATTGCCCGCTATCACTTTGATGGAAATCCTCGATTCCCTGATGATTTTTTTTATATCGTCATAATACTCATCGTCGAAATCGATATCCTCCTGGCCGTCGAGCAGAATATGGCTCAGAGCGCTGGCCACATGGATGATTTTCATTGATGACGGATTTTGGAAATTTGACTTCTCTTCCGATAGGATATTTTTATGAAGGCAGGTTTCTTGCAGAAGTTTAGCGAAACCTAATTTTCGAAAAATAAGGACACCGAGATCCGCGTGATCTATTCCAAAAGCGCTTTTTTCTTCGATCGGAAGGCTGTCCTGATCTCCCGCTTTCGGCTTTAGCATATCAGCGAAAAGCTCCGGATAAAAAGTAATAAAATACAATTTCCCGATATCGTGAAATAAGCCCGCGGTAAACAACTCGTCGTGATTACCCTTACTCGTTTGCGCGCTGATCTCCTCGGCCAGACAAGCTGTCATAATCGAATGGAAACGGAAATGGTTCTTTATCAACGCCTGAGCCACGGGATTATTTTTCGTCTTATTGTTTTTCAAGGCGGCGTAATCGGATTCGATAGTGTTGGAACCAAGACGTTGAAGCATTGACGAAAAGCCGACAACCTTCGCGCGAGCCCCGAGCATAAGCGAATTGGCCATTCTTAAAAAATCGATAGCGGTCGCTATATCTCCGGCGAAGAGATCTTTATAGTTAAGGATATCGTCATTGTTGACCGTAAAGCCATGGATTCGATGGATCGCCTGCCTGTCCTTTTCGAAACTGATACTTTTGTCGAGACTCTTATGGATATTGCCGAGAATATCTTCTTCAGCGTCCTGATTGTTATTATTGTCCGTCCCCGCTAATGAACCCCGCTTATCCGATTCCCCGGTAATCTTTTCAAAGGTGAGATCGTTAATCTTTTTAAGAAGTATCACGCTGAATATAGGTTTTTTTAAGAAATCCGACGCTCCTGCTTCGCGTACTGTAGAGGCCGGAGATCTATCTCGCGAATCGGTTATTATCAGAATCGGGATATTATTGCTCCCCTCGCTTTTCTTCACTCCTTGTATGATCTCCACGGGGGACAATCCGGGAAGCTCGGTATCGAGAATAAGGCATGCAAAAGAATCCTGAGACATTACTCTAATTACGTCCGGTCCGCTATTTACCGCTGAAATCTGATAGTCCCCTGTTGTTAATAATGGGCGGCTTAAAGAGACTATAATATCGGTGTCGGCGCTCGCTAAAAGAATTTTCCTCATTACTCCGATGATCCTTCCTCGACATAAACCGCTAAATTGGATAAAAATCGAGGATCTATTCGGTTTAACCTATAAATATACCTGTCAACCTAATCATCGGCAGGGATAGAAAGCTCTTAATGATGACGATATGGTTGCAACATTTGCACGTTCGCCCTAACTTCAATATGTGAAACCTGTTATAGAGATGCCGTAACTTTCGATAAATCTACGGTTGAAACATATATCCTGCCGATTACCCCATGTTCATTTTTTAAAATATGATTGCAGACGAACTTTTGTTAAAATGTTGGAGTTTACAAGACAATGGACTGGGCTTTCGCTTAAATTAGCTGCAACTCGAAGGGGAAAGGTGATTTCTCAAAATGGCTTACGCTGAAATCAGAGACTGGATAAGAGAATTAAAACCCGGAAAATCAAATAAAGATATTTATAGCGAATATGGGGGAATCGATCGCGAGACACTTCTAAAAATGTACCGCGCCATGGTTCTGGCACGTCGAGTCGAACTGGAGGAGAAAACTTTATTGCGAAAAGGGTTTTGCCGGTTCTTTATAGGATGCGGCGGGAAAGAGCTTATCGACGTTGTCGCGGCACAGGCGTTAAACCCCGGCGATCCTCATGTCGGCTATTACCGCAATAAGGCGTTCGATTTGTACAGGGGCGTTCCTGTCATACAGAAGATATATGAAGCGGTGGGAGACAGAAGAGCCGAGGCCACAGGCGGCATGCTTCAGGCGGCGCACTCGTCATACCCCGAGCTGGGTATACTCCCGCAGGCATCGCCAACCGGATCGCACGCGCTGGAGGCGGCAGGGCTTGGAGAGGGGATCAAAAATCCCACTCCGATAAACGGTCCTGTCGGCATAGGCGGTGGACGATTCCCTAAAGATTCGATTGTCAACTGTTGTATCGGCGAGGGATCGACATCGTCGCCGGAATTTCATAGAGCGGTATTTTATTCGGTCTATAACAAAACTCCCAATCTGTTTGCAATCTATAACTGCGGCTGGGCCATTTCCACCAGCGTGTTCGAGCAATTCCCGGAGGGGAATCCGACGACGTCGTTTGAGGGTTTCCAGCGGTTCGGTCTGCTCATCGAGAATTTCGAAGGCACCGAAATTAAAGAATCGATCGCCGCATATCGTCGGATGGTGGAGCATGTCAGATCTGGTAAGGGTTCCGCTATCGCTAATATCAACGTCACCCGCGAGGATTCGCATTCGGGTTCCGACGACCAGGCGCATTACATGGAACCGGAGATGCAGCGATATCATATCGAAAACGATCCGCTGCGCAAGACGGCCAAACAGATGATAGACGACGGTATTTTCACGCCCGAGGAGTTGGGTTCGATTTACAGCGAAATCGACGAGGAAGTAGCCAGAATTTCCGCCGAGGTCACCGCCGATATTCACTATAAGAAACCGTCGGATATTCTGACTAAGGTTTACAGCTACAAACCGGAAAGCGCGCAGAAACTTTGGGACGAGATAGTAAAAGAACGCGGCTCTATAAGGGCGGAGAAATACAAGGAGTTCCATAAGCGCGGATTTTTCCCATCGCCCGATCTGCCCGAGAACCTGCCGCCGATGAATATCCGTACAGCTATCAATTACACCCTGTTCGATATATTCATGCTATCCGATGATACGGTTCTCTTCGGTCAGGACGTGGCCGATTTTGTCAGAGAGATTTTCGAAAAGGGGGATAAGGTCATGGACGCCCTCCGAGGTAAGGGGGGTGTGTTTCTGACAACCAAACATCTCCAACGGGCGTTCGGAATGGATAGGGTATTCAATACCCAGCTCGACGAGGCCGGGATTTTGGGCCGCGCGATCGGGCATGCTTACCAGGGACGAGTGCCGTTTCCGGAGATACAGTTTATAGATTACATGAGCCCGGCTTATCAACAGCTCAAGGACAGGATCGCCACAACGTACCAGCGATCCAACGCGAAAGTGAAAACGCCCATGGTCATTCGCACGTCATACGGCGGTTACAAACAGGGCGCGGGGGCGATGTGGCATTCCGAGGCCAATCTCGGCACCTATATCAACATCCCCGGCCTGCATGTGGCGGTGCCGTCGAATGCCGCCGACGCTGTCGGCTTGTTGCGCACGGCGTATGTCAGCGGCGATCCGGTGCTTTATTGCGAGGCGGTTGCGTTGTATAACCGTCGCGATTGGGACGGCTACAATATTATGGCAAAATACCCATCAATTGAGAAACTGATCCCGTTCGGGAAGGCCGAGGTTTACAACCCCGACGATACCGATATGGCCATAATCAGCTACGGAATCACCCTGCCGATGACGCTTCGGGTGGCCGAACAATTGGCCGAGCAGGGGATAAAGGCGCGGGTGCTTGATCTTCGCACGGTCAAGCCGATCGATTGGGAGGCTATAGAGACCGCTGTGCGTGATTGCTCAAAAGTGATGATCGTCTCCGAGGATCGTTTCCACGGCGGGGTAGGGCCGACCATCTCGGCTTATATCGCCGATCAGTTATTCGAATATCTCGATTCGCCAGTGCGGTTGATCACCGCCCAGGACGCTCGTGTTGCCTACGGCCCCGACGGCGACGAGGCATGCATCCCTCAGCAATCCAAGGTGCTGGAGGTGGCGACGGAGTTGGCAGGGTATTAGGGGGTTTTCAGTAGCTTGGGAGCATAGGGCTACTGATAATACATTTAGTGTATTATTTACCTCTAATTATCGGTAGGCAAATTTTTTCCACCCTGCTAACTATCTTATCTACCTCCTCTTTGATTTTGTCATCTTTTGCTCTATATTTCTCATAAATAATTGCTTGGTTAGTATCAAGTTCGTCTTGCCTTATTTTACCGATTTCTATACCAAGTTTGTATTTTTTTTGGACATCTAACCAAGGCGTTATTAAATTGTTCGCTGCAAATAATATATCATTCTTAACCTTCATTATATCTTTAAAGATACTCAAGTCATTACTTTCGAATAATGCCTCGGATTTATATCTCAACACCTCTAGATTACTGAATACTTCATTTTTCTCATAGTATCTTTCAAAAACCACATAGGCTCGGTCATATACTTTGCTTTCGGTCTCGGATTCACCTTCAGATCCTTGTCTGGTTCTGCCTTCACCCGCTACATAAAAAGGACTACGAATATACGAAATTACGTCCCTAAATCTGTAAATTGAAGATAATAATTCAAAGGCGACGTTGAATTCACTTAGGCCTCTAATTTCCTTTCGCCATTCCCCTATACCAATTAAAGCTACCAATGAAGCAAAAATAATTGCTAGTGTTTGGATTAGGCCAAAGATTAAACTTATTATGCCAGTCGCCAAATTTACAGCTATAATTAAAATGCTAATAATAAGAAATATAGCTAATATAGCATATAAATAGTTCTTCCGTATTTTATCGTCTTTATATTTTCGATAGGCTAATGCTAATCCCAAAAATGCAATTATTATCGTAGTTATCGAAAAAACAAGTTTTGTAATACTATCGGGCTCGGTGGAGACGACTTCTATCTTGATTGGTGCTTGCTTTTTGGCCAAGAGATCTTTATAGGCTGATAAAATGCTATCATGACTTTTTAATAGCGAATCATATGTTGATATTGAAACATCTCTTAAATTGTCGGTGGCTCTTAAAGAATCTGAGGTAACTTGCGAATTTGATATATTATTGGCTAGAATTAGGATAAAGATTGCAATTACGGTCCAATTGAATCGTTTTGTCATGTGTATCCTTTCTTCCTGCAATATGATATATTAAGGATACATAAGTCAACGATAAAACGTAGGTAAAATGTAGGTGGGGAGCTTGTCTCCCCACAACCGCGTCGGTAGACGAGCTACCGACCTACTTGACAAGGTTCACAATATATAAAAAAGGGACAGGACAATGTCCCGTCCCTACAGGTAACAATCGTTTACTAAGCTACCCCAAAAACGGATACTTGTAATCCGTCGGTGGGACGAAAGTCTCCTTGATGGTCCTCGGTGATGTCCAGCGGATCATGTTCAAAAGCGATCCCGCTTTATCATTCGTGCCTGACGCTCTCGAGCCGCCGAAGGGCTGCTGCCCTACCACGGCGCCGGTAGGTTTATCGTTGATATAGAAATTCCCGGCGGCGTGACGTAACACATTCGACGCGGCAACCACAGCGTCGCGATCACGGGCGAATATGGCGCCGGTCAAAGCGTAGGGCGAGGTCGAATCGCAGAGTTTCAACGTCTCCTCGAATTTGTTATCATCGTAAACATAGACGGTCAACACCGGTCCGAATATCTCCTCCTCGATCGTCTTGAAATGAGGATCGGTGGTCTCGATCAATGTCGGCTCGATGAAGAATCCTACAGAGTCGTCGCAGTTACCGCCGAATACGAACGTTGCGTTTTTAGCCCCTTTGGCGTAATCGATATATTCCTTAATGGAGTCGTAAGCGTCTCTGTCTATCACCGAGTTGATGAAATTACTCAGATCATCGGGATCACCCATCTTCATCTCTTTGGCGTGAGCGGTCATAGTGTCCTTAATATTCGGCCATAACGATTTCGGGATATACGCTCTCGATGCCGCCGAGCATTTCTGCCCCTGGTATTCGTAGGCGCCCCTGGTCAACGCGGCGGCGACCTGGTCGGTATCGGCGGAGTTATGAACCACCACGAAATCCTTACCGCCTGTTTCACCGACTATGCGGGGATACGATTTGTAGCTTTTGATATTCTCCCCGACGACTTTCCACATATTCTGGAAAACGGCAGTGCTTCCGGTGAAATGGATTCCGGCCAGGTTCGGATTTTTCAGAATCAGCTCGCCAACATCGGCGCCCCGGGCGGTGACCATGTTGACTACGCCATCGGGCAGCCCCGCTTCACGCAAAATCTTCATGATCAGATCGGCGGTGTAGACCGCGCTCGAGGCCGGTTTCCAGACCACGGTATTCCCCATGATGGCCGGGGCGGTGGGCAGGTTTCCGGCGATGGAGACGAAATTGAACGGGGTAACAGCGAATACGAACCCCTCCAGCGGACGATAGTCGACCCGGTTCCACATGCTCGGCTGATTGCCCGGCTGCATATCGAAAATCTGCTCGGCGTAATAGACATTATATCGGAAGAAATCGACCAGCTCGCAGACAGCGTCGATCTCCGCCTGGAAAACGTTTTTATCATGCGCCAGCATGGTGGCGGCGTTGACCTTGTATCGATACGGCCCTGCTAAGAGATCTGCGGCCTTGAGGAAAATCGCGGCCCGATGTTCCCAGGGCATCGCCTCCCAACCGGGTTTGGCTTTGGCGGCGGCGGCGATAGCGACCTGGACCTCTTTTTTCCCGCCCTTGGAATACTGACCTAATACCAGCTTATGATCGTGGGGGGCGGAAATTTCAACCTTATTGTCGGTGAATACCTCTTTGCCCCCGATAACCATGGGGATATCGATTTTCGATTTCTTTAGAAGCGCGAGTTCCACAACCAGTTTTTCCCGTTCGGGCGAGCCGGGAGCGTATGAGTATATAGGTTCGTTTACTGGAACCGGTATTTTGAAATTACCCATTGTATCCTCCATCTATCATCACGAAAAATCATCATTCACAAACCACGCCGCGGCGCGAAACTACATAGAAATCGAAAGGGGGTGCATAGTCAAGCGTTTATTGGTGGGAGCAGGCAATCGAGAGATATTCCAGGGTCTTTAGGAGACCCCGGCTGCGGTCTATAGAATGAAAACGACGAAGATGATTGACTTTTTACGACTCAGCCTATAAATATCGTATGAACGAAACGGGTCGATTTCGCGTATTATTACGATATGGTGAAAAAAACAGCTTGAAGCCAAAAGTAAGACATTAGTTTAAAAGATAAATGTTCTTTTTAAGGGAGGAAAAATGAAAGTATTCATAGCGGCGATTCTCGCGGCTGTATTGATTATCGGATGCGGAGGGGCGAAAAAAGTCACTCGTCTCGATAGCAACACGGTAACCGATCTCAGCGGTAAATGGAACGATACCGATTCGCGGCTGGTATCCGAGGAAATGATCGGCGATTGCATGTCCAGGGCGTGGATCATTAATTTTCTCGAGAATAAAGGGCACAAACCGGTGGTTACGGTGGGAACCGTCAGGAATCTCTCCGACGAGCATATCAACACCGAGACTTTTACAATCGACATGGAGCGGGAATTGATCAATTCGGGGCAGGTAAGATTTGTTGCCAGCAGGGATCAAAGGGGAGAGATTAGGGACGAGCGTGCAGAACAACAGGAATACGCCTCCGATGAAACCGTTAAGAAAATGAGAGAGGAAACAGGAGCCGATTTCCTCATCCAGGGCTCCATTAAAACGATTCTGGATCAGGCCGAGGGTATAAAGGTCGTATTTTATCAGACCGATCTCGAGATGATCAATGTAGAGAGTAACGAGAAGGTCTGGATTGGCACCAAGAAAATCAAAAAAGAGATCTCCCGGAACAAGACTAAATGGTAAAAATTCGCCACCTCGGCATAGTCGTTTTGATCACGTCGCTAGCGGCACTTTCCGGATGCGGCGCGGTTGCTACCAGAACAGGGTTTCATGAACCGATAACATCTGATTTTCAGGCGGGGAATTTTCCAAAAGCGGCCGCCGGTATCGAGCAAGCGCGTTCCGACGGCAAATACGGCAAGAAAGACCGCCTGCTGTATTATCTCGATTCCGGTGTCGTCTACCATTATGCCGGTGAATTAGATTCAAGCAATGCAAAGCTGACAATGGCCGAGGAGGCCGCCGACGAGCTTTTTACCAAAAGTGTCACCCGGGCGGCGGGATCGTTGCTGCTTAACGATAATCTCCTCGAATACGCCGGGGAGGATTATGAAATTCTGTACGCTAATCTCCTGATGGCGCTAAACTATATGTCGATTGGCCAATTCGACGACGCATTTGTGGAGATACGACGATCCAACGAAAAGCTGGAACTACTGGAGCAAAAATACGCCGGTGCTGTCGAGCAGCTAAACGCGGAGAATGAATCGGGGGATGATAGTTCAAGTATCGATTACGAGGCGGCCAAAGTACGGTTCTACAACGACGCTTTCGCGAGATACTTGAGCATGAGGATTTATGCCGCAGACGGTAAGATGGATGATGCCAGAATAGACTTTGATTATCTTAACGACGCTTTTGAAATCCAGCCGCATATCTACGATTTCCCTATTCCGGAGGTTAAACAAACGGCAGAGGAGGGAGCCCTTCTGAGCGTTGTGGCTCTTGCCGGACTTTCGCCGGTTAAGGAAGCGATGAACCTGCGTATCAGAACCGACAAGGATCTCGATCTGGTGCAGGTCCTTTATACCGATTCGGAAAATAAGGATTCGGAATACGGGCATCTTCCGATGCCGATTAGCGAAGACTATTATTTCAAGTTCGCTATTCCCAAATTGGTTCCACGGCTTTCGAATGTAGCGGTGATTAAAGTCTATTCAGATTCGAGACTTATCGGAGAGTTGGGGCTTTTGGAGGATATCTCCAAGGTAGCCGAGGAGACATTCAAAGCCAAAAGCTCGCTAATCTATTTTAAATCGGTCGCCCGGGCTGTGGCTAAAGGGCTGGCCGCGCATAAGGCCAAAAAGAAAGCTGATTCCGGCGGTTTCGAGGGGTGGCTGAAAAAAGTGGCTATCGACGTGGTAACCGATGTTTCCGAGAACGCCGATTTAAGGTGCGCCCGATACCTGCCGGGAAAAATATTTGTGGGCGATTTTGAGGTAGAGCCGGGAGTCTATGATTTGAAAATCGTATTTTTCAATTTCGACGGAATTGAGATTATGACCACTTATTTTCTTGATGAGAAGATCAATAGCAGCGGTTTAAATCTATTGGAAACATTTTGCCCGAACTAATCCGTCATTGAATTTCGATTCCGAAAGCTATAAAATATCTCTTGACCCGCATATAGATACGTGCCAAAATAATATAAACCGACCAGTCGGTCACCATCTTGTAGGGGAGGATGATTATGCCCAAAACGGTAGATCGGGAACAAAAAAAAGACATGATCCTAAAAGCGGCCATGAGGCTATTCGCGCGAAAAGGTATCGCCGAAACGAAAATGGAGGAGGTCGCTAAAGAGGCGAAAATCGCCAAAGGTACGATATACGAGTATTTCAAAAGCCGCGAGGAGCTGCTGAATCTCGCTTTTAATTATCTTCTGGTATTGATAAACAAATTGGTCCGGCAGAGGATGGCCGACGCGGGCTCGCCGGCTGAGAAAATTAAAGCCGGATTTTTAGCCTATCTTGATACGGCCGCCCTGGGAATTGAAGATTACGCGCAGATCCTGCCCGATCTCTGGGCCTATGGGATAAGGGAAAGAGTTGGGGAAACGGAGATAGCCTTCGATTTGTCCTGGATCTATCATCAGTTCAGGGAACAGTATTCCGAGGCTTTTAAAGCCGGTATTACCGATGGTATTTTCCGGGATATGGATACCGACGCGGCGGCATCGTCGATTACCGCGGCGGGGGACGGCTTTTATTTGCAATGGATGGCCGATCGTGAAAATTTCGATTTACAAAAAGCGGCGGATGTTTTTATCGAAAACTATATATCGGGTATAAAACGATAACTATAGTAAAGAGCAGTTTATTTCGAATCGGATCGCGGGTTCCTTTTTGAACGAAATTGTTTTTCCAAAACCCACCAATAAATTAAAAACAGTAAACCGGTCAGCGGAAATATAGAGACCATGTCGATCATTACCGATCCGGGATTAGCGATAGCGAAAATGAGATAACCGACAAGGACTATCAGACCGCCGATACCCTCGTATCTCCAGGCGGCTATCAGGCCGCCGAGCATTATCACAAAGGAAAAGAAGGTTATAGCTTCCGCGAAACTCAGGGCAAACGGGTTGGGAATACCCTCGCCGAACGCGAACATGATGATCATCAGGAATAAAACGCTACCCAGAAATCGGGCGGTGGCGCGGAGGGATCTTAAAGTTAGTAATATGTAATTAACTTGCCTGGCCATGATTCCTCTTCTTTGCTTTAAAATATACTATCGGTAATGCCGTCACGGTATTAACAACGTTTCCTTCTCATACCCCAATTCCAGCAGCTTCTTGCGCAAATCAAGCTGCATCCTGGGAGGACCACAGAGGAAGATCAGTGTTTCAGCCGACGGTTCCGGCAATTTCTCTTTCATCAAATCCGGATCGATTCTGCCTGTACCCATCTCCCAGCCATCAGGCGGATCATTGAGAATATAATAACGATTGAAATTGCTATTTTCAAGTGCGTATTTATCTAATTCGTCCTTGAGAATGATGTCATTGGTAGTCTTATTTGCAAACAGCAGTGATATCTCCACGTCCAAGCTGCGGCGGATGATAGTCCGTATCATGGAAATTATCGGAGTGATCCCTGTCCCACCGGCAACCATTCCGATCCGTGCGGCCATTCCATCGGTAAAATGCCGTCCGATATTGGGGCCGCTCATGGCTATCTCATCACCGACCGCCCGATCGCGCATATATCCGGAAACCTTACCATCGGGGTAATGTTTGATTATCAGCTCGAAAAAACCGGAATCGTCAGGCGTGGAGGTCGGCGTATACGGGCGGAACTCAAGCCGGTTGTTTTTATCGGGGTAGATTTTAAGATGATCACCCGGCAGAAAATCGAACGGAGTGCCCTCGGGCAGTTCGAATACGAATCGGCTGGTATCGTGCGTGACCACTGTCTTTTCGATAATCTTATAGAGGTTTATCTTTACGTCTTTCAATCCCATTTTCTTAAATTGCCAACTCCTTTGATATTAAGATGATATTAAGATATGGAATTTTGAAGCGGCTTTCAAGCAATACCGGCTATCAGTCGCACACCTGTCGGAAAACTCTCATGAAATTTTCGCCCAGGATCTTTTTGATATCGTCATCGGAATAACCCCGGACCACAAGTCCCCTGGTGATATTGGGCATCAGCGAGCAATCGTCGATACCCTCGGGAATCCGATGAACGCCGTCAAAATCGGAGCCCAGCGCGACATAATCCGGCCCGACGAGTTTCACGATGTAATCGATATGATCGAGTATGATATTGTAATCTATCCCCAGCGAATCGACTTTCCTACCGAACTCGGTATAGATGTGCTTCATGGCTTTTCGTCGTTCACCGTAATCGGAATATAACGCTTTGAAAGAATCGATCTCGGTCTTATGCTCGGCTTCGAATGCTTTATCGAGATCGTTAAATGCCTTCGACAGATAACCGGTATAGAAATTGATCCCGATCACCCCGCCGTTTGCGGCGATTGCCCGGATCTGATCGTCGGTGAGGTTGCGATCATGCGGGCAGAGTTCATAGACACATGAGTGCGACGCTATAACAGGATCTGTGGTTAATTTCAAGACCTCGTCCACCGCCGACGGATGCGCGTGTGAAATATCGATAATCATCCCCAACTCATTCATCTTGCGGACTACGTCGCGGCCGAAGTCGGTCAGGCCTTCGAAAGCGGGGGCAGTGTCCGCCGATGATATACACCAGTCGTTGGAGGCGGTATGAGTCAAAGTCATATAGCGCACTCCCCGTTTGTAGAAATGATCGAGGCTATCGAGGCTATTGGTTATGGCGACACCGTTTTCGATGGCGTAAAAAGCGGCGATTTTGCCGTCGCCGATAATCCGTTCGGCCTCGGCGGCAGTAAGGCAGACCTCGATCTTATCGGGATTGCGTCCGATCTGGGCGTCGAGGGAATCGAGCAGTTGATCCACCGTCGCCCGGCATTTCTCGATAGGCGTTTTAGTATCGAGCCAGCAGGCGAATACCTGCAGATCGATTCCGCCTTCCTTAAGTCGGGGGAGATCCATATGCCCGGACGAATCCCGGGTGGAGAAATCAAAGCCCTCCTCCACCATGCGCAGGACCGTATCGCTGTGCAAATCGACGACTAAAGCGTCGGTGTGGAGTTTCATGGGGTCATTGTCGACAGGCGTGCAGGCCAAAAGACCTCCGAGCAAAATAGTAAAAGCTATTTTTTTTGTTTTCATAAGTAGTTTATAATAGAAAATCGAAGAGAAAGCAAGGGGGAATATATAGCATAATGAAGTGAGCCCACAGCAGGCTGTGTGGCACCAGTTCCGATAATAAAATTATAGGGCGGATTTAAAGCGGTTTCAATAAAAATCCGCTTTTTCAGTCACATTAACGTGTCACGCCTATATTGTATCCCCCCTCAAGCTGGGCGCCGCTTCTTTGAGGCCCTGGAAAAAGGCCGGGATGTCGTTATCGAATACCAGGACCCGGTTTCTCTGCCATTCGCCGTCGACCTTGCGGGTTTCGCAAATGGTCAGATACTTGTTGCCGTTG
>JAZGHS010000125.1:0-35447 GCA_036481315.1 Candidatus Zixiibacteriota bacterium | reverse complement strand
AGTGGGTGGATTGACATTCGATCCCGATTACACTCAAGCGGGTTTACATCAGGTCAGGTTCATCGCCACCGCGAATAGCCTGGCCGATACCCAGCTTGTAGATATCACAGTCAATAATATAGATCTTCCGCCCGCGTTGGATACTATCCTTCCCCAGTTAGTCGATGAGGGCGGTCATCTCGACGTTCGCGTAACAGCCTCCGATCCTGACGGTGATATTGTTACACTTATAGCGGAGCAATTGCCTGTGAATTCGGCATTTGTTGATTCAACGGGCGGTGTAGGTGGATTGACATTCGATCCCGATTACACTCAAGCGGGAATACATCAGGTAAGATTTATAGCGATTTCAAATACGCTCGCCGATACTCAGCTTGTCGATATCACGGTCAATAATATAGATTTGGCTCCTACGCTCGATCCAATTCCCCCACAGACTATCGCGGAGGGCGAGCATCTCGATCTGCGTATCAACTCCTCCGATCCTGACGGCGATGCTATAACATTAATAGCGGAACTACTTCCTGCGAATTCGGCTTTTGTCGATTCCACCGGCGGAGTTGGCGGAATGACTTTCGATCCCGATTATACTCAGGCGGGAATCCACCAGTTACGATTCATCGCGAGTTCAAACAGTCTGGCCGACACCCAGCTTGTCGATATCACGGTCAATAATATCGATCTACCGCCGGCCATAGCCGCTATCCCGCCGCAAACGTTGGATGAGGGCGGGCATCTCGATCTACGGGTATCAGCGTCAGATCCCGACGGCGATATCATTACTTTAATAGCCGAGCAATTACCGCTTAATTCCGCCTTTGTAGATTCAACAGGTGGAGTGGGTGGATTGACGTTCGATCCGGATTATACTCAAGCGGGAGTACACCAGGTAAGATTTATCGCGAGTTCCAACTCGCTCGCCGATACCCAGCTTGTGGATATCACTGTAAATAATATAGATTTACCGCCTGTTCTGACTTCGATCCCACCGCAGAGTTTAGATGAGGGAACTCATCTCGATGTTCAAGTAACCGCGACCGATTCTGACGGTGATATCATTACCTTAATAGCTGAGCAATTACCGCCTAATTCCAACTTTGTAGATTCCACAGGTGGAGTCGGCGGGCTTACGTTCGACCCCGATTACACCCAATCAGGATTTTATCAGGTAAGATTTATAGCCAGTTCTAATACGCTGGCCGATACCCAACTTGTCGATATCACAGTTAACAATGTCGACCTACCGCCCGCTATCGATCCTATCTCTCCTCAAATTTTAGCGGAGGGCGGACATCTCGATCTACGGGTAACGGCCTCCGATCCTGATGGCGACGCAATAACATTAATAGCTGAACTGCTTCCGGTTAATTCGGCATTCGTCGATTCCACAGGCGGAGTAGGTGGATTGACATTCGATCCCGACTTTACTCAATCGGGTGCGTACCAGGTTAGATTTATAGCCAGTTCTAATACGCTGGCCGATACCCAGCTTGTCGATATAACCGTAAACGAATACGATCTTCCGCCCGTGTTGACAGCAATTCCTCCACAGACATTAGACGAGGGAACACATCTCGATCTTCTGGTTACAGCTTCCGATCCTGACGGCGACGCTTTAACATTAATAGCGGAACTGCTTCCGGTGAATTCGGCTTTTGTCGATTCAACCGGAGGAGTCGGCGGATTGACATTCGATCCCGATTACACTCAGGCGGGAATACATCAGGTAAGATTCATCGCCAGTTCCAACCTTCTTGCCGACACCCAGCTTGTCGATATCACGGTCAATAATATCGATCTGCCGCCAACCATAGCCGCTATCCCGCCGCAAACATTGGACGAGGGAACACATCTCGATCTTCGGGTTACGGCAACCGATCCTGACGGTGACGCTATAACATTAATAGCGGAACTGCTTCCGGCGAATTCGGCATTTGTCGATTCTACCGGCGGAGTTGGCGGAATGACATTTGATCCCGATTATACACAAGCCGGATTACATCAAGTCAGGTTTATCGCCAGTTCCAATACCCTCGCCGATACCCAGCTTGTCGATATAACCGTCACAAACTCCGATCTTCCGCCGGTTCTGGATACCATTCTGCCGCAGATTGTCGACGAGGGCGATCATCTCGATCTACGGGTAACAGCGTCCGATCCAGACGGCGACGCTGTAACTTTGATAGCAGAACTTCTGCCTTTAAATTCAGTATTCGTAGATTCTACAGGTGGAGTGGGTGGATTGACGTTCGATCCGGATTACACACAGTCGAACGTTTATCAGGTTAGGTTCATAGCCAGTTCCAACGCACTGGCCGATACCCAGCTGGTAGATATCACTGTTAATAATATCGATCTGCCGCCTGTTCTGACGACGATCCCGCCGCAGATTTTAGATGAGGGAACTCATCTCGATGTTCAAGTAACCACGACCGATCCTGACGGTGATATCATTACCTTAATAGCCGAGCAATTACCGCCTAATTCCGCCTTTGTAGATTCCACAGGTGGAGTCGGCGGGCTTACATTCGACCCCGATTACACCCAATCAGGATTTTATCAGGTTAGATTTATAGCCAGTTCTAATACGCTGGCCGATACCCAGCTTGTCGATATCACGGTTAACAATATCGACCTGCCGCCCGCTATCGACCCGATCTCTCCGCAGATTGTAGCCGAGGGTGGGCATCTCGATCTGCGGGTAACGGCATCCGATCCTGATGGTGACGCTATTACATTAATAGCCGAACAGCTTCCGCTGAATTCGGCATTTGTCGATTCCACAGGCGGTATCGGCGGATTGACATTCGATCCCGACTTCACCCAACAGGGAGCTTACCAAGTTAGATTTATCGCCTCTTCGAATACGCTTGCGGATACTCAGCTTGTCGATATAACCGTAAACGAGTTCGATCTTCCGCCGTCAATCGATCCGATTCCTCCGCAGACAGTTGCTGAGGGTGGGCATCTCGACGTTCGCGTAACAGCCTCCGATCCCGATGGTGACGTTATTTCTCTTATAGCGGAACTTCTGCCTGCAAACTCCGTATTTCTCGATTCCACCGGTGGTGTCGGCGGATTAACATTCGATCCCGATTACACTCAGGCGGGAGTCCACCAGGTAAGATTCATCGCCAGTTCAAACAGTCTGGCCGACACCCAGCTTGTCGATATCACGATCAATAATATCGATCTGCCGCCAGCCTTAGCCGCCATCCCGCCGCAAGCATTGGATGAGGGAACACATCTTGATATTCGGGTTACGGCAACCGATCCTGACGGTGACGCAATTGCAATTATCGCTGAACAGCTTCCGATAAATTCCGCCTTTGTCGATTCAACCGGTGGAGTTGGTGGAATGACATTCGATCCCGACTTTACTCAATCGGGAGTACACCAGCTAAGATTTATTGCCAGTTCGAATTCACTTGCCGATACCCAGCTTGTAGATATAACTGTAAATAATATCGATCTACCGCCTGTTCTGGCCACTATCCCGCCTCAGACTTTAGACGAGGGAACACATCTTGATATTCAAGTAACCGCTACCGATTCCGACGGTGATGCTATAACATTAATAGCGGAACTGTTGCCCGTTAACTCGGCCTTTGTCGATTCAACCGGTGGAGTGGGTGGATTGACATTCGATCCCGATTATACTCAATCGGGATTCTATCAGGTTAGATTTATAGCCAGTTCCAACGCGTTGGCCGATACCCAACTTATAGATATAACGGTAAATAACGTTGATCTTCCGCCTATCTTCGATCCTATCCCACCGCAGATTGTGGTGGAGGGCGGTCATCTTGATCTGCGGATCGTCGCGGTAGATCCAGATTTTGATAGTATAATACTTAGCGCTGATTCTCTACCTACTAACTCGGCCTTTGTCGATTCGACCGGCGGTATCGGCGGATTAACATTCGATCCCGATTTTACCCAGGTAGGGGTTTACCAGGTTAGATTTATCGCCGACGCCAACGGTCTGACCGATACGGCGTTTGCCGATATTACTGTTATAGAAGCCGGCAACCAGGCACCGGTTTTAGACCCGATTCCTCCCCAAACGGTCAATGAAGTCGAAACTTTAATAGTTGTTATTACGGCATCGGACGCCGATAGCACGATACCGGTCTTGACCGCTATCGATCTGCCGCCGAATTCCACGTTTGCCGATAGCGGTAACGGTACGGGCGTATTTGTCTTTACCCCGGATTATTTCCAGGCGAGTCTGTATTATCCTACGTTTATAGCCTCCGACGGTAGCTTTGCCGATTCGCAGGTTGTCGAGGTCACGGTTATCGATATTCCCCGTGTCCCTGTCTGGGATCCCATTAGTGATCGGGCGTTGTTTGAGGGTGAGAGTATCACTTTTGGAGTTTTTGCCAGCGATCCCGACTTAACTTTCCCGACATTATCTGTTGAACCGTCAGTTATAAACGCGGTTTTTGTCGACAGTCTCAATGGAAGAGGATCGTACAATTTCTTGCCCGACTTTACTCAAGCCGGTCAGTATATATTGACTTTCATCGCTTTCGACGGTGTCTTAGCGGATTCTGAGGAAGTAAATATTTTCGTATTCGAGGCCGGCAACCAGGTACCTGAGATAGATTCGGTCGGTCCCCAGAGCGTCGTCGAAGGACAGCATATAGAGTTCCCGATATCGTCGAACGATCCGGATAGTACCATACCGGCGTTACAGGCGTTTAATTTGCCGACCAACGCCGTATTCGCCGATTCGGGTAACGGTAGAGGTTTGTTTAGTTTCGATCCTGACTTCACGCAGTCGGGAGTACACAATGTTCTATTCAGGGCTTTCGATGGCGGGCTTTATGATTCTATGTGGGTCGAGATAACGGTTATTGATTTCGGATTCCCGCCGGTTTTGGATCCGATCGGACCTCAATCGGTTACCGAGGGCCAGGTGCTGAACGTGCTTGTAACATCATCGGATCCCGATGCTACCTTCCCGCAACTATTGACCGGATCGTTGCCGGTAAACGCTTTATTCATTGATTCGCTCAACGGAAATGGCTTATTGACGTTCGCTCCCGATTATTCTCAAGCCGGTATAGATACAGTACTATTTATTGCCACAGACGGCGCATTATCGGATTCGGAATATGTCGAGATTACAGTTATCGAAGCCGGCAATCAGACGCCCGTTCTCGATCCAATAAACTCTCAAACTTTCGATGAGGGCACGTTGTTGCAGTTAACGGTTGCCGCAAACGATCCCGACAGCACGATACCGTTACTTGCTACAGGTTCTCTTCCCGCGAACGCCACATTTACGGATAATTTCGATGGATCTGGTTTGTTCGAATTCGCTCCCGATTACACGCAATCGGCTGTATATTTTATAACATTTATCGCTTCCGACGGTGTAGCCGCCGATTCGCAAGTGGTGACAGTAAGAGTTGATAATGTAAACCTGGCACCGGTACTTGATTCCATCCCTACTCCACAATCAATAGCTGAGGGCTCAATTTTAGATGTTCGCATAACCTCCAGTGATCCCGATGGTAATATTCCTGTCTTAGGGGCGCTAAATCTGCCGTCAAACGCGACCTTTGTTGATTCGCTAAACGGAGCGGGCGGGTTTGTATTCTCACCCGATTATACCCAGGAAGGCTCTTATCAAGTATTGTTCACCGCATCCGACGGTTTCATTATCGACTCACAATATGTCGATATAACGGTTACCAATACCGATCTATCGCCGATACTCGATCCTATCCCTCCTCAGACGCTGGATGAGGGAACCCATCTCGATATCAGGATTACGGCCGCGGATATCGATGGTGACGTTATTACGCTCATAGCCGAACAACTTCCCGCAAACTCGGCATTTGTCGATTCCACGGGCGGTGTGGGTGGACTGACATTCGATCCGGATTATACGCAGTCTAACGTATATCAGGTTAGAATAATAGCCGCTTCGAATACACTTGCCGACACTCAACTGGTCGATATTACGGTTAATAATATAGATCTGCCGCCCGTTTTCGCGGCGATTCCGCCTCAGATTATGGATGAGGGGACTCATCTTGATCTTCAAGTGACGGCCACAGATCCTGACGGGGACATTATAACTTTGATAGCCGAGCAACTTCCCCCTAATTCGGCCTTTGTTGATTCTACAGGTGGGGTGGGTGGCTTAACGTTTGATCCCGATTATACTCAATCCGGGTTATATCAGGTCAGGTTTATCGCAAATTCGAATACCTTGGCCGATACTCAGCTTGTTGATATCACAGTCAATGAGGTCGATCTCTCTCCGATTTTAGATCCCATACCGCCGCAGAGCGTGGCAGAGGGTGGTCATCTCGATGTTCGGGTGACTGCATCTGACGCCGATGGCGATATTATTACGCTTATAGCCGAGCAGCTACCGGCCAATTCGGTATTTGTCGATTCCACTGGCGGAGTCGGCGGGTTAACATTTGATCCGGACTTCACGCAGCAGGGGTTTTACCAGGTCAGGATCATAGCTAGTTCTAACGCCCTCGTTGATACCCAACATGTGGATATCACGGTGACGGGTTCCGATCTTCCGCCTGTTTTAGATCTTATTCCTCCGCAGGTATTTGATGAGGGAACCCATTTAGATCTTAGGGTAACAGCCTCAGATCCTGACGGCGATCCCATAACACTTATAGCCGAACAATTACCACCTAATTCCGCTTTTGTCGATTCAACCGGCGGAGTGGGCGGATTGACTTTCGATCCCGATTATACTCAGTCGGGTGTCCATCAAATAAGGTTCATCGCCAACTCTAATACGCTGGCCGATACTCAGCTTGTGGATATAACAGTTAATAACGTTGATTTACCTCCTGTATTGGATCCGATAACTCCTCAGTTTTTTGATGAGGGGACGCATTTAGATCTAAGAGTAACGGCGTCCGATCCGGATGGTGATATTATCACATTAATCGCCGAGCAATTACCCGTCAACTCTGCCTTTGTAGATTCTACCGGTGGAGTAGGCGGCTTGACGTTTGATCCCGATTATGCCCAATCTGGATTCTACCAGGTGAGATTAATCGCGAACTCGAATACACTGGCCGATACCCAACTTGTAGATATAACGGTTAACGAAGTCGATTTACCTCCAGTTTTAAATCCGATAGCTCCACAGACGATGGATGAGGGGATGCATCTGGATCTTCGGATGACTGCTACAGATCCGGATGGGGATATGATTACGTTAATTGCCGAACAGTTACCGGCCAACTCGGCCTTTGTCGATTCTACCGGTGGAGTGGGTGGCTTGACATTTGATCCCGATTATACTCAAGCGGGAGTACACCAGGTAAGATTTATTGCCAGTTCAAACGCGCTGGTCGATACCCAGCTTGTAGATATAACTGTGAATAATATCGATTTACCGCCTGTTCTGGCCGCTATCCCGCCTCAAACGTTGGATGAAGGGACACATCTCGATCTTCGGGTTACAGCCGCCGATCTCGATGGCGATATCATTACGTTAATCGCCGAGCAATTACCCGCGAATTCGGCTTTTGTAGACTCGACCGCAGGAATTGGTGGATTGATATTCGATCCCGATTATACTCAATCGGGATTCTATCAGGTTAGATTTATAGCCAGTTCCAACTCTCGGGCCGATACACAGCTTGTGGATATCACGGTAAATAACATTGACCTTCCGCCTCTGTTCGATCCAATTCCCCCGCAGAGCGTTGTTGAAGGTGGGCATCTCGATCTGAGGGTAGTTGCTGTCGATCCCGACGCCGATATAATAACACTTATTGCCGAACAGTTACCAGTCAACTCTGCCTTTGTCGATTCGACGGGTGGTATTGGCGGACTTATATTCGATCCCGATTTTACGCAGGTAGGAGTTTATCAGGTAAGATTCATCGCCACATCGGGTGGTCTTGTAGATACCGCTTTTGCCGATATCACGGTGTTTGAGGCGGGTAACCAGGCTCCCGTCATGGATCCGATAGGACCCCAGAGCGTAAACGAGGCCGAGACTTTAACAGTCGTTGTTACATCGTCCGATCCCGATGGTCAGATCCCGGCTTTAACAGCCTTAAATCTACCGCCGAATTCCATGTTCGCCGATAGCGGCGACGGTACCGGCTTGTTTGTATTTTATCCGGATTATTTCCAGGAGGGAATATATCTTCCCACTTTTATTGCTTCCGACGGGGTTTTAGCCGATTCGGAGACGGTTGAGGTAACGGTAATAGATACACCTCGTCCTCCCATTTGGGATACTATCAGCGATAGGGCGATGTTTGAGGGTGAGAGTATCAATTTCGGAGTTTCGGCTAGCGATCCTGATGGTACCATTCCGGTATTGTCAGTAGAGCCATTGCCTGTGAACGCGGTATTCGTCGACAGCCTCAACGGGAAAGGATCTTTCAGTTTCTCGCCCGATTACACGCAGGCGGGTCAGTATTCATTGACGTATATCGCTACCGACGGAGTGGTCTCCGATTCTGAATTCGTGGATATCTTCGTATTTGAGGCCGGCAACCAGGCTCCGGAGATAGATTCGGTCGGTCCCCAGAGCGTTGTCGAGGGACAGCATATAGAGTTCCCGATATCGTCGAACGATCCGGATAGTACCATTCCTGCATTGCAGGCGTTTAACCTGCCGACAAACGCGGTATTCGCCGATTCGGGTAACGGTAGAGGTCTGTTTAGTTTCGATCCCGACTTTATACAAGCGGGGGTACACAATGTTCTATTCAGGGCTTTCGACGGCGCGCTTTATGATTCCATGTGGGTCGAGATTACGGTTATAGATTTCGGATTCCCGCCGGTTCTGGATCCGATCGGACCGCAATCGGTTACCGAGGGCCAGGTGTTGAACGTGCTTGTAACATCAACGGATCCCGACGCTACCTTCCCGCAACTATTGACCGGACCGTTACCGGTAAACGCCGTGTTCACCGATTCGCTCAACGGACATGGCTTATTGACATTCGCTCCCGATTATTCTCAAGCCGGGATCGATACGGTGCTGTTTTTCGCTACCGACGGCGCTTTATCGGATTCGGAATATGTCGAGATTACGATAATCGAAGCTGGCAATCAGACGCCAAATCTCGATCCCATAAGCCCTCAGACTTTCGACGAGGGTACGTTGTTGCAGATGACAGTAACCGCCAGTGACCCCGACAGCACGATACCGTCGTTTTCTACCGGTTCGTTACCGGCAAACGCGACTTTCACGGATAATTTCGATGGATCGGGATTGTTCGAGTTTGCTCCCGATTACACACAGTCGGGTGTGTACTTTATAACATTTATCGCCTCCGATGGTGTTGCCGCCGATTCGCAAGCGGTGACTGTTAGAGTTAATAATGTAAACCTGGCGCCGGTACTCGATTCAATCGCGACTCCACAAGCGGTGGCCGAGGGTTCTGTTCTGGATATTCGGGTAACGTCAAGCGATCCCGACGCCACTATCCCCGTATTAGATGCGTTTGATCTGCCTGTCAACTCGACCTTTGTTGATTCGCTAAACGGAGCGGGCGGGTTTGTATTCTCACCCGATTATACGCAGGAAGGTCCTTACCAGGTGTTATTCACCGCTTCCGACGGTTTCATTATCGATTCACAATATGTCGATATAACGGTTACCAATATCGATCTACCGCCGATTTTAGATCCTATGCCGCCGCAGGTGTTGGATGAGGGAACCCATCTCGATATTCGGGTTACGGCTTCGGATATCGATGGTGATGCTATTACGCTTATAGCCGAACAGCTTCCCGCAAACTCGGCATTTGTCGATTCTACCGGCGGTGTGGGTGGACTGACATTCGATCCGGATTACACGCAGTCTAACGTATATCAAGTTAGAATAATAGCCGCTTCGAATACACTTGCCGACACTCAACTGGTCGACATCACGGTTAACAATATAGATTTGCCCCCCGTTTTTGCCGATATCCCGCCACAGATAATGGATGAAGGTGCTCATCTCGATCTACAGGTAACAGCCTCCGATCCGGACGGCGATATTATCACGCTTATAGCGGAGCAATTGCCAACCAACTCCGCTTTTGACGATTCTACCGGTGGTGTGGGTGGATTGACATTCGATCCCGATTATACTCAATCCGGTGTGTATCAAGTCAGATTCATCGCTAATTCGAATACGCTGGCCGACACTCAACTTGTAGATATAACTGTCAATAATATAGATCTTGCCCCGGTGATCGATCCTGTTTCCCCTCAGACAGTAGCGGAGGGAAGTCATCTCGATGTTCGCATTACGGCCTCAGACTTCGACGGCGATGTCATTACACTCATTGCCGAACAACTTCCGGCCAATTCGGCCTTCGTAGATTCCACCGGAGGAGTGGGCGGACTGACATTCGATCCCGATTATACTCAGCAGGGATTTTACCCGGTCAGGATCATAGCAAGTTCTAACGCCCTTGTCGATACCCAGTTTGTCGATATCACCGTGACGGGCTTTGATCTACCGCCAGTTCTCGATCCGATTCCTCCTCAGGCATTGGATGAGGGAACTCATTTAGATCTTAGGGTAACAGCCTCAGATCCGGACGGCGATCCCATAACACTTATAGCCGAACAGCTTCCTGTTAACTCTGCCTTTGTCGATTCAACCGGCGGAGTGGGCGGATTGACTTTCGATCCGGACTTTACGCAACAGGGAGCATACCAGGTCAGATTTATAGCCAATTCGAATACTTTAGCTGATACACAGCTTGTAGATATTACAGTTAACAATATCGATCTACCGCCGGTGTTATCAACGATTCTGGCGCAGACAATAGACGAGGGAACACATTTCGATCTTCGGGTTACTGCCACGGATCCCGACGGCGACGTTATTACACTAATAGCAGAACAACTTCCCGTCAACTCCGCCTTTGTCGATTCGACGGGTGGCGTAGGGGGGATGACTTTCGATCCCGATTATACGCAATCGGGATTCTATCAGGTCAGGTTTATCGCCGGTTCCAACGCGCTGGCCGATACTCAACTTGTCGATATCACCGTTAACAATATAGATCTTCCTCCTGTACTGGCCGCGATCCCGTCGCAGACTTTGGATGAAGGAGACCATCTCGATGTTCGAGTAACCGCTATCGATCCCGACGGTGATATCATTATTCTAATCGCGGAACAGCTTCCTGTTAACTCCGCCTTTGTCGATTCGACCGGTGGAGTGGGTGGTTTGACATTCGATCCGGACTTTGCGCAATCGGGTATTCATCAAATCAGATTTATCGCCAGTTCTAATACTCTGGCAGATACCCAGCTTGTGGATATCACGGTTAACAATATCGATCTGCCGCCTGTTTTGGCCGTGATCCTGCCGCAAACTATGGATGAGGGAAACCATCTAGATGTTCGAGTGACCGCTACGGATCCCGACGGCGATATCATTAATCTTATAGCGGAGCAATTACCGGCCAATTCCGCGTTTGTAGACTCTTCAGGCGGTGTCGGCGGATTAACTTTCGATCCAGATTTTACACAGTCGGGTGTTTACCAGGTCAGGTTGATCGCCAATTCCAATACGCTAGCCGATACACAGCTTGTGGATATCACGGTAAATAATATAGATCTGCCGCCTCTGTTCGATCCGATCCCGCCGCAGACTATTGTGGAAGGCGGTCATCTCGACCTGCGGATTATCGCTATCGATCCCGATTTCGATAATATTGTCCTCACCGCCGACTCACTACCGTTTAACTCGGTCTTTGTCGATTCGACCGGCGGTATAGGTGGAATGACGTTCGATCCCGACTTTACACAGGTAGGGATTTATCAGGTTAGGTTTATCGCCACCGCTAACGGTCTAACCGATACTGCGTTCGCCGATATTACAGTCCTTGAGGCGGGGAACCAATCTCCGCTTTTAGATCCTATCGGACCGCAAACGGTAAACGAAGCCGAAACATTAACAGTCGTTGTTACGTCGTCCGATCCCGATGGTCAGATTCCGGTTTTAGCAGCCTTAAATCTACCCCCGAATTCAATGTTCGCCGATAGCGGAAATGGTACCGGCGTGTTTGTCTTTAATCCGGATTATTTCCAATCAAGCGTTTATAATGTGACCTTTATCGCCTCCGACGGAATTTTGGCCGATTCGGAAGCGGTTGAGATTACAGTTTTCGATACCCCACGTCCGCCGGTCTGGGAACCGATCAACAACCGGGCTTTGTTCGAGGGCGAGACTATCAACTTCGGGGTCTCCGCCAGCGATCCCGATCTGACGTTCCCGACTCTTTCGGCAGAACCGCCGATTACTAATGCCGTGTTTGTCGATAGTCTCAACGGAAGAGGATCGTTCAGCTTCTCGCCCGATTATACTCAGGCGGGAGAATATTTATTGACCTTTATCGCGTCCGATGGTGTTTTAACCGATTCGGAATTTGTGGATATATTCGTATTCGAGTCGGGCAACCAGGCTCCCGAGATAGATTCTGTCGGTCCGCAAAGCGTCGTCGAGGGTCAACATCTCGAATTTTTGATATCGTCAAACGATGCTGATGGCACCATCCCGGCTCTTCAGGCATTGAACCTGCCGACCAATGCCGTATTTGCCGATTCGGGTAACGGCCGCGGCCTGTTCAGTTTTGATCCCGATTTCTCCCAGGCAGGAGTCCATGATGTATTGTTCAGGGCTTTCGACGGCGAGCTTTATGATTCTATGTGGGTTGAGATTACGGTTATTGATTTCGGATTCCCGCCTGTCTTAGATCCCATCGGTCCGCAATCGGTTACCGAGGGCCAGATACTGTTCGCGCTTGTGACATCATCGGATCCCGACGGTACTTATCCGGAATTAACCGCAGGTCCGTTGCCCCTTAACGCTGTATTTGAAGATTCACTCAACGGGCATGGCCTGTTAATATTCGCTCCCGATTATACTCAGTCGGGAATCGATACTGTGTTGTTTATAGCCACCGACGGCGCTTTATCGGATTCGGAATATGTCGAAATTACGATTGTCGAAGCCGGCAACCAACCGCCCGTATTGAATCCTATCGGATCTCAAAATGTCGACGAGAACGTATTCCTGCAGGTGATAGTATCCGCGGGAGATCCCGATGGTTCCATACCGTCGCTCTCCACAGACATTCTTCCTCCGAACGCGACATTTGTAGATAACCTCGACGGAACAGGGACATTCGAGTTCACCCCGGATTACACGCAATCGGGTATAGATACGGTATTGTTCATTGCCGGCGACGAAATCCTGTCCGATTCCGAGTATGTCGAGATAACAATCAATAACATAAATCTTCCGCCGGCGCTCGATCCGATCCCGCCGCAAACTACATTCGAGAGATTCATATTGAGAGTGCTTATAACAGCGAGCGATCCCGATGGTACGATACCGTCGCTATCGGCCGATTCCCTGCCTTTAAACGCCACCTTCTATGATTCCACGAACGGTGTAGGAGTTTTCGAATTCCTACCTGAATTCGATCAGGCCGGCGTGTATAATGTCCTGTTTGCGGCCTCCGACGGTATCCTGGTTGATACGACATTTATGGAAATCACCGTGCTCGAGACGAATCGTCAGCCGGTATTCGACCCTGTTAGCGATCAGCAGGTTCCGGAAAACGACAGTCTGTTCTTTACCGTGCAGGCGACCGATCCCGATGGCCAGGTTCCGACGTTGACGTATATTTCAACTATGCTTAACACCATATTCAGCGATAGCGGGAATGGAACCGGCCTATTCGAATATCGTCCAGATTATACTCAATCGGGAATCGATACAGTGATGTTCGAGGCCAGCGACGGCGACATGGTCGATACGCTTAGAGTTCAGATCACGACTATAGAGGCCGGCAATCAGCCTCCTGTTCTGGAACCGATCGGGCCGCGTATTGTGGACGAGGGACAATTATTACAGTTCAATGTTTACGCTGGCGACCCGGATAACGAACCAATATCCTTGGTAGCCACGGGCCTTCCGATGGGAGCGGTCTTCTTCGATTCGTCAAACGGCGTGGGGACCTTCACGTTTACGCCGAGTTATTTCCATTCCGGTCTATATAGAGTATTGTTCAGCGTTTCCGACGGAGCCCTGATCGATACCGAACGAGTGGAGATTACGGTAAATAACGTAAACAGACCTCCGGTTCTTTTGGCCATTGGCAACCATATCATTACTGAGGGAGATTCCCTCGGCCTGAATATCACCGCCACCGACGCCGATAACGAGACATTAACATTTAGCGCCGATTCTCTCGAATTGAATATGACATTCGCCGATAGCGGAAACGGATCGGCATTCTTCATGTTCCTATCCGGTTACGCTCAATCCGGCGTATATAATCTTACTTTCAGCGTTTCCGACGGTATCGACTCCGATACGGAATTTGTTCAAATAGATGTGCTTGAAGCCGGCAACCAGTCTCCAGTATTGGCGCCTATCGATACCGCATACTATGTCAGCGAGGGGCTTTACCTCGAGATTCCCGTTTCGGCCACTGACGCCGAGAATGAAGCGCTTATATTATCCGCCGATTCACTTGTTGAGAATATGGTATTTGCCGATTACGGCGACGGTACGGCTTTGTTCAGTTTCTCCCCGAATTACGTCCAGGCCGGCGCTTATCCATTAAGGTTTATGGTTTACGACGGTTTAGATTACGATTCGGCTTTCACCACGATCTATGTGGCCGAGGAAGGGAATCAGCCTCCGATCCTGACGGGGATCGGACCCCAAACCGTATCCGAGGGCGATAGCCTCGAAATATATATTTCAGCGGTTGATCCGGAAGGGTCTATACCGAGGCTATATCTTTCCGGTAACCCGGATTCATCGTACTTTACCGATTACGGGGATGGAACGGGCAGATTTATCTATTACCCCGATTTCTATTCTGCCGGTCTCGATACGATCAGATTCACCGCCGTGGATAATGTGGGATTGTCCGACTATGAGGATGTCGAGGTTACAATTACCGATATTAACCTGTCGCCTATAATAGCGGTGGAAGGGGATACACTCGTTCACGAGGGAGATACGCTTATAACCTTAATCGTCGTTTATGATTCTTCTGATTTCGATCCGGGACCGCTTTCCCTCTCCAACGGTTATCTGCCGCCGAACTCCGAGTTCGTGATTACAGGCAACGGAGTGGGAGAATTCCGATTTTATCCCGGTTTCGAACAATCGGGAATAGACTCGGCGTACTTCTTTGCCACCGATTCCGACGAGCCCCCGCTTTCTACCGATAGATGGGTGCATTTTGTGGTAACCCCGGAGAATCGTCCGCCAGTACTGGAACAATCCCCGGGCGGAGAGGTTAACCAGGGTGATACCTTGATTATAGATATCACCGCCACCGATCCCGACGGCGATTCTCTCGTTCTGTTTATCAATTGCGAATGCCCGGAACCATTACCGCCTAGATCCGAATTCCTTGATAACGGCGACGGTACCGGCAAGTTTATATTCTATCCCGACTTTACGCAGCAAGGGCTATATATTATCTATTTCGCTGCCACCGACGGCGAATACACCGATACAAAGCCGGCTCTTGTTAACGTGAGAGATATGGGCAATCAAACTCCGACTCTTAACCCCATCGGGCCGCTGTCGGTTATCGAAGGTGATTCGTTGGAGATTCTGATAACAAGTACCGATCCCGATTCCACTTTCCCGATGCTGTTCCTCGAGGACACTCCTTATAACCTCGTCTTTACCGATTCCGCTAACGGTACGGCGTCGTTAACCTTCGCGCCATTTTATAATCAGGCCGGAATCAGCAATATGCTCTTCTTTGCCGTGGACACCGACGGAGCCGCGGATTCGGAATATGTCGAACTTACCGTAATCGAAGCTGGCAACCAGTACCCGGAACTCGATTCCTTAACCGATCAGATTGTAAACGAGGGTAATGTACTACAGTTTTTTACTTATTCCAGCGATCCTGATTCGACTATCCCCGTGATGCAGGCGAACAACCTCCCGGAAAACGCGATATATGCTGATTCGGCTGACGGTAGAGGGTTGTTCCGATTCGAACCGCATTTCTTCCAGGCCGGGCAATACCAGGTCACATTCCTCGCGGTCGATTTCGAGGATCCCGCGTTGGCCGACTCCCAAACGATTACTATCACGGTTAATGATGTCAACAGGCCGCCGGAATTCGTACCTATTATTTACCCATTCACCATGCTAGAGGGCGAGAATCTCAATTTCCTGGTGGAATCGTTTGACGCTGATAGCACAACGCCATCGCTTGCCGCTCAGAATATGCCCGAAAACGCAACCTTCACCGACAATGGGGACGGGACAGGGGTATTCGATTTCAATCCGAATTACTTCCAGTCCGGAGTGGATACCGTGTATTTCATGGCGACTGATGAAATCAACCCGAATATTCAAAATATGATGCGGGTCTTTATTATCGTCGAGGATGTCAACAGGCCGCCGGTGCTCGATCCCATTCCCGACACTACCATAGGTGACGGCTTTATGTTGACGTTGAATATAACATCGTTCGATCCCGATTCCACGACGCCCGTAATGTTCCATCGGACCATACCCGATTTAGCGTCGTTTACCGATCTTGGTGACGGCACGGCGACATTAACATGGCGTCCACGCTACGAGGATATCGGAACTTATCTGCTTACTTTCGGCTGTTACGATCAGTTCGATCCGACAATGGCTGATTCGCAGGTAGTGACTATACAGGTGATTACCGCCGGGAACCATCCTCCTATTTTCAATTTACTCCCCGAGCAACAGGTTCATTATGGCGATACGCTTGAAGTGTTGATCACGGCAACCGATGTCGAAAATGACCCGTTAGCAATATTCGTGGGAGAAATGCCCTGGGGCATGACCTTCACCGATTCCGGCAACGGCCTGGCGACGTTGCACTGGGTACCGCTAATGGAGCAGGGCGGAGATTGGTCTGTCAGCTTATCCGTATTCGATGACGGAGGGCTTAGCGATACCATGAGTGTGAATATATTTGTAATTACCTACATAAGAGGCGACGCCAACGGTAACGGGATAATTAATATTGCCGATGTGATTTTCCTATTCGCTTATCTTAACGGTAATGGCATACCTCCCGATCCTTTGGAAGCGGGAGACGCTAACGGCAACGGTATAGTTAATATCGCCGATGTAATTTACCTGTTCGCTTATCTTACCGGTAATGGCCCGCCTCCGCCGCCGCCGGTACCGCCTTCGCCGCCCGACGGGGGAGGAAACATCGATATAATAACAGGCCCATCGATAAAGCCTGATCAGGTGAGGTGATGAATATGCGTTATTTTAGCGTTCTTTTAACGACAGTTATTACGCTGTCCAACGTATCTGTTCTGGCGGAGAATAGTAACCGAGCGCCCGAGTTCCCAACCGACACCTATGAACTGTATATCGATTCGCTTACCGAGGCGTTTCCAGGCCAGGACGATCTTTTAATCCCATTACGGATATCGGTTTCCGAACCTGTCGCGGGGATTAATGTAACGATGATATTCGATCCGAGCCTTGTCCAACCGATTGTTGTGGCCCCGAACTTCTTCTTCCAGAGTTTTAATGTCGATCTCTCCGAGTATGGGACTTTAAAGATTAATCTGCTGACCGATCTCCCCCCGCCGCCATATGTCCCTCCAATCGAGGGCGATACCATTTTCGCCTGGCTGATGTGCGAGGTTATGGTGGAAGATCCCGGATATGACGTAATGACCTTTCTTGATTTCTTCGAAGACCCATACACTCCTTACCCCGATAACAGCCTTCTCCTGGAGAATGGCGGTTGGATAACGCCTCCTAATCTTACATTAATGTCGGGCGATATTCTTATATTCAGTCCTCTCTACGGAGATATCAATATCAACAATTTCGCTTATGAGATCGGCGACGCTGTAACGTTCATGAATTATTTCATGGGCATCACAGAATTCAACGCCCTACAATATGCCAATTCGGATTGTAACCGCGACGGTATCCAGGCAACAATAGCCGATCTGGTATACCTGTTGTGTGTAATTAACGGCGATTCCGTCCTGGTCGAACCTCCCCCGGGAATTCCGGATACGGAGAATATAGCAGGTGATTTCGAATTTGGCAATGTAAGCCCGAAAATCCTTGACAATATTTCCCAATGCGATGTATTTGTTTATGGCGATGATCTTTTAGGGGGAGCGTATTTCGTGATTGAGTATGATACCGACGAAATCGAGCCGTTAGCTGTTTTAATAGATAGCTCTGCGGCCCCGATGGATCTTTCTTGTTCGATGGAAGAAGGTAAGTTGACCGTGACCGTATTTAACTGGAATCCATCGTTTTCGCCGTTTTCCGCGGGAAAACTATTTACGGTCGTATATAACGATCACGGAGGCGCGGCCGAATCGGATATTTCTATAACCAAAGCGGATTTTTCCGATAATACCGGATCCGTGGCTGATTTCGAATATTCGATCGATTGTACCCACAGGGTCGTCTCGGAGAAGCCCGGTAAGGCTGAAATTTCGGTGTCAAGCTATCCGAATCCATTTAATAGCTCCACAGCCATCAATTTCAATCTCCCGTCAAGCGGCGATTACCGGCTTACTATCTACGATATACTGGGTCGACGTGTCAGGGTGCTGGCCAACGGTTTCCATGAGGCGGGTAACAATATGGTCATCTGGGACGGTACCGATGAAAACAGGAGGGATATCGCCAGCGGAATATATTTCGCCAGGCTTCACGGGGAAGATTCAAAGACAGGCTTAAAATTATTCATGCTTAAATAGAGTCTTATAGTTTGGCGCGATTCATAAGGAGAGGAGATAGCGTGTATTGGCGAAGACAATGTTTAACTCGGCAATTTATGGTATTTATATTTCTGATTATAGGTATTACCGTCAACGCGAACGCCGATGCCCCGCATAAAACTCTTCCCGACGGAGGTACCTGTTTTGCAGATAGATTTGTCGTTACGGTAGAACCGAACACGCCTCCCTTGGAAATCAATTCAACCCGAAACGGATTTGCCTCTACGGGAATCTCGTCTATCGATGATTTATGCGCCGCCAATAAAGTGGTCAAGGTGGAGAAATGGTATCCCTACCCGGTTATTCATGAAGAGACAAAAAAGTTCGTGGATAAAATGTATATATTCTTTGTTGCCGAGGATGTCGACGTTACCGCGGCCGCGGAGAATTTCAAGGCAAATCTATTTATTGAATTTTCCGATTTGTACAGAATCCCCGTGCCGGTACGCGTGCCAAACGATCCTAATAGAGGCAGTCAATGGTTTTTAAATAGGGTTGATGCCTACCAGGCATGGGACATAATTTGGGGGACCGAGACTGAATATTCTATAATCGCCATAGTCGACACCGGAGTTTACTGGACTCATCCCGATCTCAATCCCAATATATGGTCCGGGATCGGCGAGGATATGTCTAATATGGATGGCAATCCCACCGAACCGTATCCGATACACGGTACTCACGTGGCAGGATGCGCGTCGGAAGCCACTAACAACGGGTTGGGAGGAGCGGGACTCGGCTGGTCGTCGAAGATTATGGCTGTTAAGGGAGCTGATAACAATGGTAACCTGTATTACGTTTGGCAGGGGATTACCTGGGCCGCTGATCATGGAGCTCATATTATCAACTGCTCCTGGGGCGGCGTGGGATACAGCGGCAGCGAACAAAATATTATTAATCATGTTTGGTCAGTGCATGATGTGTTGGTAGTCGCCTCGGCGGGAAATGACGATTACTGGACTCCGCCATATACTCATTACCCGTCGGCTTATAGCCATGTCCTGGCCGTAGCATCCACCAATAGCGGCGATCACAAGCCAGCCTGGTCGAATTATGGAACGTGGGTGGACGTTAGCGCACCGGGCGAGGGGATTTTTTCTACCTGGGGCGCCAACACTTATGGCACGCTCAGCGGGACTTCGATGTCCTCGCCTATAGTAGCCGGATTGGCCGGGCTAATAAGAGCGGGAAATCACAGCCTGAGCGCCAATGAAACCTCAGCATTGATCGTAAACGGCGCGGAGCCGATAAGCGACTACTACTATAATCAGGGGTGGATGGGTAGCGGCCGAATTAACGCTTACAATTCAGTTTTGGATCTTGGCGGCGTAGATCCGCCTGCGCCGACCGCTCCGCCGGACAACTCCTACTCGTCGGAAAGCTACCCGGTTTTCACATGGACCGAGATTCCCGAAGCTACGGTTTATCATATTCAGATTGACGACGGTGATATGTTTATCAGTCCGATACTGGACGATGAAACGATCACTGAAAACACCTATACGTCGCCGATAAGTTTACCCGACGATATGTGGAATTGGAGGGTTAGGGCCGGAAACGGATCGGAATGGTCCGATTGGTCCGAGATGTGGAGTTTCGGAGTCGATACAACGCCGCCCGATGCTCCTACCAATTTAACCGTCACTCCCGACGGTTGGACCAATGAACCCGAATATTCTTTTAGCTGGGTTGATCCTCCGGATGTGTCCGGAATCTCGTCACGATTTTACAAAGTCGGTTCTCCTCCGGAACACGATTTCGATTACGAGGGCACATTCGCTCGCTCGCCTCAAACTTATACGACATCGGATTTCGGCCAGCAGACTCTCTATTTGTGGTGTATGGATTACCTGGAGCTTGTGGATTATCAGAATAACTCTTCGGTTGATTTTTATTATGACGGTTTACCGCCGTACGGTTGTATCGCGTCGTCACCATCCTACTCGTCGTCAGAAACGTTTAATGTATCGTGGACTTTTGGCGAAGATGACGAATCGGGGATAAGTGGGATTTACGATCTACGGTATAAAGAAGACGATGGAGTATGGGCGGATTGGCTGGTAGGGTCTGGCGATCTCTCGGCCGCTTTCACCGGAACTATCGGGCATACCTATTATTTCGAAGCGAGAACGTCAGATAACGCCGGCAACTACGAACAGTTTACCGGCACTCCGGAATCGTCAACCGTGATTGGCGAGGGAGGGGCTCCATGCGGTTATTATGTGGTAGGGGATTATAACGGCAACCTGAGCTTAAACGTAGCCGATATTATCAGTGGATTTTCAAAGCTAATAACCGGGTCTCCCGAACCGGCGTTAAGTTGTGAATGCCCGGGGGGAAGCGGCAATTTCTGGGCCGTGGCTATGGATGTTAATAATTCCTGCGCGTTTAATGTGGCCGATATTATCAGCGCGTTCTCCAAACTCAAAACCGGATCTCCGGAGCTTACACCCTGCGAGGTTTGTCCGCCCGACACGCCGCCGATTCCGCCAGGCGGGGATATTCCGCTCTTCGCTCCGAAGACAATTTCGGGTAGCGAATAGAGTTTAGATTCGGTCGATACGGAAAACGAAAGCGTGCCGTCGGCTTTTAACTGTAGGCTGTTATATAAAAAAATCTGGTATTTGATGCATAGTTCGACGACTATCCCATTGGGGTAGAGAACCGCAAAGAATTGATTCGCGTATTCCTATAAAACTTGACAAGGGCCTTATATTATTCCATATCATCGACCAGATGAGAGGGATCTGATTTGAAACGACTCTTCCTTGTAATTATCGTTTTTACGTCGCTAAACTTACCTGTTTACACGCTGGGCGGAGAAATCCCCAGGCCGTTTTCTCTATATGAGAAAACTGCTATGGACTATGCGGATAAAGCGAAAAAAGAGCCCGTTAAGCCCGAAACAAGAGAAAGTCTATTTCCCGATATTGATATTCGAAATGATTTCAATGGCGATATTATTACAATAAGGATGAGTCCGCGAGACGACGAAAAGATTTCAGGTGAATTCGATTCGTATCGCGCGTTGGACGATTTCTGTCCCGAGGCTATCTATTCAAACAGCGGCCCCGAAGGATCGGGAGCTATTACCTCTCAATGTGATGTTGGTTTCCAGTTCGTCACCGAACTGGCCGATGATTTCGTATTAAGCAATAACGTCGACATTCAGGGGATCACATTCTGGGTCGGTTTCTGGGCAGGTTCGGGCGATGAAACTCCGGCAGATTTAGACGGGATCACGGTGACTATTTACAACGATGCCGGTGGCCAGCCCGGAGGTAATCCGTCCGGCGATTGCTCACATGTTGGCGATATCGTCTGGGAGGATACATATTTCCCGGGCGAATATGTTTACGTTGATGATGGATTGGGAGGCTGGCAAATCGATGTAGCTACCGCTCCGATCTCTCTTGCCGGAGGGGTAACTTATTGGCTCTCGGTATTGCCACATCTGGATCTCGAGGTCTACGCGCAGTGCGGCTGGAAATCATCGATCGACCAAACCGGTTCGGTATCATTGTTGTACTCGGAGTTTTTTGGATATTACTGGGAGGATCCGTTTGGCGATGACGCTGCGTTTTGCCTGAGTTCTGACCCCCCCGATTTGACCGGGGCCTGTTGCGATGATGCCACCGGGGTTTGTGTCGACAATACCGACTTCCTCGATTGCCCGATCGACAATCGTTTCGCGGTCAACATCCTTTGCGCAAATATGGAACCGCTCTGCGGCGAGGCCGGTTGCGATGTTGTATGCCCTGACGGCAGCATACCCGAGGGTGAACCGATTTGCGAGGAAGGATGGGAAGATCATTATAACGGCGGATGTAATTCCGAGCCCCCTGTATTCCAATCGATTAATCCCGGAGATGTAATCTGCGCCCGATCGGGGACATATCGGTTTGATGGCGAAAACCGTCGCGATACCGACTGGTACGAACTAACACTTCCCGACGGCGGCACGATCAACTGGACAGTTGAAGCTGAGTTTGATGTTTTGATTTCGGTGATCGACGCGGGCTCGGGTGACTGTTCGGATTATGTCACCTTGGGCAACGCCATAGCGGGGCCTTGCGAACCGGTAACCCTTTCCTTAGATGTCGGCAGCGGTACCTATTGGCTGTGCGCCGGCCCTCACGTATTCAGTGGAGTTGAATGTGAGGCCGAATATGTCGGAGAAGTCACAGTCGGTCCGCCTCTCCAGGGAGCCTGTTGCGATCAGGATCTCGATTGTATAGACACCATACTCGAATCCGAATGCGAAGCGTTGGGTGGAACCTGGTTTATCGGAGAGGACTGCGATGCGGGGTATATTTGCCGCGATCCTAATTATTGCGAGCCCTGCTTCACCAGTCAAACCGATGACTATATCGCCGAAGTTCATTTCAACGATCTGCATAATATTACCGGTTCCGAGCCCGGAGGATGCAGTTACGGGAATTATTGCGATTTAAACGTCCCCACAGTTGCGATCGGTGAAACCTATGATCTCACGGTATCCTTCTGGTCGAGCGGTATGTGGACAGAGCATGTCAGCGCCTGGTTCGACTGGAATAATAATTACGAATTAGAGGAGAGCGAGAGATATTATCTCGGAAGCGGCATCGACGGGACGCTCACCTTGCCGATCTCAATTCCGGCTTATCTCGTAGAGGGCGATGTTATCAGAATGCGCGTTATCGAAAGATATTCTTCGGAGCCTGTCGATCCTTGCGAGTCGTTCACTTACGGCGAGGCGGAGGATTATTGTTTAGATGTATATCAATATATCCCAACCTACGGCGCGTGTTGTAACGACTTTACCGGCGAGTGTATCGATGATATCGAGAGATCCGATTGCCTTTATTCCTTTTTCGTCGACGAGTCTTGTTCCGATATTCTATGCTTGCCCGCCGATTGTATCAGCCAACCGGAAGATCTGCTGAATGTGGTCGTCTCCGATGTTGACTGCGATTTTTGCCCCGGCGGTCCGATTCAGATTCTGGCCGATAATTTCGCTTTGTTTGATACCCGGGAGATCACAAGGCTGACTTTTCGGGGAGTTTATTATCCCGATAATATCGTATTGGAAGAAGATGTTTTCACGATAATTTTCCGGACGGACGACGCGGGCTTACCGGGAACCGAAATCGCGGGATTTTACGATATTCCCGCCGACGATCGGTTCGATACCGGTGAAGATGTCAACGGCGAATGGGATGAGTACCAATATACGATTAATGTCACCGATCTCAACATAGGCCCCGGGAACTTCTGGGTTGAGATCTACAACAACACTACCGACGATGTCTCGAACCAGACGTGGGGATGGAGTACCGCGGTCCGGGACTCCATTGCCGGACTCCCCGGCGGCGGATATACGTTCACCCTGCCGGAGGAACCGTGGTCCTTTTACAACGCCTATGAATTCGCGTTCGATATTATCTGTAGCGGCGACGGGCGTTACCCGTGCGGGCATTATGTAGTCGGAGACTTCACGGGAAGCAATACCTTCAATATCGCCGATATTATCGGCGCCTATTCGAAATTGAAGGTGGGATCTCCTCAAGCGGATCTGCTTTGCGAATGCCCTCCCGGGCAGGGACGCGTATGGGCTGTGGCGATGGATGTCAATGGCAACTGCTCTTTCAACGTGGCGGATGTTATAACCGCGTTCTCGAAACTTAAAACCGGCTCTCCACCGTTAATAAATTGCGAATTGTGCCCTCCTGCTCCATGATCGTAGCGGTTATTCTTCAAGGAGTTAGAGGTCGATTTATCCTGAAAGCTATTATAATTCATGATTGACAAAACCGGCTTTTTCGGTATCTTAATTCCAACGGTTAATTACTTCTCTTTTTAGACCGGGGGGCGAATCGGATCGTATTATCGGGACACAAAAGGACGATTTCAGGCGTATAAAATACTAATGAGAAAACTACTTTTAACGATAATGATTTTAGTGATGATAGCGGCCGATATCAGCGCTCAGCGTCCGGGTAAATCCCCGGTGAATCCGTCGGCGGTTACCATTGCCAGGCTCCGTTACGACGGTGGCGGGAACTGGTATTGGGGACGATCGGCAATCGGCAATTTACATCAATTTCTCGCCGAAAACACTTCCATCGTCGTACACGATGCCGAGGTTAACCTCAAGCCCACCGATCCCGATCTGCTTAAGTATCCGTTTCTTTTTCTGACGGGTCACGGAAATATAGTATTCAACGACGAGGAAGCGTCGGCATTGAGGTCTTATCTGGAAAAAGGCGGTTTTCTTTTCGCCAACGATAGCTACGGCCTGGCCAATTCCATCCGTCGGGAAATGAAAAAAGTCTTCCCCGACAGGGAGTTCGTAGAGCTTCCATTTTCTCATCCGGTTTATCATGCGAGATTCGATTTTCCCAACGGGCTTCCTAAAATTCACGAGCACGATAAGAAACCGCCTCAGGGGTTCGGTATATTAATCGACGACAGGCTGGCGGTCTTTTTCGCATATGAATCGGATATCGGTGACGGCTGGGAGGATCCCGAGGTGTATAACGATCCCGAGGAAAAAAGGCTGTCGGCGTTGAGGATGGGGGCTAATCTTGTAACCTACGCCCTTACACGTTAAAGGGAAATTATGATGAGCGAAGAGAAAAATTATAAAAATATCATTAGTATCTTGAGCGGGCTCGAATCGAGAATGGCTCTTCTAAAGTCCGTTCGAGGGTTAGCCCTTCTGGTCGGTCTGGCGGTTATCATATTCGCGCTTCTAACGCTCCTGACCGCTTTTTCGTGGCCGTCATCGGCAATTCGTATCGGTATCGATATCGTGGTTGTTATTGCCGCGGGGTTGACGGTTTATCGGTTTATAATCGGTCCGTTTTTGAGCAAAGGAGGACTGCTTCCCATAGCCCGGATGCTCGAGAAACATTACGGGCATTTCCAGACCAGGCTGATAGCGGCGCTCGAACTTTATGATACCGCTAAGAGAAACAGGGAAAATTACTCTATAGAACTGATAGAACAGACAATTAACGAGGCCGGCGGATTTATAGCTGAAATCGACACCGATGTAATCATTGATAAAAAACCAGCTATATCCGCTGTCGTGAAGACAGTCGTCCTTGCGCTCGCGGCGACGTTGATGATCATGATAAATCCTTCGTTGACCGGCCGCTCGTGGCAATTGTATTCGCGTCCCGGAGCCGATTTTTCAAGGCCGCCCGATTTTTCATTATCCGTTGAATCGGGAGGAGAAGAGTTTTTTAGAAACGAGGATATCTCCGTAGCCGTTTATGCCGACGGGAAAACACCGCGGGAGGTGGAACTCCATTTCAAATTCGACAACGGCGAATGGGCCCGAGAAAAAATGAGAAAGAAATTTAAAGATCAGGGCCCGGTTTTCGAATATACCTTCAACAAAATCCAGAGGTCGCTGGATATCTACGCGGTTTCCGGTAAGGTTATAACCGAAACAACGCGTCTGGAGGTTGTCGACCCCCCCAGGCTGGTTAATATCAGTCTGAAAATCGACTATCCCGATTACACCGGCCTGCCCGATGTTTTGGGGGAGCCAAACGATGGCAATGTAACCGCATTGAAAGGCTCCGTGGTTAGCTTCACCGCGCAAACCAACAAAATCGTTACCGACGCTTACCAGCTCTTCTCGGATTCGACCATTATCTCGCTGACTACTGCCGATAAAATAATATCCGGCCGGTTTACGGTGAAGGATGACAATCGTTACTCGATAATGATGGCCGATGAAAACGGACGCGAAAACAGAGAACCGATCTGGTATGATATCCAACTGTTAGACGATTATCCACCGTCGATACAAATACTATTCCCCGCCGTGGATGTCGATCTGAATGACAGAATGGTTCTTCCACTGGAGATTGCTATAGGCGATGATTACGGATTCGGGCGGATGAATATCGTCTGGTGGTCTCTTTCCGAAGGTCGTGAATCGAAGCCGTCGAAAGAAAAAATAGGATTAGCCGATATATCGAGTACAGAGCAGATTATAGGTCATACCTGGGATATCAAACCGATTAATCCGCTACCTGGAGATCTCATTTACTATTATTGTGAAATCAGTGATAACGATATTATCTCAGGCCCAAAATGGGCAAAAAGCCGTACTTACCTTGCCCGTCTGCCCAGCCTCGACGAAATCCTGGCGGAGGTTGACCGTTCTCAGGAATACCAGATAGAGGAACTCGAGGAGGTATTGAAAGACCAGCGGGAACTGCAGGAGAAGCTCGATGAGATTTCCCGGGAGATGTTAAAAGCGACAGAGGTCGATTGGGAAAAGCAACAGGCGGCGAGAGAGACTCTGGAGAAACAACAGAATCTCGCCGAACGAATGCAAGAGTTGGCCGAGGAGATGGAGAAAAATTTCGAGACGCTTGAGGATAACAGCCTGATCAGCGAGGAGATCGCCGAGAAAATGCGGGAGGTCCAGAATCTGATGGAGGAGGTGGCCACTCCGGAGTTAAAAGAAGCCATGGAGAAAATCCGCGAGGCTTTACAGGAAATGGATCCGGAAGAATTGCGTAAGGCGTTAGAGGATTTCCAGATGTCATCGGAAGAGCTTTTGGAAAATCTCGAACGGTCTCTCGCGCTTTTAAAACAATTGGCTATTGAGCAAAAACTGGATCTTCTTACCGAGCTTGCGGAGAAAATTCTCGAGGATCAACGGGAACTGAATGAGAATGTGAATTCGGCGAAGGATTCCAGCGATCTCGCCAGCCAGAATGGGATGTGTCAAAAAAACTCCGACCAGTTCGATTCGTTGAAGGAGCAGTTCGAGCAGTTACAGCAGATGGATTCGGAGATGAATGTGGTTCCCGACAAGGAGGAGAAGGAAGCCGAGAAGCAGGTCAATAATTCCGAAATTCCCGAGGGATTCGAATCGATGTCTAAAAGTATGTGTCAGAACAGCGGAGGGCAGTGCGAAAAAACCGGCAAGCAACTCGAAAAGAATCTCGAAAATGTGGCCATGGCTCTTCAAAATGCCCGCAATGCCATGCAACAGAAGATGAAAGAAGAGATAGCGGAGGAATTGCAGGAGGTTATTGACGATATCCTATATTTATCCGATATCGAGGAAAATTTATTGATAGATACCCGCTCCCATGAAGGAGCGGCAGAGGAATTGCGTGATTTCGCCGACGAGCAAGCGAATGTCGCCTCCGCCGCGGAACGAATCGCCGAATTAATGTCTGAGGTTTCGAAAAAAACGGCTTTCATGAATACGAAACTACTGAGGTTAATGGGGGATCTCCTGGAAAGTCTCACTGGGGCTTATCAATCGCTCGACAACAGAGATGCCAAAGCAGCTATCCTCAACGAATCCATGGCCTTAAGCAGAATGAACACTCTCGCGTTAATGCTTCTCGACACAAAAAAGGAATGTTCGGGGTCCAGCTCCGGATCGGGAATGTCGGAAATGATGAACAAGATGGGGCAGATGTGCAAAAAACAGGGCAATATAAACAAGCAGACACAAGGCCTGTTACCGACCCCGGGCATGTCCATGTCGCCATCTCAACAGAGTGCTTTAAGAAAACTGGCGGCTCAACAGGAATCGCTTCGACAGCAAATGGGAGAATTAAGTGATAAATTCGGGGAACGCGGAGAAATGCTGGGCCGTCTTGACGCCCTCGCCAAAGAAATGAAGGAAGTAGTCGAGGATTTATCCCGGAATAAAGTCGATAGAAAAACATTGGAACGCCAGGAGAGGATTCTCTCGAGACTTCTGGACGCTCAAAAATCGGTTAATCGACGGGAATATTCCATGAAGCGAAGAGCCAGGTTGGGGCAGGATATCGCCAGAAAAAGCCCTGTCTTGGACGGCCGTGATGGGGATCGGGACGGCTGGCTATCGGGAATCGCCGAGAAAGCGTTAAGGGAAAATTACCCCAGAAAATATGAACAGTTGATTAAAGCGTATTTTAGGTCTTTGCAAAACGAAGGAGCCGTGATTGAACGTTAGGAAATTAACATATCTGATTTCCATCCTCGCGGTGTTTATGATGATCTCCTCGACTTCAGCACAGATAACGCTCGGCACAAAGCAGAGCAAATTAGATAAAGATATGGCAGTGATAAATAACCTGCTGCGTATAGGGGATTTTGAAAAAGCGATTCTTTATCTGAACCGGATGGACGGCACTTATGAAGATCATCCCAAGCTCTTATACATGTATAAAAAAGCTTATACCCTGGCTAAAATGTATCCCGAATGGGAAGATGTAATCCTCAAACAACTGGTCAAAATACCGGATGACGCGCTTCTCCTGGCCGAGCTTGGCAATGTTAAGTTCCTGCAAAACGATTCTCGCGCCGCCGATTCGCTATGGGAACTGGCGCTGGAATGTGGCACTCGCAATTTATCGGCATATCTATACGTAGCCGCCTATAAGCTTCAATACGGCGATTACGAGGGCGCGATTTCCGTGTATAAAAGAGCCCGTATCGCGACTGACTCCAAATCCGCGTTCGCGTTCGAATTGGCCAACGTATACGAATCCCAACGACGTTATCCCGAGGCTATCAACGAACTGCTTCGGAGCACGGAAGTATCATCGGCCAGACGCGGCATGGTATTGACCAAGATCAGCGGGTTTCTAAAAGATACCGATAATCCCGATGAGATTGTTCGGGTGGTAGAAATGGGTGTCGAACGGTTCCCGGGGAAAAAGGTGATGCTCGAGATTCTCGGCGAGATCTATTTGAAATCGGGCGCGATGGATAAGGCATTCGAGACATATAAGAGAATAGGCAAGGGGCAAAATGACGACGGTAGATCACTTTGCTTTTTCGCCGAACGATGTTTGGATAACGGGGTTTATGATACGGCCATAGAGGCGGTGGACGAATATTTACGATTTACGACCAAGGGATCCAATATGGAAAGGGCGTTGCTTATAAAGGGAAAAGCCCAGCGGGCCGGCGGGTATCCCAAGGACGCTATTTCCACTCTCACCTCCCTTTCCGGTTCGGCGAGAAGCCGTAATATCGCCGAGGAAGCGGCCTATCTTACCGGTATGGTATATTCGATCGACCTTGGCGATTACGATTCGGCCATCCGCGTATGGGGCGATCTGATCAAAACAGGGATAACCAGGGAATTAGTAGATAATTCAACCGTTGAGATGGCCTCCTGCTATTTGAAACAAGAAAAATTCGCCGTCGCCGAGAGTCTGCTTACTACGCTGTTACAGAATCGCAGCGAAAAGATGATCAGTCAGAGGGGAATATTCCTTTTAGGGGAGCTTGCTATGATCCGAGGTGATTATGGCGCAGCCATGAAAAAGTATGAAAGCCTCGTAAAAATATACCCGGGAGATTTTTTCGCTAATAATGCGCTGGAACGTCTGATAATATTGGATCTCGCCGGAACCGACGAGTTTGGCGATCCCGGATTGGATGTTTTCGTAGCCGGTTTGCGGTATATTCTCATGGATAATCCGGCCGGCGCGGCGGTTGTTTTTTCCGATAGTTTGTTCGAGGGTTCGACCCTGGCGGATCACGCAGGATACTACGCCCCGTTGATGTTTAACAAGGCCGGAGACAGGTTGAACGCTATAGACGGATTTAAACGATATATCGAAATATTCTCCGAGGAGGGCACCTACCTGGATCGAGCCTGGTTTGCGCTCGGAGAATTATACCTGTTGGAAAAAGATACCTATCCTGAGGCGATATCGGCATTTACCACTATACTCGAACAATTCCCTATGGGGCCAGTAGTCGAACAGGCTAGGGAAAAACTCAGGCTTATTGAATCGGCGGATAAGATCGGTTGATCAGTAGACCTTTTCGTTTACTTTATTAACGGCGGATTCGGACAATTGAGCAACCTGTTCCTCAAGCTCGGAGATTCTGGAAATAAGTCCCTCGACTCTGCGTATTCTCATCTTCATTGTAGTCCTGACAAGAAGCCCCAGAGATACGAGCATGAAAACGACGGAATTGACTTTCCGGAAAATATCTCCGTAATTGAAGATCGTATCCATAAACGCCAGAATTCCCAAAACAAAAAGGATTGCGCACCATGCTAACATTATGCCTCCTTATTAATTTACCATCCTTTTCAAATATCGACAGAAACTATGGTCACTTGATAGGTTTTTACGGTTTGACAAAGCCGTGCGCGATCCCTATCTTGTTTCGCTGTATCTAAATCAGGAGGTGTAAAATTACTCAAACGGATCAAAATAGTAAAATTGAACGGATAATCTCGATCATATTCGGCGGTTTAAGCCTGATTTTGCCGCTCGTGATCTATTATAATACCATGGCCGCCACTCTCTCGTTCTGGGATTGCGGAGAGTTTATAGCGGCAGCGAATATATTAGGCAATCCTCATCCGCCGGGAACCCCGTTTTTCGTTATAATTGGCAGGTTTTTCATTACTCTCGAAATGTTCGAGAGTATCGCCCAGAGAACCAATATTATCTCGGTTGTGTCATCGTCGCTAACTGCCCTTGTCGCATATATGCTTATTGTTCGGGTATGCCGCCGATTACCCTTCGCGGCAACGTCATCGCCGCTTCTCGGCCGAATAGGGATCAAGATCGGCGCGTTCTCTTCGTCGCTCATTATGGCCTTCTCCAGCACATTCTGGTTTAACGCCGTGGAAACAGAAGTTTATGGTTTGTCCATGCTGGTTATGATGCTTACTATATACCTTGCTGTCAAATGGGCTGACGAGAAAGAGGTGGGGGGATCCGACAGGCTTTTGATATTCATCACCTATTTGTTATTTATGAGTATCGGTATCCACCTTACAGGGTTTTTAATAGTACCGGCGTTAGTGCTCTTTTTCGCATTCGTAGATAGGGAAAAACTAAAAGACCCTCTTTACTGGATTACCTGGGCGATATTATTCTCGGTCGCCGTACCGTTCTATTTCATAATAAGTATGATAATTCCGTGGGTACATGATAATTCGTATCTGGTCTGGGTGTTTCTCATGTTCGCGGGGTTAATATTCACTGGAATAGTGGCTTATAAAAATCGATCGTTCTCGACGTCGGGGAAACGTCCAAATTATGGTCTTGCCTTTACCCTGTTTTTAGTGGCCATTCTGGGATATTCAAATCATGCTTATATCCCCATCAGAGCGGTACAAGATCCCATCATCAACGAAAACGATCCGTCGACCCTCGCCAAGGTCGTATCTTTCCTCGAACGTAAACAGTACGGACAGGAATCGATGATCACCCGTATGTTCTATCGCAGGGGACAGCTATCCAACCAATTCGGAAGACATGAGAATATGGGATTCGGCGGCTATTTCTGGGAGCAATATGCCTCCGGTTTTGCCGGTGGATTATTAAGATATCTTCTCTTCGGGCTCGGCATCTGGGGAATAGTCTGGGGAGCTTATTTTATTCTGAAAAGACAGCAATTCCACCCCGCGATTTTACTGTTCGCGATATTCATCCTGGGTTCCGTGATGCTTGTTCTATATATAAATTTCTCCGACGGAACCCGTCCCGATCCCTCAAACCGGGGATCATTGATCCAGTTGGAGGTCAGGGAGCGAGATTATTTCTTTACCCCGGGATTTATCATGTTCGCGGTAATTATTGGCACCGGGATGTCGTCATTGCTGTATCTACTGGGTAGCGGGATGAAATTTGAAAAAGCGGGCGGGAAGTTGACAAGATACGGTTTATTCGGCGCGGTTAGCCTGCTATTTTTGCTTTTACCGCTGAATACTATTTTCGCGCATTACCAGGGTCATGACAGGTCCAAGGATTACGTTCCGGTGGATTATGCCTACAACATACTTCAATCATGCGAACCGGACGCCATATTGTTTACCAACGGCGATAACGATACATTCCCCTTATGGTATCTGCAGGAGGTCGAGCAGGTTCGTAAGGATGTTCGTGTCGTAAACTTGAGCCTTTTGAATACCGACTGGTATATTCTTCAACTTAAACATCAAATGGACATAAAGCTCGCTCTCGAGGACGATCAGATCAGCTGGATTCCAGCGGACAGGCGCGGATCGATAATTTATTACCGTCCCGAAAAGAAATTTTACGATTTGAGGAGACGCACCATGCGTTTTCTGACTCCCGAACCGGATCCTCTCACGGGGAGATTCATGAGAGTTCAGGATCAAATGATCGAGCAGATCCTGATTTCCAATCGCGACGTCCCGGTATATTTCTCCGGTTCGGTACCTATGTCTAACCGCTGGACAGTTAATGAAAGCCTAATACGTCACGGGATAGTACTTCGTTTCGACCCCGATACGACGAAAGCGCGTTACGATATAGCCATCTCCGATTCCCTTTTGAAAGACGTATATCATTATCGCGGCTTAAAAGACCTTGATGCTTTTAAAGACGATAACAACGTCGGATTGACGACCACGTTTCCAGAGAGGTTTTGTGAATTGGCTGGTAGACAAAGGACAGCCGGTGACACGACAGGGGCTCTGGAAACCCTGTGGGAAGCGACAGAAATAGTACCCTATTACCATCAGATATACCTCGATCTTAACCAGTTGTATACGATTATGGGAAACCAGGAGATGATTGATTCCGTCAAGACCGTGGGAATGTCCAAGCTTAAGGAAGCCGCCGAAGAATGGCCGGATATAATTCTGTATCAGCAGTTTGCCGGGGTTTTAAGCTACAGTTACGGTATGCTCGATACGGCGCAATCATATTATAAGAGAGCGTTTGAGATTCAACCCAATAACGCGCTTGCTTTCAGGCTTTTGAGGGATTTGACACTCCAGATGGTTCAGAAAGCTCAGGTCGAGGATATGACTACCGGTTCGAAAGAATCCAAAGAAAAAGTAAACCGGTTGCGAGGAGAAGCCAAAGCGGTAATGGACGACTGGAACAGACGTCACCCGGAGGATATGGACGCTCGCAATTTCCGGAGCCAGTACAGGAACCTATAGCGATTTCCATATCGAAAAAATGAGATGTAGAAGATCTGATTTTAAAAGCCTCCCGCAAGGGAGGCTTTTTTTATAACTGTTTGAATTATATGAAGTTAAAAGGCCGAGGATTTTCCGCGCGGCATGGCGTGATTGGAAATTTATCCCGGTCACTTACGATCGTTATCGGTTTATTCGTTGACAGTGCGACCTTTTAGCGTGTATTTCTGATTAGTGCAGGAATTAGATGTAAACCAGACCGTTTTGATAGTCGTGGGGTCGGATATCAAGCCCGAAGAGGTGGATCGTCCCCTGGCCTACAAGTTGAAGTCGGCTTTCGAGTTATCGTCGTTTTTTGGCAAGCATCCATTCAGGAAATGTCTGGTAATATCCGACGCTTTATATCAGCACGATAAACTTATTCGGGTTTGCCCTACTGTCGCGGTGGGCGGGCCTGGCGTAAATTCTGTAGCCGCCGAGTTTATCGAAAAGCTGCCGGTATATCTCTCCCGGGAAAACAGGTATTATATTCAATTGAATAAGGATTTCAACGAGACGAATATTTCTATCTGGGGCATGGATCGAAAATCAACCGAGGAAGCGATAGACATGTTTATCGCCAATGGCATCCTCGATAATTATCTTCGGACTATCTGGAATTAACAGATCCGTTTTACCAATCGTATCCCATTGTAAGATAAAAGGCGTCAAGCCCGTCGCTTGTTCTTCCGTACCATGATGTGAAGGGCCCGATAGGTGTCTTGAGGGACAGGCCCACCGCCATGGAATTACGTAATTCGGCAAACCGGATACTTTCCAGTCTGTTCCAGATATTGCCGAATCCGTATCGCCCGGTCAGATAGATCGGGCCTACCGAACTGAATCGCAACTCGAACTCGCCTGTAAATAGTTTTTCGCCCATTATCTCGTCGTCATACAGACCGGGGAGATTATAAAGCCCGCCGAGCGAGAATTTATGGAAAAAGGGCATGAAATTACTTGAGAAACCCAGCGATATTTTGGGATGGAAATTAAAGCGGTCTGATAATCTGTAGTATGATTCTATCGATGTAAAAAACCTGGTGTATGTGCTATTTTCGTCGGAAAGATCTCCCGCGAATTCCAAATCGAAGAGATGATATTTGCCGCTTTCGGGGAAATCCAGGGCGTCCCTGGTATCGACTATGGAACGAAAACCGACGCTTGTCTTGTCGAATATCTGTCTTTTGGCTTTCCCCGGTTCGTCCCAGTGGTATTGTTTTATCTGTCCCACGATTAGGATAGTTCCAAACCTGGGGAATTGACGTCCCAGCGAAAGCTCGCCGCCGTGATGGAATTCCCTGAAAGTTCGCTGGTATTTATGTTCGAGATAATGGTTGCGCTTGAATTCACCGTACTCAACTGTCACCCTGTAAGTATAAAGAGTATGCCAGATTCTATCGGCTTTGAAGCTGAAAGTTGCCGAGCGGTTTTTTTCGCCGACAACAGTTGACAGATAAAGCTCCATGCCGGCCCCGAACAGATTATCGTCGACCAAATCAATAAAAGCCTTGGGGCCGTAATCGAGATCGTACCGCGCCCCTGACCTGATAAATTTGTACGGTTTTTCATCGACAATTGCTTTTAAGGTTACGCCGGATGTATCGGGAACGGCGATGAATTTAGCGGTTTCGAAAAGATCGGTTCCATAGAGATCCTCGACCCCCCGATCGGCTCGTCTCTGCCTGAAAATATCGCCTGTCGAGAAAGGAATATGTCTCCGTATTGCCCAGTCGCGGGTCTCGCGGTTGCC
>JAZGHS010000124.1:0-16920 GCA_036481315.1 Candidatus Zixiibacteriota bacterium | reverse complement strand
GCGTCAAAGCTGAAACAGGAGCATGGTTACGGTTATGAGATCGAGGTTGACGGCGGTATCAACGATAAAACGGTAAAGACGGCGGTCTCCGCAGGGTCGACACTGATAGTCGCGGGGAATTATATATTTAAATCGGGCGATTATAAGAAGGCGATAGATTCGCTTAGGTAGTGTCGATTTCTTTGTGTCTCAGGTCGGGTGACCCGACGATAGGTATGACAACCGAATATGTGATACGAATCCCACCGCAAGCGGTGGGGCACCCTTGAGTTTAACTTGTCATTCCGGACTTGATTTCGGTGAGTTCGTCTCGATTGAGCTCGACGAAATCAATCGAACCGATCCGGAATCCACTCCTGGTGCCGTGGTTGGCGTGCCTCCGGTGCGCTAACGAATAGTTGGTGCACGAGAACGTACACCAACAATTAATAGGATGGCACGAGGCCGGTCGACGATTAGGAAGTAAAGAAGAAAGAAGATGATGATGATGACGATAGCCAGGATAACCAATAATACATCGTCCTTTCTAGCTGGGAGACTAACTGGTAAAGAGGGATCTAATTTATATGAAATCGCCATTATCATAACTGTTCCCATAATGTCGTTCCTTTTGGGAGTTTATCTTTTGAAAGGTGGGATAGAGGCATTTAAGAACGATGAAAAGGCGATTGGCCCATATATTCCTAAAGCTAACCTGTTCTTAGGGATATTTTTAATAATTATCGGGATAGCAGTCGGATTTCGGCTGCTAATTATGTAATTTAAATGAACCGTCAGGTCACGTCCCGCAAAAAGCGCGGGACTACGATCTGACAGAATACCCCAATCAACATAACGGCGACAGGAACCCTTTCCTGTCGCTTTTCGGGCGACCGAGCTTTGATCGTCAGGAAGGGGTTCCTGACGACTCCACAACAACTGATATTTCTACCCCAATTCCCCCGTAAATTGTTGTTGCATAATCTGTAAAATACGCTATTATATAAGCTTGTCTTTTGGGGCGTTAGGGTGAATTATGCCCCGGCAGCGGTCGGCTTAAGTTGTTGAACCGCAAAGGATAGACTATGTTTGAGCAAATAACTGGAAAACTCGACGGGATCTTTCGGAAACTCTCCGGACGCGGATACCTCTCCGAGAAGAATATCAAGGAGGCCGCCCGGGAGATCCGTATGGCTCTTTTAGAGGCCGATGTCAACTACAAGGTGGTCAAGAGCTTCATCGCTGACCTCGAAAAAGAGGCTATCGGGCGGGAGGTCACCAAATCGATAACCCCCGGCCAACAGATGATCAAGATAGTCTCCGAGAAGATGGCCGAGCTTCTGGGCGGCACACGGACCGATCTATCTTATGCCGGCACTCCCCCCACCGTTTTCTTACTTGCGGGATTGCAGGGATCGGGCAAGACGACCCTGGCGGGCAAACTGGCGCTTTACCTGCGCAAAAAGGGGAAACGTCCTCTACTCGTAGCCGCCGATATTCATCGTCCCGCGGCAAAGAAGCAATTGGAAGTTCTTGCCGAGTCGATTCAGATACCGTTTTTCACCGACGATACCAACGCCGCCAAAATCGCCTCCGGGTCGATAAAGCACGCCCGCGAGAATATGCTCGATGTCGTCATCGTGGATACCGCCGGGCGTTTGCAGATCGACGACGATCTGATGGGCGAGCTTGGGGATATCAAAAAAGCCGTTGATCCGAACGAAATCCTGTTTATCGCCGACGCAATGACCGGTCAGGAAGCATTGAACGTGGCCTCCGAGTTTCACAACAGGGTCTCCCTCACCGGCGCGGTATTGACCAAGATGGACGGCGACGCTCGTGGCGGCGCGGCCATGTCGCTCAAAGCGGCTCTCGGTATTCCAATCAAGTTTATCGGGACCGGCGAAAAGCTGACCGACATTGAGGAATTTCATCCCGAACGGATATCTTCCCGGATCTTAGGGATGGGAGATATAGTTTCATTAGTTGAGAAAGCTCAAGGCGCGGTAGATTTCGAGGAGGCCAAAAAGCTTGAGAAAAAACTGCGCAAAGAAGCTTTCACATTCGAGGATTTCTTGTCGCAGTTGAAGCAGTTGAAAAAGATGGGGCCGTTATCCGACCTGTTGGGAATGATCCCCGGCGTGGGTAAACAGCTTAAAGGGGTCGAGGTTGACGATTCCGGATTGGTAAGGATCGAGGCGATCATAAACAGCATGACCAAAAAAGAGAGAAATTATCCGGATGTTATAAACGGATCACGGAGAAAGCGGATCGCGAAAGGATCGGGGACCAGCATTCAGGAGGTCAACCAACTCCTTAAGCAGTTCGTATCGATGCAAAAGATGATAAAAAACGTTTCACGAATGGGAATGCCGAAAGGATTCCCGATATAATTATTTCAGGAGGATAAGTGGCAGTATCAATAAGACTACGTAGAATGGGATCGAAAAAACGTCCTTTCTACAGGCTAATCGCGGCCGACTCGCGGATGCCCAGGGACGGTCGATTCCTCGAGGAACTCGGCTATTATCATCCCATTGAGAAGCCGGCTAAGGTTTCCCTCGTTGAGGAACGGATTTTCTACTGGTTGGAGAGCGGCGCTACGCCGTCGGACACCGTAGCGTCGCTGTTCAAAGAGGTTGGGCTTTCGGCTAAATGGTCGAAGAAGAAGAACGGAGAGGATGTTTCGGAAATCGAAATAAAATCCGTAATTACCGAGAGAACCAAGAAAAAGAAAGTCAAAAAGGCCGAGTAACAAACGCTCTTAAGGGACCTCGTATTCATCTTCAAAAAGGAGGAGATTGTGAAGGAATTCATTGAAAACATCGCAAAACACCTGGTGGATAACCCTGATTCTGTAAATGTTGCTGAAGTCGAGGGAGAAAAAACAACCGTTTACGAACTTCGCGTACACGCCGATGATTTAGGCAAGGTTATCGGGCGTCAGGGACAAACCGCTAAGGCTATCCGTACCCTGATAACGGCTGTTTCCGCCAAGAAAGGAAAACGGGCGCTTCTGGAAATCCTCGATTAACGGGGTGATTTTCGAGGGCTTGCCGCCGATTTGGTTATGAAAATTGCCGTGGCGTATATCAAGGGGCCACGTGGTTTCAAGGGCGAATTGACAGCGGCTCTTTTCCGACCGTCATCAGGAAGTGTGAAACGCGGCCTGGAGATCACGATTCAAAAGGACGACCGGGTGGCGGATTTGAAGGTCGAGTACGTGAAATCCCTGCGCAAAGGGATTGGAATTAAACTCGTCGGAATCGATGACGAACAAACGGCGTTAAGCTGGAAAGGCGCCGAGATACTGATCGAGGCGGATAAACTGGAGCCCCTCGAAGAAAAGGAATTTTACCACTTCCAGATAGAGGGAGCGGAAGTTTTTGAAGAGGATGGTAAACGAGTGGGAATTGTGACACAGGTTGAGAGTACGGCCGGAAACGCTCTTCTTATCATTGATACCGGCGATGACCTGATAATGGTTCCTTTTGTGAAAGCGATAGTTAAAATGTTGGATATCGAGAATAAAAAAATAGTAATAGATAAAATAGAGGGTTTGTATTAGATGCGTCTGGATATTATCACCATATTTCCGGAGATGGTAAATGTGCCCCTCTCCCAGAGCCTTATCGGCAGAGGCAGGGAAAAAGGGCTTTATGCGGTAAACGTTCACGATCTTCGCGATTTCACTTATGATAAACATCGGGTTGTCGATGATGTTCCCTATGGGGGCGGTCCCGGCATGGTCATCAAACCCGAACCGATAATCGAAGCCCTTGAGAAAATCGATCCTGATAATAAAGCGTTAAGGTTAATCACCTCCGCCGCGGGAGAGCTGTTCACTCAGCAAACCGCCATCGAATTTTCCGGGCAGGAATGGATAATAATAATCTGCGGTCATTATAAAGGAATCGATCAAAGAGCGGTTACCCTGGGTAATCTGCGTGAAATTTCGATTGGCGACTATGTATTGACCGGGGGCGAACATGCCGCCGCCGTTATTACCGACGCTGTATTGCGGTTGCTTCCCGGCACCATGAAAGATTTCGGCTCGGCCGAGGATGATTCGCATTACTCCGGGATTCTGGGTCCCGAGGAATATACCAGGCCGGATGTATTCAAAGATGCCACTGTCCCTCCCGTTCTTGTTTCCGGTCATCATGAAAAGATTCGCCGCTGGCGTCTGGGTAACGCTCTGCATCGTACGAAGACGAACAGACTGGATCTATTCGCCATGCGTCAAACTACTGAAAAAGAAATTGAGATTATGAATGAATATGAAAACAGTTTAAAGATGGAGATTGGATAATGTCTGTGATAAAATCTCTTGAGGGAAAACAACTCAAGCAGGACGTCCCTGAATTCAACATCGGAGATACACTCAAGATTCATGTGAAGATCAAAGAGGGCGATAAGGAACGTGTCCAGTTATTTCAGGGTACGGTTATAGCCCGTACCGGCGGAGGAATCGCCGAATCGTTTACTGTCAGGAAAGTTACCGCTGGTATCGGAGTTGAACGCGTCTTTCCCCTGCATTCTCCGAACGTCACCAAATTGGAGGTAATCAGGAGAGGAAAAGTACGACGTTCCAAACTGTATTATCTGCGGGATCTGAAAGGCAAGAAGGCGAGAATTGCCGAGAAAAAGGACGTTTAATTAAAGCGGATGGAAAAGAATACAGGCTCGGTGATTTCACCGAGCCTTTAGTTTGCGGAGTCGATGAGGCGGGACGGGGTCCTTTAGCCGGTCCCGTGGTCGCGGCCGCTGTTATCCTTCCCGCGGATTTTGACAGTTCCGGAATAGCCGATTCTAAAAAACTCTCACCTCTTCAAAGGTCTATTCTTCGGAACCGGATAGAGGAATCGAATTCGTTATGGGGGATCGGAGTTGTGGGTCACGAGGTGGTCGACAGAATCAATATCTTAAACGCATCATTTCTTGCCATGAAAATAGCCATAGAAAAATTGCCGTTGGAACCGGATATAGTATATGTGGACGGAAAATTCGAGATTCCCGAACTGAATATCCGCCAGAAGGCGATAATCGGCGGCGACAACAGCGAGGTTGTAATCTCCGCGGCGTCGATAATGGCTAAAACACATAGAGACGCGATAATGGTCGAACTCGATTGTGAATATCCCGGGTACGGTTTCAACCGTCATAAGGGATATCCCACCAGGAAACATATAGAGAACTTAAACCGTCTGGGACCGTCGCCGGTGCACCGAAGGAGTTTTCGTCCCGTAAGCGGATTTTACGAAAATGGAAAACTTACTGATTAACGATCCCCGCGCGGGATTTATCATCCTCATAGTACTGACCATCGCCGACCTGTTTTTCGGTAAAAGAGCGGGATCCGCCGGAACTAAATCGCGGTCGGAGTTTATCGAATATGAAACGACAGTCTCGCGAGATATGGGACCGGTGGCCTATTTCGCGTTAATTTTGTTGAAAATCTCGCCCCCGTTTCTAATCGCTCTGACATGGGCGGCGGCGAAAGCGTCGGGATCCGAGATTGTCGCGATCCTCTACGCGGGTCTGCTCGGTTTCACTCTCGCGTTATACCTTATTATTAATCTACGGCATTTGGAATCGGCCTTAATTAACAAAATGGTCGGGTATTTCCGAGAGGATTTATCGGGGAAGATCCTTATTAGGCGACGATTCTCCCTTGGGCAATCGACAATTCAGATTTTTTCGATTTTTATAATATTTCTGGTCGTCGCCTTAGTCAAACCGACACCGCTTTTTATCGGGTTCGCCCTGGCCCCGGTCGCTTTAATTATAAGAAATATCATTGTAATAAAAAAGTAGCTATTTTCATTACGTAAATATATTCTATACGAAATCATAAACGATAGGAATTGGTTTTGGCGCGCGATTTAACTAAAGGCTCTATACCCCGGCACGTGGTTGCCCTTGCGGTTCCGGCGGTATTATCGATGTTCGCGATAGTGGCCAATAATTTCATCGATACCGCCCTGGTCGGGCATTTGGGCGATTCAGAGCTAGCGGCTGTAGGATCGGCGGGATTCATCATTTGGATAATATTTTCCCTGATGGATATCTTCTCCGTAGGGGCGCTGGCAATCATCGCCCGGGAATACGGCGCGAATGATCTGAAAAAAGCATCGGATCATTCGAAACATATCTACGGTTTCTCGATTATATTCTCGATAATATTAGCCTTGGTGGGAATACTCTTTTCAAAAGACATACTTAATCTATTGAATCTGGCCCCGGAAGTCGAGAGCATGGGCGAAACTTATCTTATGATAATTTTCATCTCTGTCCCTCCCCTGTTCATAAGCGAGGTCATATCCACAATCTTTCGATCCGTCGGGGATACCAAAACCCCCATGATTATAATGCTAATAGCCGTGGGATTGAATATTGTTCTCGATATATTCTTAATCTACGGCATATGGATATTCCCCCGTCTGGAAACCGTAGGGGCGGCGGTGGCTACAACCATAGCGCATTCCGCCGCTGGAATAATCGCTTATATACTCGCCAAAAAAGGGAGAATCCCATTCGATATTTTCCCGAAAAACATCTTCAGAATCGATTATACAATAATCAAGAAGATGTTTAGAATCGGTTTGCCCATCGGGGCCTCACATATCAATTTCACGCTCGTATATCTTGCGATCACCAGAATCATGACCGAATTCGGCACACCGGCGGTAGCGTCAATACCGGTGGGCAACCGGGCAGAATCCTTATCGTATATGACCTGTTTCGGCTTTTACATGGCGGTATCCGCTTTAGTAGGGCAAAACCTGGGCGCAAAAAACCCGGCCAGGGCGTCGAAATCGGTCTGGGTCACGCTGGGATTCACATCCATCGCGACTCTGTTTTTTACTATAATATTTTTCGTATTCTCAAAAGAATTAGCGCAGATCCTAACCGACGAGCCCGTGGTAATCGGATTCGCCTCGAGCTATTTGTTTATTCTGGCCTATTCGCAGATTTTCATGGGCTTTGAATTTGTCTTTGAGGGCGCTTTCGGGGGCGCAGGCGATACCGTGCCGCATATGATCATTTCCATCCCCGGTACGTTGATTAGAATTCCGTTAGCCTATTATATGGCTATCCCGCTCGGCATGGGCCCGAGCGGAATTTTCTGGGCTATTACTATCTCCACCGTCCTGAAAGGAATCGCCATATTCATATGGTTCCGTTTCGCCAAATGGCGAAAACAGGCGTAACTATCCTTCTTTTCGATCCTTTTCGAGCTTTCGTTCAATTGCCCAGCTGGCAAGCAAAGCAATCCCTACAAACAAAGGAATCAACCCCAGGGAAATTTCGCCGTATCCGAGCATTTCCTCGAAAACAACCATCAGAAGAAATCCGATCCCGATCGCCAGAAAGATTAATGCGGCTTTTAAAGTGCCGTATTTCGACGATCTCGGCATTTCGAATTCCGGGATCTTCTGTCCTTTCTCAATCGCTATACGAAGAAGCTCGGCCTCCCTTTTCTTTTTGGCGTTATTGGCTATTAAAACAGCCACCCCGAAGAAAAAGCCGAAAACAGTCAACATTTCAAGCCAATTCGTAAATCCATCATGCCACATAAATTCCTCCTTTTTAGCTCTTTGACCCCGTGTACTATAGAATTGTTTCGAAAACCTGAATCAATTGAAACAATATTATCGTATATCAAGTCAAAGGGACAAGTGATGAAATACGAAAATTACGAATCGGCGATTCCGAGACCCCTCGCCGGAATAAGGGCGAAATTCCAAGCTAAAAGATCGGTCAATTCCGACCCCGACGATAAGATTCTCTTGGCGATACGCGAAGGAGAGACTGAGGCCTTCGGTAAACTGGTCAATCGATATGAGGATTTCGTATTTACCCTTGTCAGGGGACTGGTGCGATCCGAGGAGATGACCGAGGATATCGCCCAGGAGACATTTTTACGGGCCTACCGGGGAATCCGACGATTCGAATTGCGCTCGAGCTTCAAAACCTGGCTTTATAGAATAGCTCACAATACAGCTATGTCTCATTTAAAACGGGGTATGAAAGATATCGGGACGGTCGAGGCATACGAGCCGTCAACTATCGCCACAATCGACCATTCGCTCAAGCTCACACTTGAGAAGCTGATCGGGAGGTTGAAACCGGATTTGAGGACAGTAATCCTTTTCCATTATTACGACGATTTGAAATACGAGGAAATCGCCGAGGTGCTGGAGTGTCCGGTCGGAACGGTAAAGATAAGGCTATATAGGGCGAAACATGAACTTAAGAAACTATGGACAAAGTATGCTGTATAATTGCGACGATATCAAACGGATATTGAAATCGGCCGACGATCATTCGGTCGATGCCGGTAAATTCGAAAAACATATGGAGACATGTCCGGTCTGCCGCCAATCGTGCGATCTGGGGACGGAGATGGAGGATACGCTTCGATTAGCTCGTCCTCAAACAGCGCCTGTGAATTTCGCTGATCGATTGACCTCGCGCTTGAAGGAGTATGAAAGCGAGATTTTAGGCGCGAAACAAACAGAGGCTATATTCCCAACAGCCGTAGCTGTTCTTTCCCTGGCTCTTTCCAGCGCTATACTTGAGAATTGGAAAAGCCTTAAGGCCTTATTCTCAGGATTCAATTTAAATTCCGTAACAGCCAGGACCGGCGAGTTTGTATCTCGTATTGATATACCGAAAATCGACTTCTCCGGAATCGACGCTTATATAACCGGCACTCCGTTGGTCTTGTTCGCCATGGTCGCTTTAACGGCCATTATCTGGGTGTTTTCCATCCTCGAGTTTGAAAAAACGATTCAATAAAAAAACCGGCGTCCGCGTTAAGGGGACCGCCGGCTATCAAAAACTTAACAAGTAATTATCTTTTCGAGGCCTTTTTCATTACCTTTTTTATCTCGGCGTTTTCGGCCAGTTTGCCGACAGTCCATTCTCCTGTGGAATCCACGGCAATCAACCGTTCAAGGAGATCAATCCTCGAAAGCTCGTTCTCGGCAAGTCCGCTAAGATAAACATCGGTGATAGTCACATCATTTAAAATCGAATCGGCCATCTCGGCACGGCTGGTTTCGTCGGAAAGCATCTGATGCAATAGATGACTTCTCATTTGCGGATCGGCCAGTATACTATCGAGAGCTTTCTGCTTATCGCAACCTACGATTATTGTCAGCAGCGCCAGAACGGCGATTAAAACAACACGTTTCACTTTACCTCCAGAGTTAGTTTACACATAAAAATATTATCATTTTCATTCTTTCTCAAATTCTATTTCCCGGATTTCTTTTTGTAGTCCTCCAGAGCCGATTTCAACGCGTCCTCAGCCAATACGGAACAATGGATCTTGGTCGGTGGCAATCCTCCCAAGGCTTCGGCTACAGCCTCGTTGGATATTTTCAAAGCTTCCTCGAGCTTCTTTCCCTTGAGCATCTCCGTCAGAATCGATGATGACGCTATTGCCGCGCCACAGCCGAAAGTTTTAAACTTCGCCTCGATAATAGTGTCGTTCTCAATCTTTAGGTAGAGACGCATCATATCACCGCACGCGGGATTGCCGACATCGCCCACGCCTGACGGATCCTCCATTTCGCCCATATTTCGCGGGTTGGCGAAATGCTCCATAACCAGCTCCGAATACGGGAATTGCTTATCCATATATCTCCTTACCCTTCTTGTAATCATCATAACTCGGCGACATAGCCAGTAGTCTTTTCACGATTTTGGGCATCGTCTCCAGTACGAAATCGACCTCGTCCTCGGTATTGTTCTTGCCCATCGCAAAAGTGATCGATCCCGCGCATATATCAGTCGGAACACCGACAGCGGTAAGCACGTGAGATGCAGCAAGATCGTTCTCGTCTTTACCCTTTAAATTCGAACTGCAGGCCGAACCCGATGAGGCCATGATACCGTTCATGTTTAGAAGCAACAACAGCGACTCTCCTTCAACGTGCTCCACCCAGAACGAGACGTGTCCGGGCAGCCTGTCTTCCTCATGGCCGGTAAAATGTATAAATTGAATAGAATCCGCAAGCCCATTCCATAATTTCCGTCCGAGGCGGCTAAGATGATCACGGTAGCTCTCCATACCCTCTTTCGCGATGCGACAAGCCTCTCCGAATCCCGCTATCCCGATAACATTTTCAGTACCCGGCCTGATTCCGTCCTCCTGGTTTCCACCGACAAACAACGACGATACCGTTATCCCTTTTTTCATATACAGCGCGCCTGCCCCGGTCGGCCCGTATATATTATGAGCCGAAAGAGTGATCATATCGATGCCCATCGCGTTAACGTCGATATCGATCAGCCTGGCGGCCGCCGTACAATCACTATGTAGTACAGCGCCATATTTACGACATATCTCCGAGATACCGCCCATATCCTGGACGGTGCCGATCTCCGGGTTTGCGAGAGCGATCGAAACAAGGGTAGGGCCTTCGGCTACTATATGTTCAAGAGAATCGAGATCCACCGATCCGAAAGAATCCGAAACGATTGTTCTAATCTTTACGCCGTCATTACGAAGTTTAAAGGATTGGTTCAATATTGAGAAATGTTCTATAGGGGTTACAGCCAACTGAAATTTATTATTAGCCGATAAAAATCCTGAAAGAGCCAGGTTGTTTGATTCTGTAGCACCGGAGGTAAATATTATCGATCCATCGGAACCGCTGATGAAATCCGAGACTAAAGATCGGGCCTTGTCCACTAAAGCGCCTGCGTTTATCCCCGCGGTATGAACATGCGAGGCGGGATTCCCCAGGCGGGCGTCGAGTGTTTTTGATATTATATCCACGACTTCCGGATCTGGAAAGGTCGTATTGATATTATCGAAAAAAACGAAATTTTCGCCTTTGGTCATAGTATCTACCGGTTCCGTTTTCCTAATAGCGTCGACCGATCACTGGAATTACAATCGAGTGCTATGGACTAACTCGCCTTAATTGACATTGATGTTTTCGGAAATATCGGTTACTTTTCTTTACCCAGTATACCCTCGGCCAGGGATAAGGCGACTCCGGATAACATAACTTCCACACCAAATCGCGTAAAATCGTCGGAGATTAATCCACGGTTGACATTGGTATAAAGTGAACAGGCCGCTTCGCGTTCCACAACAAGGCCTGATATCTTATCTTTGGTTTCGGATATAAACGTTACTTCACCCAGCTCTTCGGAACAAACATACCCCGTGCAATTATGAAGTTGAAGATGGCAATTATGGGTGTAAACGACCAACAGCGCGCCTCTATCCTCCTCGGCGAGGGCTACCTCGGGATAAATCTCCAGCGAGAGATGCCTTTTCTCCTCCGGTTTTATCAGTTTTAACCGGAAATGATCCTTGAGATCATTGATTTCCGCATCGCCGAGACAGGACGCGATCTTTTCGATATCATCCTTCGAAAAGATAGATTCACTCATCCTTTTTCTCCGGCTTTTCCTTTTCTTTTTTTTCTTCGAGCCTGCGATCGGGAGTATCGTTAGTATCGATCTCAGATTGAACCTCTTTCACCGATCTTTTGAATTCCCTGATACCTTTGCCCAAACCCTGAGCGATTTCGGGAATTCGTTTCGCGCCAAAGAGGATCAGCACTATCACTAAGATGATAATCAACTCGCCGCCGCCGGGCATCGAAATTAATAAAATTTCACTCAAACTTCACCTCTCGGTCTACTTGGTCTAGATATACCACCACTTAAAGTATATTATAACCAAAATCACCATCAATACAGAAACAAAATTTATCTTTATTAACAATCCAAAGGCCAGCGATATGCTGTAAAGATTGATATTGATCGGTTCCTGGATTTCGTTTACGGAAATCCCCCTCTTCCCGATTCCGATCTCCAGATTCTGCTGAAAAAGGGTTTTTACAGCGCCATCGGGCAGATATTCACCTATTAACTGTCCCAAAAAGCCGCCAAAAACAGTTGCCAGCAATAGCGCTACGATAATAAATGTCAATTCTCTTGAGTTCATAAAATCCTCGCTATCCCGATGCCGCGCATAGAGATCGGAGAAGCCCAAGGCCGTCGGCGGAACCGAGAATATCCTCGCACGCTCTCTCCGGATGAGGCATCATACCCAATACATTGCCCCGCTCATTGATAATTCCCGCAATGCCATTGATAGAACCGTTGGGATTGGCCTCGGCGGTAACCACCCCGTTTTTATCTACGTATCGGAAAACCACTCTACCGCCGGTCTCGAGTTCGGACACTTTATCCGGATCGGCGTAATAATTCCCCTCACCGTGGGCTACCGGCATTCTTAAAAGATTTCCTTTTTTTAGACCGGATAATATCGGAATATTGTTGGTTTCAACCCTTAAGATTACCTCTCGACAGGCGAACCGTAAAACAGAATTCTTTATCATCGCCCCGGGAAGAAGCCCCGACTCGAGCAATATCTGAAAACCGTTACAAATCCCAAGAACATAGCCGCCGCCGCTGGCGAAATCTATAATCTTTTTCATTATCGGCGAGAAACGAGCGATCGAACCAGACCGAAGATAATCGCCATAGGAAAAACCGCCCGGCAAAATCACAGCGTCGCAACCCAGAAGATCATCGGATCTATGCCAGAGATAAACGACTTTGTTGCCCTCGATCATCTTGAACGCCTGGTAAGCGTCATAATCGCAATTGGAGCCGGGAAATATTACGACACCGATTTTCATCGAATTACCTCTATCTCGTATCCCTCGATTACTGGATTTGCCAGAAGTTTTGACGTTGCCTCGGTGGCGATCTCCCTGGCTTTCGCCTCCGATTCGGCGTCGATCTCCAGCTCGAATAATTTTCCAGTGCTAACCCCGATAACAGATTCGAAACCAAGATCGGATAAAGCCCGTCCGATCGTCACCCCTTGCGGGTCTAGTACGCCTTCCTTCAAAGTAACTTTCACGCCCGCTTTGAATTTCATTCCTCTTCTTCTTTCTCTTTTTCTGTTTTACTGAAAATGGCTTTGGGGTATTGAAAGTCCCCTTTACCGCCCCCTGTAACTATCATATAAATCATTTTTAATAACCCGTAAAGGATATAAATTATAGCGAGCGGAAACATGACCAACGGAGCGTTTACAATTAATCCCACCGCGACAAGGAGTAAAAACAGGATCTTGATCCGGTCTTTCCGTTTGGACAAATCGAATTTCGGCATCGATTCGTATTCTACGCTGGAGACCATAAGCGCCGCTGTAGCGACCAGTAGAACCACAAAGAATTTCTCGAAACGTATCTCGCCCCATATCTCGTTAGAAAAGAGAACATAAGTTACTATCACTCCTGCGGCCGACGGTATCGGAAGGCCGACAAAATTCAATTTTTCCTCTAAAGAAGCCGAGAGACTGAATCTGGCCAACCTGAAACTACCCGCCATCAAATAAACGAAAGCGAGTATCCAGGCCCAGTTGCCTCTGGAAATCAGAGAGAAATTGATGATCAATATCGCCGGAGCGACACCGAACGATACGATATCAGCCAGCGAATCGAGTTCGACTCCTATCCTCGATGACGATCTCGATAATCGGGCCACCATGCCGTCGAGAAAATCGAAAAAACCCGCCAGCACGATAAGCCAGACCGCTTCGCTGATATAGCGACCGTGCATAGCCTCGGGGACCCCAAAAGCCTTCGACGATATGACTATAGAGCCGAAACCGCAGGCGAGGTTGCCCATGGTAAACATTCCGGGCAGGATTCCCCTTATATTATTCACGGAAGCCTCCCGATGATCGTTTCTCCAGCCACTACCTTTTGCCCCTTTCGTACTTCTATGGTCGTCCCGGCAGGAAGTGTCAAATCGACACGGCTACCGAATCTAATCAAACCTACCCTTTTACCGACAGTAACCTTTTCCCCCGGTTCCGGCCTGAAAATTGTCCTGCGGGCGATAGCCCCCGTAACCTGATGAAAACGCACAATTCCCGATTCGGTTTCGATCTCTATTTCGTTGCGCTGATTCTCCCGCTGCGCCCGATCTTTAAACGCGGTTAGAAACCTGCCTTTGACAAAATTAACCGATTTCACCGACCCTGTTACCGGTGAACGGTTTACGTGGACATTGAGAACCGAGAGAAATATCGACACTGTCGATTCCACCGGGCCGGCTTCGCACTTAATGACCTTGCCGTCGGCGGGTGAAATAACCAATTTTTCACCCTCGGGGATTTTTCTTTGCGGATCCCGGAAAAACAACATCACCAAGAATGCCAGCAGAAACAGGACGACGGAAACATAGGCAAGAGGAAAAATCACAAACCTGTTGAACAGGTAAAACGCCACTACCGCAAGCAATAGAAACGGTATTGGAAATAGAAATCCTTCTTTTGTCATTTCATTGCCCTACCGATGATTTCATCCGCTCTTTTTGTATAGTAGGTAATATCAAAAAGGGTGTCAATCTCTTTCGAATTGAGATACTTTTTTACAACCGGCGACGATTTCAAAAGCGCTTTGAAGTCAGCCCCTTTATCCCAGCTTTTCATAGCCAGAATCTGAACGACCTTATAAGCCTCCTCCCGGCTTGGCATTTTGGCCGTGAGGGCCAGAAGAACTCGCTGAGAATAAACCAACCCGTGAGTCGATTCGAGATTCCGCTTCATATTGTCGGTATTTATTCGGAGGTTGGTCAGGACGTTAACGAGCTTATCGAGCATGTAATGCAAAAGGATGGTTGAATCGGGTATGATAATCCGCTCCACCGACGAATGGGTTATATCCCGTTCGTGCCACAACGCTATATTCTCCATGGCCGCCATAGCGTTGCCTCTCAGCACCCGGGCCAGGCCGGCCAGTCTTTCGCAGATGATAGGATTTTTCTTGTGGGGCATTGCCGACGATCCCTTTTGTCCCTTCGAGAACCCTTCCTCAAGCTCCAAAACCTCGGTCTTTTGAAGACCGCGGATCTCCGTGGCTATTTTCTCTATAGATCCTGCTATCACCGCGAGTACCGAAAGAAAATAGGCGTGACGGTCCCGTTGGACCACCTGCGTGGAAACCTCGGCCGCTTTCAACCCTAATTTCTTGCAGACATATTCCTCGACCTTCGGATCGGTGTTGGCGAAATTGCCCACCGCGCCCGATAGTTTTCCAACCGCCACCTCGTCGATAGCGGCCTTGAGCCTTTTTTGGTTCCTACGCATCTCGGTGTACCACATGGCCAGCTTCAATCCGAATACGGTCGGTTCGGCATGGATACCGTGGGTTCTGCCGACACAAACCGCTTTTTTATAGCGAGGAGTCATTTCACGAAGAAGATCGGTTACGGCATTGAGTCTTTTTCTTATTAAAACACCGGCCTGTTTCATCTGGGAGGCAAGAGCGGTATCCAGAATATCCGAAGACGTAAGCCCCACATGGATATATTTCGATTCGGGTCCCACATATTCGGCCACGCTGGTTAGAAAAGCGATAACGTCGTGGTTGGTCACAGCCTCGATCTCGTTGATACGATCGATATCGAAATCCGCTTTCTTCTTTATAGCCTCGACCGCATGTCGGGGGATCTCCTTAAGCTCCGCTTTGGCCTCGCAGGCGGCGATTTCCACTTTCAGCCAGGTAGCGAATTTGTTATGATCAGACCATATTTTCGCCATCTGGGGCAATGTGTATCGTTCGATCATTATTTCTTTACTTTCTCCCAGTCGGCCAGGAATTTCTTCAAGCCGATATCGGTAAGAGGATGATTCAACAGCTTATCTATAACGGCAAACGGCATAGTGATGACATCCGCGCCTATAAGAGCTGATTCGACCACATGGGTCGGGGTGCGCACCGACGCTACCAGCACCTCGGTCTCGAAACCGTAGTTATCATAGATAGTGACAATCTGCTCGATAAGATCCATGCCGATACTGGAGATATCGTCGAGACGCCCCACAAACGGCGAGATGAACGCCGCCCCCGCCTTGGCCGCGATCAGAGCTTGTGTCGGGGAAAAGCATAGGGTGACATTAACCATAATCCCCTCCGACGATAGCTTCTTGATAGCGGCGACACCGTCGCGAATAATGGGAATCTTGATAGCAATATTATCGGCGATCTTGGCCAACTCATAGGCCTCTTTGAGCATTCCCTCGGTATCGGTAGCGGTAACCTCCGCGGAAACCGGACCGTCGACAATACTGCAAATCTCCTTTAAAACTTCCCGGTACGGTTTATTCTCTTTCGAGAGCAAACTAGGGTTTGTGGTCACCCCGTCGAGTATTCCCATTTGTTGGGCGGCCCGGATCTCATCAGTATTCCCCGTGTCAATGAAAAATTTCATAGTTTTATCCCTTCGTACTCCACACCCGCCAGGTAAAGACCGTCAGGGGGAGCCATATGTTTTGATTTATAATCAACATTTAAAAATCGTTTTGTAAAATCGGAAAAATCTTCCCGCCCCTCGCTGACTTCGACCATCGAGCCGACCAAAAGCCTGACCATATGATGTAAGAACCTATCCGCCGTTATTTCGTAACGCAGAAAGCCTCCGTAACGAGACCAGCGCGAGGTGAATATATTACAACTATTCTCCTTCTTCCTCGATTTTACTTTACAGAAGTTATGAAAAGATCTTCCTTTCATCACCGTTTTCGCGGCTCTGTTCAGCGTATCGATATCGAGCCTGCGACCTAAAACCCACGACAACCCCTTATTTACCGCCGATAACCGTTCCGTGATAAGGTAACGATAACTACGTCTTTTCGCGTCGCGGCGCGCGTTGTATTCCAATGGTACTTCCCGGCATCCCAACACGACTATATCTTCGGGAAGCATCCTGTTGAGTTTATGCGCGATCAATCCTGTGTCCATAGCGGCGCTGGTGAAGAAATTGGCGTATTGAGAAAGAGCATGAACCCCGGTATCGGTTCGTCCCGATCCAAGAGGCTTAATATCCTCCTTTAGGAATATTTTCAATTTCTCGTTTAAAACGCCCTGCACTGTCCGTCCTCTC
>JAZGHS010000123.1:0-59270 GCA_036481315.1 Candidatus Zixiibacteriota bacterium | reverse complement strand
ACCGTCGAAATACTCAATGACCAGCGTATCGTCAACCCATCCCGCTTGATAATGGGTGATGAAAATCTGCGATGATATTATCGGTAATCCTGCGCTAAAAGTACTGTCGAAATCGAAAGTCCATATTTCGTAATTGGCCAGATTACTGTCTATATGAGCGACCGTGCCGTCGGGAGGACCATAGCAATTGGCTGCGGAGTCGATCGGCATACTCGAAAACGAGGAATCAGCGTAAAGCGACTCCACCATCTGCGCCGACGACAGCGAATAAGTAAAACCGATAAAAACAAGTACAGTTAAAGAAATCTTTATTATCTTCATTACCGCCTCAAGAATAGCCAAATTTCGGTATTACCGTTATTACCATTATCACGCCCCCGCGAAATAAACGGTTACCGGGTTACTTCATCAAAAGCATCTTCTTTGTTTTGTCAAAATTCGTGGCCTTAAGGCGATAGAAGTAAACACCCGTTGCCATCATATTGCCATCGCCGGCTCGTCCATCCCAGGTAACCAGGTGACTGCCAGCTGGAAGATATTCATTTAGAAGAACGGTTATTTTGCGTCCCAATAGATCATAAACCGAAAGCTCCGCCCATCCCTCGGACGGCAGATCGAATCGAATATTAGTATTGGCGTTAAAAGGATTGGGGTAATTCTGCGAGAGCAGGAAACTCTCCGGAAGACGTCCTTTTATCTCCACCGGCATAAAACCAGCGGTGGGGTTTACGACCAAAAATTCGCTTAGTTCAATATCGAAATCAGGATCAAAATCGCCCGAGTCTATTCTAAATGCAATATCGAACAGATCGCCCGACACGGGGCCGATACTTGCCCCGCTTAAATTATACAATATCCCCTTGATCCCGCCGTTGGAAATGGTGTAATCAAGAGTCATGTCCGAGGCAATATCACCCTTTACTATCTCCAGTCCGGTCATCTTATTAGCGTTATAGGAAACCTCGAACTGTACCGCCGACGCTTCCTCTTGAATTACCGTATAAAGAGGTATATCGAGAATATCGCCTGATGGAACCCGATCCTTTATCAACTCCACGCTGACAAGAGGATCGTCGAAGGGATAAGACAATCGGGGGGTGACAACCTCTAGAATCACATTTATGATGCTCTGAAGATCTCCGATATTTACCCATCCTGAACTGTCGATATCGGCGGCGTCAAACTGCCTTTCGCTGAATTCCAGCCGTCCGATAATATACGCCACTATAGATACGCAATCACCGACCGTAACAAGACCATCCAAATTGGCGTCCCCGAATGGATCGACGGTGAAATAGCCGTTTTCGGCGGTAAGCTCTTTACTCGTTCCGGCCGAATCAATGACCTCGGTCGCTTCAATCAATTGAATACCGGTTTGGCCGAACGAAGCCGACGAGTTCACGTTTATAACAAGTTCGACAAGCGGACCATCGCCCGCCGCTATCGTATCACTGCCCACGGAAAATATAACTACTATTATCCTGCCGGGATCGGGCTCATTTGAGTTGAACCACATATTGGTGCATCGATACGTTGAATTGACACTCCAGACATCGATTTGTTCGGGATCGTATAAAATCTCGAATTGCGAACCGTAGATGGGGCTCGTATTGAACAGGTTAATGTTCATGGGGCGAAGATCGGCCCCGGGTATCCCTCCCTGATTGGATACCACCCTCATAATATTGTTTGGTTGGTCGAGTATGACTATCTGAACCGGTCTGGTGGTTACATTATTATGATCGTCGGTGGCCGTGAAAGTTACTATTACGGTATCCGGTCCCTGGTCAAAATTGGGACTAAACACAAATGTCCCTATCACCATCGAATCGCCCTGAACCTGCGGGAAAGTAGCGTTGAGAGGAATATCGAGAGCAGTTAACGTAATAGGATCGGCATCGAAATCATGAGCGGTTACCGAAAATTGCAGTATCTGCCCCTCGGCTACCTGCTGACCTGCGATATTACCTATAACCGGTGCCATATTATTAGGTCCACCGCCCACCTGGAAATTTCCCGGAATGAGAATGGGGACTATCAGGTTCGGGTTTTCCGGAATGGAATCCGCCCAACCATTTAAACTCTGCCAATCATCCTCGAATTCAAGGAGAATATTGGTACCGGGGGCAACAAACTGGCTTACGGCGAAAGTGACTTTCGCCACCGGTCCCTCGCCCCTCGGAATGGTTACCTCGCCGGACAAATCATACATGGAGAATTGAACAACGCCGGGAACGGTAAGATTGCTTCCCAACAATGGAAACTCGCAACCCCTATCCACACATTCCACGTTTACGGCCTCCAGGATGTTTTCATCATATACTATTCGATGAAAAACCCCCGCCACGGCCACTGTGGTATTGATCATATTGAAATAAACATCAACCGTATCGCCCGGATTACCGTAGGCGTCCATTAAGGCCATGGTATCCTGGTCGGAGTAAATCTGCGCGCTGGCGTCAGACCAACCAGCCGCCAAAATCGTTCCGACAATCAAGAGAAGAAATAATTTCTTCATATCGCTAACCCTATCATTTTAGTAGCGTCATCCTTTTGGTTACGGATTCCCCCCACATGGTTTTCAATCTATAGAAATAGACACCCGATGATTGTTCTTTACCGGCCGATATTTCGCCGTCCCAATCAAAACTGCGTATCCCGGCCTCGACGTAACCGGAAAACAAAGTGGCTACCCTTTGTCCCAAAATATCATAAATTTCGAGATCTACATGCCCCGGATTCTTCACGGAAAACGAAATTGTCGTTTTCATATTAAACGGGTTGGGATAATTCTGGCTCAACTCGAATTCCGACGGCCCCGAAGAGTTATCGCCGATTAGGGTCTGAGATAAAACATCTATAGCGCCGTCGGCGAGTACAGGAACAATAAGCGTGGCATTGGTATCGCTGAGATTGTTATCGTAAGAGTTCTCGTCAACATTCTCGAATATAAAATCGTAAGACCCCGGGAACGCTTCATCCCTGATCAGGATCGTCATCAGGGCAATAGATCCGCTCCCCGGTGGAATCACATTATCGCGAGGAATCATCGACGTGGCTACAAACCCGATAACACCCGGTTCGGTGAGATTTGCGCCGAAAAAGTCAAAATGAGCTGATCTATCAACAATAACAACCTCAAGAGGCAAAAACGCGCTGAAGTCATAGAGAATCCGGAGGCTGAAACCGGTAACATCGAAAGTATTTACAAGATCGACGGGCGCTAAAATCGTATCCCCGGGATATCCTTCGAATCCGGAAACACTAATGGTATCGATTTCGGAGATTTCCTGTCCCCATACAGGAAAGCAACAATATAGAAATAATGAGAAAAATGATACAACGGGTAGAAATTTTCTCAATTCATTCCCTCCTGGCCACGAAAAAATCGGGCTCGAATCTTAATTATTATCTTCAAAAAACTACCGATTTCAAACTACTTAAGTAGCGTCATTCTCATGGTTTGAACGGGATGCGAATCCACTTCCAACCTGAAAAAATAAATGCCGGATGACACAATATTGTCTCGAGTATCAGAGCCGTTCCAGACAGTATTGTGCAAACCCGCTGGCAGATCCCGCCAGTTAAATGTCCTGACCAAACGCCCGACCATGTCGTAAATTTTCACCGACGTGTTCTCGGCGCGTTCGGATAGTTCGAATGATATGGTCGTTTGAGCATTAAAAGGGTTGGGATAATTCTGCTTTAGTTCTATACCTAATGGCAAAACGGCATGGGAACCGTCCACATCGTTGAAAATATCCAGAAGAAGCATGCCCGATACCATGGTGGGAATTTCAAATATGTATCCGGTCGAGTCGGATATCGAGTTATCCCCATCGGGCGGAAACTCATCGGAGGCGAAATATATCGTATCCATCTCGCCCCACGGAGCGTTTTCGGCTATGTCGATATGGATTTTTGCAAGCTCATGAATCCCAATGGGTAAGGGCGACGGGTTATCACCTCCGGGGAGATTATCCAATCCCACGATCCTGCAGGTTCCGTCGGATAGAACCCAGTTGAAATGTTCAAAATCGACTACATCGTCGCCACGCTCCAAGTCGGAAAAGACGGCGATAGTGGAGTCGGCGAAAACAATCCTGGCAGTGAATCCACTTACCGAAAATTGGGTATTTTTCAGAAAGACTGAAACGACAGCGGATCCTCCGGGAGGCCCGCTGGCGCTGGAAATCATAAGACTATCAGGTGATTGGGCTTGGCCCGAATTCGCCAGGCAAATTGCTAACATTAAAAAACCGATTGTGGCCTTCAAAATTCCCCCTTTTTCGCTAATTTTTCGCATATGAAAACTCCCTCATATTTCTCCAAACTAAAAGATGAGCAAAATATATGCCTTTGCCAGTATAACTTTTTCAGCATCATAAGGTTAAGAACATATAACTCACTATTATACTTGATCTTCCCGAATAATATAATTTGTAGTAAAACAATCGATTTTATTGAAATGTAATGGCCGTAACCGGCTGAAAGAAACAAAGTACTACTGTTCACAAACTACTCCTGCAAAAAAAAACAAATCAATTGCAAATCCGCGCCATTAACCACCCCCTCCTTTACGCTTGAAGTTTAATTTTGAGGATAAGAGAGGGAAAACCCTCTCTTATCCCCGTAATTCCGAAGAAACTTCGAATTACTTCAGCAAGGTCATTTTCATGGTCTGCGAGAAGCTGTCGGTGGCTACTTTGTAGAAGTAAACACCGGAAGCAACATTAGAAGCATCCCAATTGACCGAATGCGAACCGGCTTCATAATGACCGGAGATCGACTCGACTAGCTGACCGGTGACGCTGTAGATATCTACGGTAACGTCATTGGCCTCAGGCATATCGAAGCTGATCATGGTCTTGGCGTTGAAGGGGTTCGGGTAATTCTGCTCAACAGCGTACTCAGTCGGCAGAGGAGTAATCACCAAAGCGGTGGTCTCCAGCAGACGTCCGTAAGCGTCGGCAGATGAAGCTTCCACGATCTCAATCGAACCATTGTTGTTCGAGATAACCGGGATGGAGATGACATTCGTATTGCCGGCGGCAAGGGTATTACCCTCGATGGAATAAACGACAACGTTTAAGACGCCGTCTTTGTCTTCCGCGAGGAAGTTCATGCCGTTGGCGACCGGTGTGCCGATCTCAACTCCGGAATGGTCGATCGAAAGAAGTACGCCACCAATATCCAAACCGGAATTGATGGTAACTTCAATATTATCCTCAATCACCGAAGAGATACTAACCTCAGCAACGGCAGAGGCAGGATCTAGTTTCGGAGGATTGATAGTACCATTAATGATATTGATGAAGCGAACGAGGTCGGCAACATCAGTAACACCGTTGTTATTCAGGTCAGACGAAGCTTCCTGGATAGCGTCATCGCCGGAACCGTTCTCAGACCAGACGCCGTAGCCACTGATCAGACGACGGGCAACCAATACCGCGTCACCGACTTCATAGAACCAACCGTTCATGTTGGGGTCACCCTTGTAGGTCGAAGGATCGATAACTGTGATCGAACCATCGGTCAACGCAGGACGGAACCAAACATAACCGCTTTCGTCGGATACCGTGTTGTCCGAATAATGCGGGATCAGGAAATTAATCGGAATAACCATTCCCCAAGGAAGATCATCGGAAATCGCGAAATGCAGCATAACGATAGGATCGTCGCCCGGATAAGCCGGAGCGTGATCGACACCATTATTGATATCGGAGATCCAGGTGATCCTTACCGCGTCATCATCAGGACACTCTTCGCAGGGGTCACTGAAGTTGACATTGAAATACTCGTTACCGTCGTCAATACGACCGGTAGGAGTAACGCCTGTCAGTGTTACGGCTGTAGGATCCCAACCGACATAAGCTTCCAGGCCGCCCATTTCAAACGCGCAGGTATGAAGAGTTACCGGAACAGAAACCGTTCCGCCGCCGAATCCGCTGACATTAGCGATATCCATAGCGATATCACCAACATTTACGGTAAACGACATCGGGAATGGAGGGCCGGCACCATCTTGAAGTTCGAAATCGAGAACATAAGTACCAGCTTCAAGAGTACCACACCATGTACCGGAAGTTACGCCGCCTTCACCACCTTCTGCTTCGGTGTAAGTGCCTTCGCCGCCGACCTGAACGATATGCAGGTCGTTATCGAGGTTGGCATCGGTGCCGCAGAGATCGAAGCAAACTTCGAAACCGGCATCACCGCAATACTCTGAAGTAAGCTCACACCATACGGGATCGGTGTTACTGGTGAAAGTCAGGCAGGAAAAACTGTATTCGATACTTTCAGGATCCAGCTCTCCCTGGCTGAATTCGGCCCATACCATGGCACCGTTGCCACCAGGACCGCCATCTGTACCAATCTCGAAAGCGTCACAGAAGGGAAGATCAAATTCATTCTCTTCGGTGGTGGTCATGTATATTTCGGCGACCTGCCACCATGCGCCATCGGTATTAATTCCCCATTCCGGGAAAGGATCTCTGGGGAAATCCTTAACCATGAGTAATCCCTGGTATGTATAATCCGGTATTACGAGATCAGCTGTGGCGGCAAGAACAGTCATCGACTGCCAATCATTGCCCTCTCCCTGATCGGTGAACGGATAGAAATCGTAACCCCAGCCGTCACGGGAAGCGACATGCTGATCTTTAGTGGCAATCGCCCAGTGACCACCGATAATGTTGATACCAGGAGCGGTACGCACAAATACGGGAATAGTAACGGCCGAACCATTTGTCACGATTAATTCGCCGGCGTCATCACCATTGAGCGGACCAACCACCATCTTAGCGTTTTGAGCCGAAGCTAAGCTGAACATTAAAGCGACAGCTAAAGCCAACAGCAACAATTTTTTCATGTTTTACTCCTTAAATAATCATCAAAACTATTGTGTAAAAGGCGTTAACAATTAACGCCTTGTTTGCCGGATATGGAACTCCCTTTCCACGCAAACATACGAATTCCCCTCTTAATAGTCTCTCTTTTCTCTAGGCTCTCACCCCCTTCACAAAGAAATCAGGTATTTTTAAAATCATATTCGTAAACAAAAAACTACTAAATCAATTACAGGGCACAGGTTGTTCGCCCTGTCCTTTCAAATACGTGAACATATCGATAACATCGGAGATATTAATAGATCCAGAATTGTTAAAATCGCCGGTACAAATACATCCTCCGAAACATATGGGGGAACCTCTGAGGTGATTAAATAAGGTTATGACATCGGCGATATTAAGAGTGCCGGAACGATTGGCGTCGCCCCTTCTCCAGGACGGTTCACAGCCGATACAAAGAGTGCCCTGTTCGTGAATCCTGCCATATTCGACATAACCCGATTCGTCGAAAACGTGATCAATAGCCCCGAACCTAACCATCTGGCAATTATCGACCGTGCCCTCCAGGCTGGGATGCACTGTGAATAAAAGACCAGTGCCTGGCGGCAAACTAGGCTGAGATCCTCCGGGACCTATGGCCAGAACGGTAATTGTCGTCGGATTATTCACATTGAAGCTGAAAAACCCCCATTCGGTATTTCTGCTGCCAATCAGATCGGCGACATCGGGGTTCGTCTCATCAAAATATACGCCCAAGTTGGGGTCGGTTAGGACGATCTCCATTTCGAAACCGCCAACAGGACAAGGGTTATCGAGATAGATTGGAATGCCGACAATCTCCGATGAGTCGCACGGCGAACCGATTGTCAATGTCACGTCGGCTTCAGGCGGATACTGCCCATCCTCGGGGACGCAATACTCCTGTCCATAAACGCTCGCGAATGTCGTAAACAGCAAAACTACAAAGGCTTCGACAGTTCTTCTCATACTAAGCTTTTCTCCCATTTTCCCCTTTTGCGAGATACTCAGTTATTATGGGTTGATGACTATATTTATAACCAATTTTCGCTTCTTCTGAAACTGCAACAAACCACCTGATCAAGGTTTTCTCGGAAACAGAACCGTCGATAGTAATCATAAAAGCTGTCCTTTCAAGGCCGAGGAAAAAACCTCCCCCTTGACCGTAACACCTTTAAGAAATTGTTTTACTTAATCCACCCAATTCCTGGCCATTGAAGCGAAGCGTCAAGTACCACGTAGTTACCGCGGAATTACTTCAGGCATGGGAAAATATAAGATTTAAGAGCGTTATGTCAAGTATTTTTTGTACAATTTTATGTAGGGCCTATCGCCTCATTAGGCACCCTTTAATGACATAGAAATCGATAGATCCGGTCAAACACCCTTTTTATCAAATCAATAAGAGCATTGTTTATTCCAGCCTGCTTGAGCTAACGGAAAAAAGTGTCTATAAATTACATATTTATTAAAAAGTGCCGGATTATAATCTTTGAAAAGTTCAATAATTACCCGCGTTATTCCATGGCAAGCGCCGGTTTCCTTGACCGTGGATTAGTTAACATAATATATAGCAAGAAGTTGACATAATAATAAAGAAATTCGATAACCCGTTGACGAAATCCCGTCTAAAAATATAAGTAATTATGTATCATGCAGTTAGCTGATTGACGTTTTTTCCGGGGGGGGTAGCATGGTGAAATCCTTTTCATCATTTTTGTAATAGTTTGCATTTTCCTCTTGACAGATCGACTGATAATCGTTTCATTTTTAAACAAATTTAGGTCCGGTGTGGCAATTAAACCGGAGATTGCCTCGGCAGGATCTGCACAGGGTATAATCCGCAACAGCTCCGGAAGGAGGAAGGGTAATGGTAGAATTAGTCCTTGTCATTGAGGAACTCGAGGAAAGAATTGCCCCGGGTGGTTATATTGGGGCAGGTTCCTGATTTTCTACTTGAGACACCGGGCCGCGTAAGCGGCCCTTTTTAATTAGACACTTAAAAATACTTTATTGTCGGTCTTCGTAATTACGGAACTAAAACGTTTCATATATGATGTCTGTTCGAGAGTTGACGCGGAAGCGGATTCCGGTAACGCCGAGAGCAGTTTGGCTCTATAGGAAAGAGCCCTATCGATAGTTTCCTTGAGTCTGGAAAGTTTAGAACAGGCCAGGAATATTTCGGATAAGATTACCGCGGCTCTAAAAGCGAGAGGAACAAATCCCGAGACCGCCGCTAAACTCTCGATTTCGTAAAGGATCTCGAGAGCGTCGTCATACCTTCCATTAAGTCGATAAAGATCCGAGACCAGTATTTTCGCTTTGATAAGAGACTCCCTGGTAAGATCCTGGGATAAAAGAACGCGATCCAGCCAACCCTCGGCATTAAAAAAATCCTCTTTTAGAGTATAAAAGGAGGCCAGTAAAATACCGGCGGCAGATAAAAGGTCATCGTGTCCCAGGGTCGATGCTGTTTCCGCCGCCTCTGACAATCCGACCAAAGCGCCATGTTTACGATCATCGAGAAATGCTCTGGCTAAAGAGAGTTCAGCCTCGATCTTGAGCCTCGTATCTCCGACCGATTCCGCTTCCAGTAAAACCCTCGCGGCGAAATCGTGTGCAGAACATGTGTCCCCCAGTGAGATCATCAATCCGGAGCGCAGTAATTCTGTTTGCGATTTCAACGATTTATCTTCTTCGATCGCTTTACCCGCTTCTATCGAACTCAAAACGCTATCGGCTAGTGAGTAATTCCCCATGAGGATACAGGCCTCGGCCAGATAGAGTTCCGCCGAGGCGGCGAGATGCCTGCTTCCCAACGACTCTGCCGTTTCAAGCGCTTTCTGGTCGAAATCAACAGCCGCGAAAAGATCGCCCGACCGTAAGTAGCTCAAACCCAGATTGGAAAGCGAGTTTATAACTCCCTCGGTATAGCCTATTTTTTCCGAGATCGCCAGGGTGGCGCGAAGATACTTATTGGCCTCTTTGTATTCACCCTGCCTGATATAAAAATACCCGAGATTATTCGAAATCAGCGCTTCTAACCTTGGGTCATCGGACTCCGAGGCGTAGCGAAGCGCCTTGATGAAATGATCGGCAACCTCTTTTGTTTTTCCGACAATATCCTTGATAATCCCCTGATTGGATTGAATTTTGGCAAGTTCTCGCTGATTATTGACTTTTCTATTTGCCTCAAACGCTTTCGAAAATGATTCCAGTGCTTTATCGTATTGTTCGTCGATCCAGTAAGTCAATCCGATATTGTTATTACAATCGGCGACACCCTGATCATCACCCAATTCCATATATAGTTTCAGCGCGGCGTTGATATAATATACCGCTTTTCTGGTCTTCCTAATCGACCGATATAAATCCCCGAGATTCTTATCCGTTTTAGCTTCAAACTCCTTGTCTCCTTTGAGCCTGATATTTCTTAATAACTCGAGGTATTTCACGCGAGCTGATCTATAATCGCCCTTCTCTTTATAAATGTCAGCGTAGACAGCCAGGGAATCGGCGACGGAGCCCCCACCAGCCTCCGCCAAGACCTGCGTTTTATCGGCGTAAAATTCCGCTTTTGAGAGCTCGCCCTTTTTGAAAAACTCAAGCGCGGCAATATAATTAGCCTTATATCCCCGACAAATATCCTCCGATCCTCCCCAATGGCAAGCGGCGGATTCGATGTAATCGTCGGTCTCCGATAACCACTCTTCTACAGCCTCGGCCCAGAAACCGTGATAACGTCTTTTCTCTTCATCAGGTACGCTTTCGCAAACAAAATCCCTGGCATTACCCGACGAAAAAGATACAGCGTCCTTTTCGGGAATCAAACGTCCCGACTTGAGTAACTCATCGATTAACATCTGTTTCCCGCGGCCTAAAGCCGCCAGGATGAGCATGGGGATCGAATCTCCCCAAACGGAGAGTTTTTTTAGTATGTCGATTTGATCATCCCTCAGAGAATCGAATATCCGGGCGATTATCTTATCTCGCGCTGTTACAGGGAGGGCCTCGATTCGTATGCGATCATCGAAACTCTTAGAAAGCGTGACGGGACCGTTTTCCAGGAGAGCGTATTTAAGGTGAAGATAAACCATAGTCGGGTCACCGCCTGAACAGCGGGAAAGATCGTCGAAGTTAAAATCGAGATCTTCTTTTTTCAGGTATGCTTTCAGTGATGTCGCGGTGGCGCCGATTTTCGTTTGATTTTTTAAAGGATCGAAAACGTCGGTTGAAATAGCAGGTTCGATCCACCTATTGACACCCGCCGCTACCGGAAGACCGTTAGCGGGGCCTGCCGTGCTCCTCAGATATGAGAGCACTGTATTATCCAGAGCTTCGAGATGATCGATTAATAATATAGATTTCCCATCGGAGTAGTCATTTCGCCACGATTTGATTTTCTTAAGATAATCTAAAGCGTTATCCGGTCTCATCTCCGGCCCGATTCGCCATACGTTGTAACCTCTCAACTCATACTCGGCTGCCAGATAATTAATCGCCATGCGATTATGATTAAGCGAACGGATGGAGAAAATCTTGCAGGACATTCCCTTCAAATAGCTTTCGAAACTTACGGCGAGATCCCGGTTGAACGGTGGAATTCCCGCTGAAAGATAGTGGTCTATTCTCGTCCGGTACAGCGAATCGAATATCGATTCAAGACTAAAGGTGCCGGCGGCCTCGCGTGCACCCGATGGTCTTTGAGCGATATCCCTAGCGAGAAGAGCTCTTAAGCCATCCCTGTATTTTTCGGGTATCTTTGAATAATCGATCGAACCGTCCTCTGTAATAAGCTTGATCAGCTTATCGGTGGATTTCGACGAGAACGGTACCGCCCCTGAAAGAAGCTCGTAGATTACTACTCCGAGGGAGTAAAGATCGGAATATAGATCGGGCTGTTGCCCGAGCAGTATTTCCGGCGCCACGTATTCGATTGTTCCTCGCTTGGAAACGTTCTCTCCGATAGCCGATATAAGATTATAATCCAGAAGCACAAGCCGGGGGATTTTCCGGGACCCCTCTTTTATATCCCCGGAAATCAGTATGTTTTCGGGTTTGAAGTCGTTGTAAATATGGCCGGAAAAATGAATAAACGCGGCGGCTTCTAATAAAGAGACAATGATCCGGTCGATCTGGTATTCATTCATCGAACAACGATTCGGGAATGTACGTAAATCGATGCCCTCGATAAAAGGCATAACCGTAATAACAGATTTGCTGTCCCGGCATATCGATAAGGTGGGAACAAGGGACGGATGACTATTGAGGGCGGCGAATCGATATTCCCTTTCGACCGATTCGATTACGGCCGGGTCATCATCCCTAATCTCCTTTACAGCAACTTCATTATCTGTAAAGTTATCTACGGCGCGGAAGACACGGGCGAGCCCTCCTTCGCCGGTTAATCCCAGCAGCTTGTATCGCCCCTTGATAAGGCGATCGTCCACTACGTCACTCCAACGGAAGCGACACGGTGAAAGTGGCGCCCCCCGATTGGTTGTTCGATACCGAAATATCTCCGCCATGGTTTTTCATTATCCTGAGACTTGTAGAAAGCCCCAGCCCATGGCCGGATTTTTTCGATGTAATATGCGGCATAAACAGATTGGAAAATATCTCTTCGCTTATTCCGGGTCCGTTATCCGAAATTAAAATCAGCAAGCAGCACCCGTCTAGCCTGACATTGATATTAATCTGCCCTCTCTTAATCCCGGAATCCCCTATTGCTTCGGCGGCGTTCATCAGGAGATTCAGAATGACCTGATTTATCTGCCCGACATCAATCGAGACTTCGGGGATAGATTGCTGGATGTTGGCCTCGACGGTTATTTTCTTGAATTTCTCAAGTGGTTTGACGAAGAAAACAACCTCGTCGATTACCGATACGATGTTGTGATAAGACTTTGTCACCTCCAGAGCGGAATAGTCCATCAACCCGGTGGTAAACCTTTTCATCTTGTCGATACCGTCGAGAATGGCGTTAACTTTCACCGGGATTTTCTCGGTTTGCCCCTTTTCAATTACTTTGCTCAGTAACTGGGCGTTGACCGATATAGAGGTTAGATAATTGTTTAATTCGTGTCCGATCGCCGCGGCCATCTCCCCTTTAGCCGCCATCTTCTCCGACAGAATTAAAAATTGCTCTAAAAGGACTTTTTCGGTGATATCCTCTATTACTATAATCCTCCCGTTGAAACCCTCGTCGACATGAAGAAAAGGAGAAAACTTGTAACGGAATACTATATCCTCGGTCCGAGTCTTCAATCTTCTCGAAAGTATCTCAACGGGTTGAAACGCGGATTTGGCGATATTATCGCGGAAAAATTCTATTTCTGATTCCGAGAGCCTTTCTAGAAAATTATTATTCACCAATTCCTCGGAGTCTTCGATAGGTAAAAGATCTGCTTTTTGAAGTAAGGTATACGCCACGTTATTATAGGATACCATCCTTCCGTTTTCGGCCAGAACCATGATCCCAACGGGGGTTTTATCCAGAATGGCTTCCTGCAATCTTTGAAGATCGAAAACGTCGGAGTATAATTGGGCGTTATGAATTGCCAAAGCCGCCTGATCGGCGAATAACTCAAACAGGTACAGATCGGATTTTAAAAATATGTTTGCTCCCGCGGAATTATCCAGATAAACGACTCCTATTATCTGGTCTTTGATTCTCAAGGGTACACACATAGCCGAACGTATATTCATCTCCAGTACCGATTGTTTATGCGCGAATCGCTTGTCGGTCATGGCGTCGGCGGTGTAAATCGATTTCCCGTCCTGAACGACTCCGGCCGCGATTGAGGATGATATCTGAAGATCGCTTTTTTTCAGTTCGCTTTTATTAATATTATGAGCGGTTTTAAATTGTAATTCCCCGTCGGAATCGAGAAGCATCAAAAAGCCTCTTTCGGCCTTGAGCAATTCGATAGATTTCTTCATCACGATAATCAGGATCTCATCCAGAATCAATGACGAGTTTACCGCTTTGGCAACTTCGTATAGAGCCCGTAGATCATCGCGGCCAAGCGCTATCTCATCGCTATCCCCGATTCTGAAATCGGTCTTCGGGGCGGAAAACTTTTTGAGTTCCGATGCAATGCTGATTTTGCTGGTGGTCTCATATTGTGATTTTGGTGTCAAATCCTTGGACATTTTTGCCATTACTTCCTATCTGAATCTGTTCAGTTTATTTATCGACATATTTCCCATTTAGTTAAAGGCCTAAACCGCTGCCTTTTGCGTAAACGGTTGTATAGAATTCCTTATTCTTTTTTCGAACAATTCGGGCAAGGCTTAATAAAAAACGCGGGTTTACATAATATTCACGAACTTGACATTTCAAATGGAATCATTTTTCACGGTCAGTTATCAGACCAGGCAGGATGGGGATTGGAAATGGCGGGACGTTTGTTTTTTATAAATAACAAGATGTCTTTTGCCTCTATAGCGATATAAGCTGCCAGCACTATTAGCATAAACGAAACAACACCAAGAAGATAACCGTGAGGCGCTCCGGAATTGAAGAAGCCGATCATCTGAATAATCAACGCTCCCATTGTGGTGATCAACATGAAAATAGCGGGAATCACGGTATAGATCGCCGGCTTTTTCACCCCTATTAAATACGACGACACCACGACCAGGGCCAGGGCCGCCACAAGCTGATTTGCCGCCCCGAATATCGGCCAGATGGTTTTTACTCCTCCGGTGGAAGCTATAATCCCTGAAAAGGCTACAGTTATACCAGTAGCCAGCCATTTATTGCTTAGAATCGATCGTTTTTCACCTGCGATTTCGGTAAGGATAAATCTCCCCAGACGGGTGGCTGTATCGAGGGTAGTGATGACAAAAGCGTTGAGCATAAGCATTCCGAAGTAAATCCCCGCCAGCAGGGTGAATCCAGGAATATTCTCGGCTACTTTTCCAAATCCGGTGGCGAACGCTACAATTGGCCCGCCGCCACCGCCCGCACCTGCTGATTTCATAAGGTACTGTAAACCAAAAGTGGATTTCGCGGCGGATGGATCCCAGACTAATGCCGCCCCCGCAATCATGACGACCATGATCGCCAAAACCGCTTCTAAAATCATCGAACCGTAACCGACCTTAAGTCCTAATCCCTCTCGACTCAGTTGTTTAGCGGTCGTTCCGCTGGCCACCAGCGAATGGAAACCGCTTACCGCTCCGCAGGCGATTAATACGAAAAGCATCGGCCAGATAGGTCCCTTGTCGGGGCTGTTAAAAGCGACTATTGCCGGAGCCTGAAGATCGGGATTTGAGATAATCAATCCGGTAAATCCTAATCCCAAACCAAGATATAGTAACCAGCTGGAGATATAATCCCGGGGCTGTAATAAAACCCAGACCGGTATGACCGAGGCGATATAAGCGTAAATCATTAATACCCAAAACCAGAACCTGACATCCGACATACCGAGTATCGTTTCTGGTACGGAAACAGGGAATAACTCTCCCAGGTAGATAAATCCCCCGAGCCCTGCCAGGGCTATTATGGTTCCAATTGGTAAAGGTATTTTTATTTTATAAATCAAACGGCCGAAAACAGTAGCCAGCAAGACAAGGCCGAATGTCGGAATGACTATCTGGGGCTTTTTAACCAATGTCTGCGCGGTAGCGTCACCGAATGCGGCAACCACGAGAACGAGGGCGATCCATAGAAAGATGGAAAAGATAGTCTTAGCGCGATTTCCAAGGGAGGTCCCCGCGATTTCGGCGATCGACTTACCCTTATTTCGCACCGAGATCATCATCGACGTATAATCGTGGACGGCGCCCATGAAAATCGATCCGACGATAATCCAGATCGCGGCGGCCAGCCATCCGAAGAACGTAACGCCGATCAGCGGCCCGATTATCGGGCCGGCGCCGGCGATAGATGAGAAATGGTGGCCGAAAAGCATCGGTGTTTTAGCAGGGGAGTAATCAACACCGTCATTTTCGGTTATCGCCGGGGTAGGATATTTATCGTCGGGGCTTATGAGTTTCCGGGCGATAAAACCACCGTAAAACCTGTATCCCAGATAAAGCGAGAAAAGCGCTAAGCCTCCGAATAAAAGCGAATTCATAATATCCTCCGCTGAGCTAAATCACAGAATTTTCTTTCAACCGACGGTTGGTGGATTCCCAGCGGTTCCCCGCATAATGGAAGAATCGTAGACCGGGCATTCCGATCTCTGGCGACATCGAGAGCAGGCCGCCTTACGATAGAATTTTCGATGAAGGAAAATGACTATAAAGTAAATACCCAAAAGCCCTTGGGGAACGAAACCAAAACCACTCATGAATCCATCGATTATTTGAATGAATCCGACCCCGATCGGAATAATCCTCAATGGCCAGAATATGAAGGAATAGCCGTATCGCGACGAAAAGGTTCCATCGTCAGCTTTCGGAAAAAGAAACGCGACAAGTTTCCCCCATCCGAAATTACATCGTTTGCCGTAATAATAACATCGCACGCAGCGGATCAGCGGCAACAGAACGAAAGCGGAAATAAATCCGTAGATTAGGAAAATGAAGCCCAGGTTAAACATGGTGAACAGAAAAGCGAAATATGTCGCCAACCCCATCTCCGCAGCGATAAAAAACCACCTTACCGCGATTATTCTGATGGGATAATTATCCACCGTCGAAGGTTGCTTTTTCGGAACGGAAGAACTCATAGTTCAAATAATAACATCGAACCCCGAAGCGCGCAAGAATTCTCTTGACAATGATCTTATAAAATGGGTAACAAATCAACGTTACGGTCGTAATCTAAAGAGGGGGAGAAAATTGACATGTTTGAAGTCCGGGGGTTGTTATGAATAGAATCGTAATATTAATATTCGCTTTCGTTTCGCTTGCGGGCCACGCCCGCGGGACTCAATTTATAAATACCGAAGATAAGAACACAGTAATAAAAGAAGATTATAATGACGATGTCTTCATCGCTGGCAATCAGATTCGTTTTGACGGCAAGGTACGGGGAGATCTGTACGCCGCCTGTAACGAATTTGTGACCGCGGATTCTATAGCTGGGAACTTAAACGTAGCCTGCAAAACGGTCGAAAGCCTCGAACCGATCGGCAGGAGTTTTATTGGATTCGCCCAGGAAATCAACCTCAACGCTCCGATCGGTCGGAACGCTTTGGCTTTCGCCCAAAAGATTGTTATCGGGCCGGAAACGTCAATCGGCGCCAACGCCAATCTTTATGGTGAAACGGTGATCTTCCGGGGCCGTGTCATAAAAGACCTGGTTATCGAATCGAATAGCGCCGTTATATCGGGTGAGATCGGCGGTGATTTTCATTTCGAGGGAGATGATTTAAGTATCTCGCCTGAGGCTTTAATAAAAGGCGATTTGATTTACTGCAGTCCCGAAAAAGGCGAGATCGTCGATCCCGATATCATAGCGGGGGAGATCAAATGGACCCAGTGCGTCGTTGAAGATGAGGAAGATTCCTCATTCATTTCCGCGTTTACATGGTTGATATCGCACAGGGGATATTTTTTGAGCTTATCTTTTTTCTCGCTTGTGTTTTTCATTTTCTCGGTGATACCGTTACCAGGCCTTCTGGCTATGATCTTTCTCTGGATCGGACTTTTCATATCGGGCAACCTCTTTATCATGGCTTCGAAAGAACTGTGTAGAAAAACCGAGAACGTTCTCGGGGCAAAAACATTCCCCAGTATCGGTTTGGGATTCGCGATTCTGTTTTTATCGCCGGTGGGAATTTTGATTTTGCTGTTATCGATATTCGGAGCGCCCCTGGGGGCTGTGGGCATATTGGCTTTCGGCATAGCGTGTTTTGCCGGCGGCGTCTACGCCTCGTTGTTTATAGGACGGCTTATCTGCCGTTTAATGAATATCGGCTCGGGTAAATCGACCGGTTACGGATGTTATACGCTGGGCATGATTATACTTGTAGCCCTCTCGTTTTTGCCCGTTCTGGGATACCTGATTTCCCTCGTTATCATTATGATGGGGATAGGCGGCCTGGCTCTGGCACTCTACGGCCGCGCTGAAAATAGCGCCTTGCCCGATACTGTCAGCTAAATAAGTACTCATGCTTCAAAATATTAATCCGGCCCCGATTTCAGAATCGAGACCGGTTTTATCCTCTCGGAGAAACCTCCATGTTCCCCCGACCGGAACAACGTATATATTTACTGGCGAGACGTCCCCTCCCATCGGAATAAGGTCAAGCTTCGCATTAACCGTCTTTCTCGACGAACGTCCCTATGCCAGGTAATAGGGATAAAGACTCCCCCGGTCCGATACCCAGAAGGAATCGGATAACCTGGGGAAGCAAATCTCCGATATTGTATACATCTTTTCGATCATAATTATATTCGAGGGGCTGGCCCGAAACCAACACCCAACCCTCTTCAACCGCGAACCCTATCAAGGTGGGATTATCGCTTGAGTCTTTCAAATACTCTATAGAGCCCGCGGGCAAATTGGTGAAAATTATCTGGCTGGCGTAATTACCGAAAAGCGTGTCGGCAAAACCATCGAGCATACTATACCCGGGGGTCGAAACCAAATTGATTTGATCGAGAGAGTAGCTGATCGTCACCGAGCCGGGCAGAATCAATCCTGCGGCGTCGATCGAACCATAATTCCAGCCCATATCGCAGGCACACCAGAGCAGGGTACCCCCGTCGCGCGCGAATTGTTCAATTCTATCGTGGTTAGCGGCGTAGTTATCGTAAAAGTATTGCGGTTGATCATTGGAGATGACTACCAGATCTATACCCGGCCTCATCTCGATATTTGCCATTTCCGACGACGGGTAAATATAGAATTGATTCTCCCCGGTTCCCCGATCCAGGCCCATTTCGGAAAGCGCGGAATCTAAAGCCCGGCTATCCCAGGGTAAGAGGTCGCGGAATATTATAACGGATAAGGCCGACCCGTACCCCGATTGGCTTAGAGACAAGCTTATGCTATGATGATTGTTTTCTGAAATATCGGCAATCGCTGTCGAGCAAAACAACTCCCGGCTATCGCTATCCAGCAAGGAAACCTTGAAACGTCTTCCAAGCCCGGGATCGACATTCAATTCAATCGACAACATACCGGCGGAGATTCCCAATTCCACGGTCATTATCGAATCGACAAGGGTGACCTGATCGGGTGCATTTACCTTTATCCTGGCAAAGCTAATCATAGGAGAGAAATTGTCCGCCGGGTAAGAACAATATAAGATTACGTTATTTTCCATATTAACCGTAGGATTAGAGGAACAGGATATCAATAAGACACAGACTATAAGTATTGCATTTTTTATATCGCTCATTAATAAACCCACCTCTCTTAAGAGATAGGTTCGGGTAAATACCCGCTTACGAAAGGAGATTATAAAATGTCATCATATGATGTTTCATGTTGTGTTAGAGAATTGTTGCAGAATGAATCGGAGAGTATAAGATAAACCCGAACATGAGTGACGAATTCGGGTTATATGAAAAACTCTCGATGTTTACTTAGTAAAGGCTTACTTGAGCAGGACCATTCTCGACGTTGCCGAGAAGTCGCCGGCCTCTATTCTATAAAGATATACCCCTGACGCCGCGGTGTTACCTCTCTCGGTAGTACCGTCCCAGTTTATCGATCCCAGGCCGGGAGACATATTCTCGACCGTTATGGATCTGACTTCCTGACCGAGAACATTGAAAATAGTAAGCTCCACGTCGGAGACCGACGGTAAGCTGAAGCTTATGTTGGCGGAGGCGTTAAACGGATTGGGATAAGCTCCGTAAAGTTGATAAGCATCCGGAAGCCCCGTCTCGATCCGCCCCTCTACAGGAATTTGATTCCCGAATCGATCCGAAACCTGCAGTTGTGTGAATGACGGTTTAAGCTTTCCGGATATTATATTAAACTCGAAGAGTTCCGTACCCGGATTAATATAATCGCCTTCCATATCGAAAAGAAGCACCGAGAGGATCCCGTCTTTATCGCTATATTGCATATTCATATCCGTACGGGAAATCACTTCGCCGATCTCTGCGCCGCCATGATCGATTCTTATCAGAGCGCCGCCGGCCGGGATATCCGAATCATAACCGACTATAAATCGGTCGTCGGAGACACCCATATCCTCGATCGATATCACCGCGTTCATGTCAAGGCCGTAATTGATCCTCGGAGGAGCATATTCGCCTAATAATACGTTAAGAAGGAAAATCAGATCGGCAACCGTACCCTCGTCTTCATCTCCATTCGTATTCGACGCTATCAATTGTATGGGACTAAGCGGAAATCCTTCGGGATCGACCAGGTAATTCGCCAGGAGTATTCCGTCTGCGATTTCCCAGGCCATTTCGTTTAGATTGATATCGCCGATAACTACATCATCTGGTCCTATAGCATGCGCCCAACCATCGTCAAGCTCCGGATGAATCAACAGGTAGCCGGTTGTATCGGACATGGTATTATCATTGGAATCGTTGGTTAAAAAACGTAACCAACCATATTCGCCGAGAAACTCGTCGCCATCGCTAATATAACAGTGAAGCATTATTATGGCGTTGTCGCCGGGGGGTAACGCGATACCGTTACCGGTAACATCGGCTAAACCCACGATCCTGATACCGCTTGTATCCTCAAAATGTACATTAAAATAATCCCAGTCAGCAAGCCTCTCGGTTCGCGAAACCGACAGCACACTTATCATGGGCGCGTCGTATCTAATCAGAATCTCAAATCCACCTATGTATGACGATATCCCTCTGCTATCGAGGTTGATCGGAATATCCACGATCATCCCCAGCAGAACGTTTACCTCGGGAATATCGAGAACAGTCGGCGAAGATTCGATCGTTATAGTACGAACGACAACGCCGCCGTTGCCATCGTCGGCCGTGAAAACGGCTGTATAGGTTCCCACGTGGTCGTCCTGCGGAATCCAGGTAAATCTCTTATGTGTATAGCCGGGATAAGCTTGAATGGTCTCAAATTCGTAATTATTAGCGTCAAATTCCAGTGAAAGATCTATAACATCCTCTTCATCATCGGTAGCTATCACTTCATAAGTTAAGGGAAAATGATGATTGACCGCGATGGATAAATCGTATTCCGGCTCGATTATTTCCGGCGGGATATTATCGATAAAGGAAATACATGAAAACGCGGAATGCGGTATGAATTGCGTTACGCCATCCTGCAATCCCCACAACAGCGGCCCGTAGTACGGATTGAAACCCTCTTCGAGACAAGTGGTGTCGCCATAAATGCCGATATCATCGAGAGTCTGCACGAGGAAATCGCCGATATGCACCCATTCGTAATTAGTATAAAGGAAATTTTGCGGATCGCGTGGATTGCTGATATAAGCGTAACCGAGAATACTTTGATTTGTCCAGCCCTGATGCTGAGGATCGGCGTTAGACTCCAGAAATTGCACATCGTCCCATAAACTAAACGGTGGATACAATATACCATCGTCCCGGGACGTGAAATATTCGTCGTCGGTAGATAACGGAATATGCACGAAAGTAACCGAATCGTCTGTTTTTACCCAGATTGGAATCGCAATCTGAGTGTTAATGTCGGCAAATAACACAGACCCGTCGGGATTGCCTATATACATTGAATCGGGAAGGTCGGGATCTTGAGCGAAAACCGAAACGCTCGATCCCAAAACAACAAAAAACGCCGCGGCTAAAACCAGAGGCGATAGTAAATTGGAATTTCTCCCGGTCATATCCAATCTCCAGTTTTTAAATAAGGTAATAGTCTCGAAACCCGAGAACCTCACCTAATTTAAGTCATCATTTAGTTTTCCGCGCTTCATAGGGCCTTAAAATTAAACCCCGCCAGCAATGCGAAGACGTCGATAATATCGTAAATAATCGATAAATAGCAAGTAAATTTTACATGCTTTTTAAATTTTTTATTCTGCTGTCCAATTCGCGGATAGTTTCCTCGAAAGATTCACGAACCTCTTTTCCGGCCAAAAAATCATTCCTGACATTTTCCTGGATTATGTTAGCAGGAGAAGCCGGTGAATCTTTTTGCACATTATCGCTAACCGGTGAAAAGTTAATAAGTTCTATTATTGGGATTGAATTACCGTCGGAATCGTCGACCCAGCAGATTAATAGATCTACTTCATCTTTGCCCGCGCTAAATTCGGAGCTTTTCAGCTCTAACGCAACTCTTATTCTCTGCCAGCCGTTTTCTGCTTTGCGACGGCAGATCGCAGTTTTTCCCGAATCGTGCAATTCCTCGAAAATAAGCCCGATTTTTTCGGCTATCGTGCCGACCGCGAAAATAAGACCCTGATTATTTAATGGGGAATATATTAGCCCCGGCCATAAGACCGGATCGCCGACAAGAGATTTTTCCATTTCACCCATCTTTCGATTACAAATAAATTTCGCGTAAAGATATATAAAAAACTTAAAGAGGCAAGAGGATTATCTAAAATAGCGAAGGATATTGACATTACCGCTGGTAGCAATATACAGGTACGGCGGATCGGAGTGAACCTGCCAGACCATATCGCCGGTATCGAACTGGTGCGCAAACGTCAATGTATCCGGCTGGCTGTAATCCAACGCGTAAACACCCCCCGAAAGCGCGCCGGCGAACAGCGTATAATTCGATACGTCGACCGTGGAGAAATTCTGACCTGTTGTATATCGTCCCGCCTCGACAGGGCTTGTGGGATCGGCAATGGATAACGCGATTACTCCTTCGGGGCCGTCGGCGATAAACGCCAGGTTACCGTCAACAGCCACACCTTTAGCCTGCCCCGGAGTGGCGAACGTGCTGATAATTAGCGGCGATGCCGGAATCGTAAAGTCTATGATATAAAATTTATCGATCGCGGCCACGAATGCCGTATCGCCTCGGGCAACCACGAATTGCGGTTGATCCTGATCGGCCATCGATACCTTGGAGATGAAATTCATGTTATCGGGATTCGAATAACCAACTACGCTAACCCCGTCGTTTTCTGCAACGAAAAGATAGTTTTCAGAAACAGCAACATCGTTAACCGACCCCTGCGATGTGTATGCTCCCCGCTGTACAGGCAAATATGGATCGGAAAAATCTGCCCTGGTTACACCTTCGCTCATGTCGGCAATAAAGACGTAGGGAAAAGATACGTCGGATTTTATGGCCTGCCCGGGGCTATCGTAGCGGGAGATATAGTCTGGCGACGCTTTATCCGAAATATCGATCAACTCGAGGCCGTCGGGTCCGGTGGCCGCGAACATGACATTTTGATAATTGACGACACCATAGCAGGCCTGAGAACTGGGAACGTAAACCGATAAAAACGCAAACCCCGAGGTAAAGGCAACATCGACATTTATTAAGGCCGACGTGTAACTGCTATCAGCGGTATATCCTATCGCGAAGAGAGTATGTTGGGTGTTACTCGAATAAACGTAGACATTCCAGTAATATCCGTACGGGGAATAAAAGTCGGTCCAGACCGAATCGCCGTCGACATAGAAATCAACACGATCGAGCGCATAACCTTCGCCGGCGGCCGCCACGATCGTTGCCGGCTCGCTCAAGGTGGAGTTGTTGGTCGGGCTTGTTATTCTTATGGGCGTCGGATCGCCCGGCTCGGTGGTTTTATCGCTGCATCCGGCAAATAATACCGTTACCGAAATTAAAATTGTCAGTCCTCTTCTAAACATATTCCTCTCCTGTCTAATAAGTATCGGTATATCGACCTCTTAGTCAAATGATTTTTAACAGGTTTTGTCGTCTAATTATCGCCCGCTTTCTCCGCGATCCGACGATTTTACTCGACAAGCGGTTTTCAATCCTTATCTTATGATACGCGCAAAAAAGGGAGGACGATTTGAAATCATCGGCTAATATCCAACCGATTCACTATCAGAAATTCGCAACGCCCTTGGGCGACATGGTGGCGGCATCGTACAATAACAGGCTTTGCCTGCTTGGATTTCTCGATCGGAAAAAGCCTGAGACGATCTTAAAACCACTGGGCAAAAAACTCAAAACCGATTTAAAAGAGGCCAATACTAATACGTTAAAGCTGACCCGGAAACAGTTGAGGCTTTATTTTGACAGCAAGATTTCGAGATTCGAGCTGCCGTTGAAGGCGATGGGAACGGATTTCCAGAAAAGCGTCTGGAAACAGTTGGGCAGAATCCCTCATGGAAAAACTGTTAATTACGGCAAAATCGCTGAACGGGTGGGCAAGCCCAACGGCGCCCGAGCCGCGGGGATGGCGATAGGATCCAATCCGATTTCGATTATCGTTCCCTGTCATCGGGTGATCGGCAAATCGGGGGCTCTTACCGGTTTCGCCGGGGGTATCTGGCGCAAAAAATGGCTTTTGGAGCATGAGGGCGCGATATAATCCCTGTCGTAGGTCAGGAGCCCCGCGCTCCTGACTATTGAGTCTTGCTTAGCCTTTTCCCCCAGAAATAGCTCACCAAGAACACCGCCCCGATAAACACCCCCATCAGTTTAATTTCGAGCATATATTCGATCATCTCGGCCGGTGTGAGAATTGTGAAGGGCCAGAAATCGAGGACACATTCGATCATCATCGAATAGACGATGAAGTTGAATAAATTGAGCAGGGCGATAACAATAAATGTCATCCCGACCGCATAGCTGAACGCCCGTAATCTTTTTTCGAACATTGTACACCTCCTTATCAAAGAGGACCCGTTAGATTATACCCTATTATTCGAGGAATATTCGGAATGTTCAAGGGATAAATAACTTGACCAATTTACGATAGTATCTATATTTGAAGAGGCAACGCGGTTTTGGCATGTTAATTTAGTTACATATGTTAAGGGAATCCTTGAAAAACGCGGTCATTAGAATTCCAGGTCTTTTAATATTGGCAGTACTAGTTTTATTTAGCGATACATATACCTATGCACAGATCGAATTAATAGGATCGTGCCAACTGGAAGATCCCTGGGTTCTTCAGGTAAGAGATACATTTGTCTATATTGCTGGCCGGCAACCTAATCTACAGATAGTTGACGTTTCGAATCCTACAGCACCGTACATAGCTGGGATCTTGGATTCCACCGCGGATATTTACAATATTTCCGTTGGCGATGAATACGCTTTCCTGGCAAACGGATATAGCGATCTATCAATTGTTGATGTCCGGGATCAATCAGACCCTTTATTTGTAATGTCGTACGAGTGCGGCGGTGTCGTGCACGATGTCGTTGTTTTCAACAATATAGCGTACGTTATTGATTGTTATCGCTTGCATATATTGGATATTACGAATATGCTCGAACCGATCCTGATGAGCGAGATATTGATTAATAGTAATGATGCGCGTGAGTTGTATATTAAAGAATCTTATGCATTTATAACCGATTATCATGGGGAAGCCATGAAAATAGTCGATATTTACGATCCATATAATCCAGAGTTTATCGTATCTATTGATGATCTTTCGCGTACCGAGGATATATTCGTGCATGATAATCATGCATATATTCCCTCAACAGAGGGACTTCAAATAATAGATGTATCAAATCCGGACGAGCCTTTTAGAGTCGGGCAGTACGATTCCGAATACGCATTCGAAAAAATTTACTGCGAAGGAGATTACGCCTATTTAGCCGCTGGAAACCGAGGAGTTATAATTCTTGATATCTCAAACCCTTCAAATCCGGTTTTAATAGCGTTTTATGCTTCGTCCTTTTGTAAGGACCTTTTCGTAGAAAATGGGTATATTTATGCTATCATCTCCTCGAGGCTCGATATACTGCAATTTCTGCCTACCATTATTAATGAAAGTCTCGATCCTGCAATCCGTATTGCTTCGATTCAAATCTATCCCAATCCCTTCAACGCGTCCACCACCATCCGCTACGACCTGCCGAACGAAAGCGAAGTTCGCATTGAGATCTACGATCTGTTAGGACGTAATACCAAGACGCTCCTAGCAGGAACACAACCCGCTGGATCGCATTCGATAGTCTGGGACGCGGAGGATGTATCATCCGGAGTCTATTTCTATCGGATCGAGGCTGGGGATTACAATGAGACACGGAAGTGTGTGTTGCTGAAATAGGCATTTAAAATTCCAGCAACCTCAAGTCCATTTTTCCCTTGACATCCAAATAGAATTAGTTATCCATATTATTATCAAGGTATTTTACATCTGCGATTGGCAACGGGATAAATACTTCGCTGAGAGGATATTATGAATATTGTTAGAGTTTTAATGTTGGCGATATTATGCCTGTCATTGGCCAACTCCGCATTAGCCCAGAATGTTGAGTATGTGGGCTCAACACTCTGGACGGATGCCAACGATGTTAAAGTCGTTGGCGATTACGCCTATTGTGCTTTTCGTAATGGTCTGGTAATCCTTGACATCACGGATGCATCTTCCCCGTCTTTTGTCAGTCAGTTTTATTGTGATGGTTTTGGAGGAGTTATTGACGTAGCCGGCAATTACGCTTTTTTAGCTGATGGAGAATCTGGCCTTCAGATAATCGATGTCTCCGATCCTTCAAACCCGATATTTGCCGGAAGCTATGATACACCGGATTATGCTTTCAGCGTTTTCATCTCCGGCAGCTACGCCTATGTATGCGTTAGGGATTCTGGCCTTTATATAATCGACGTCTCCGACCCCTCAAACCCGACTTTTGCCGGAAGCTACAATACAGATGCAAGTATCGTTTTCGTCTCCGGTAGCTACGCCTATTTGGTTGCTGATAGCCTTCAGATAATAGACGTCTCCGACCCTTCAAATCCGATATTTACCGGAAGCTACGATACACCTCTTTCTGTCGCGGACGTTTTCGTCGACGGCAGTTACGCCTATGTAACCTGGTCTGGTGGATGGGATCCGGGCATAGGTGGGCTTGATATAATAGACGTCTCCGACCCTTCGAACCCGACATTCGTTGGAAACCACACTTTCTCGGGATATACCTGGGGCGTTGTCGTCTCCGGCAATTACGCCTATGTGAATAATCTGCATTATGGTCTTCTGATTTTGGACGTTTCCGAACCCTCAAATCCGGAGTTTGCCGGAAGCTACGGTTCTGCTGGAGTCTTTTTCGTTTCCGGCAGCTACGCCTATGCGGTTGATGGGTATTCCGGCGTTCAGATAATAGACGTATCCAACCCTTCGAACCCGACGTTGGCCGGAAGCTACGATACACCCGGGTTTGCTGAAGGTGTTTTCGTTTCCGGCAGTTACGCCTATGTGGCTGTCGGCTGGTATTGGGGCGGCCTTGAGATTATCGATGTCACCGACCCCTCAAACCCAACTCTTTCCGGAAGCTACAATACACCGCTTGGTGCCGCAGAAGTTTTCGTCTCTGGCAACTACGCCTATGTAGCCGTATTTGATTCTGGCCTATATATAATTGATGTCTCCGACCCCTCAAACCCGACTTTTACCGGAAGCTACGATACCCCGGGCAGGGCTTTGAGTGTTTTTGTCTCCGGCAGTCACGCCTATGTGGCTGATTATGATTTTGGCCTTCAGATAATAGACATCTCCGACCCGTCGAGCCCGATATTTGCCGGATCCTATAATTTGCCGGGTTATGAAGAAAACGTTTTCGTCTCCGGTAGCTACGCCTATTTGGCTGCTGGCTATGATGGCCTTCAAATAATCGATGTTTCTAATCCCTCAAACCCGATATTTGCAGGAAGCTACGATATGCCGGGCGTTGATGCTAGCGACGTTTTCGTCTCCGGCAGTTACGCCTATGTAGCTGATGAAAGGTATGGGAATGGGGGCGGCCTTGAGATAATCGATGTCTCCAATCCCTCAAACCCGACATTTTCCGAGCGCTACGATACAGGACGTGCTACGGGTGTTTTCGTGGCTGACAATTTCACTTACGTAGCCGACTGGTATTCACTGATGATCTTGCGGTTTGATCCAGAGACCGGAATTAGAGAAGTAGTAGCCATACCTAATCAGTTTATTGTTAGACAGAATTACCCCAACCCCTTCAACGCCACTACCTCCATTGCATTTTCATTACCCGAACCGCAACAGGTCACGCTGACCGTTTACGATCTTCTCGGCCGAAGAATCGAAACGCTGTCTGCCGGGCTTCAGTCCGCAGGGTCGCATTCTATAGTCTGGGACGCGGAGGTTGTATCATCGGGAGTTTATTTTTATCGGATCGAGGCCGGGGATTATGTAGAGACGCGCAAGTGCGTTCTGTTGAAATAGCCATGTCTCAAATCCCTGTACAATTTGATCTAATTGCAATAACTTTCTACTCCGTTTTATTCAAAGAAACAGATTCTCAGTATTAATCGCATCTTTATCCCACATCGTGGGATTAGACCTTATATACTCACGGATTTTCACTAATGATCTTTCGTTTCGTATAATGTGATCGTAGAAACGAGGTTGCCAGGCGAACACGATCTGTTGAATCATAGCGTATTTTTTAACAGCGGATTTGTAATTTCTTATAATCGATCCCAGATTCTTCGATTGCGAACCGAATTTATTTTTATATTGTAGAGACGCACGATTGTGCGTCTCTACCGCCTGTAATTCTTCCTTATTAATAATAATTATCCCATGAATATGGTTTGGCATAATGATAAATTCATCCAATATGACGAACGGAAAATGTTCTGGGATCTCTCTCCAGAATTTATCTGCGACTTTTCCGATGAATGATAAATCCATTTTATCATCAACAATATCCCCGAAGAAATTATCCTTATTCTTTGTGCAAATAGTGATAAAATAATAGCCATTTTCACCATAGTTATGGGATTTCAATCGCGTTGATCCAATTCTATATTTTCCCCGAAATTTATCGTTATCAACCATGACTAATAATATAATACTCTTTTGTTAAAACCATTGACTAAAATTGGATTCTTTTAAAAAACCGACCGATCACCGATCCTCTACCCCGTAAACCAATTTCGGAGTGAGGATATCGGGGAATCTATCGAGCAGACCACGTCTGATCTCGAAGCAGAGATGGCAGTGATCTATAAATCCCGACGTTATATCAAAATTGAATTTGCGGGCAAGTTCGGCTGGGCCGCCCTTGATTAACGGACCGATTATCGGATGAGATTCGGGATCGTATTTTTCCATTATCTCTTTTAATGGCGTCTTCCAAACGTTGCCGATAACTATCCCCTGGCAGGCGTGAACGTAACCAAAAGGGTCAAGGTGTATTCGTCCGGGATCCTCAAAATCCTCATGAGGACATTCATCGAAAACACTATACATCCGTCTGGGAAGATTGCTGTCGAGTTTATCCACCGCCCGTCCTTTAAAAAGCACATCGCCACCGACAACCGGCTCGCCTTTCCATTTCTTATCATCGGTTACCACTTTGGGAGCGTCGATACAGATAGCGCCGCATGGTATCCCCAGATTCTTCGCCGCTTTCGCCGCTCTTGCCGCGGACGTTTCTCCGCCGTCAGGGTAATGAAAATCGTCATCGGAAACGGAGAGGTCGTCGATACCGATATCAGCCAGCGGTTTCAACCAGAGTTCGGCGTCACGATCCGATTCCGCCCAATATGCGTTAGTAACAACCCCGGCTTTAAACCCCATCGATTTAGCCAGCCGGAGCGATTCGACCATAAGTGGGTAATACAAAAACGGCTCTCCACCCTCGAAATAGGCGGTGTCGATCGTACCGGTTTCTTTCATCTGCCCGAGTACGTTTTGCACGTGGTCGATAGTGAAGACGCCCTCGGCATTGGGCCCGCAAAACAGGAAACAATGATCGCACTCAAATGTGCATTTATAGGTTAGTAAAAAATGTACTCCGGTTAACATGGCTCGCGCTTCTCCCCGGCAGTTTAAATTCCTGACGATAACAACAAATACGGACTAATTTGCGTTCCAGGATTATTATGCGTCTGTCGAGCAAATTTGTTCCGCCCGCCGATCGGATATTATTGACCTGTTACAAGATATCGGGAGTCGATGATGCATTCAATTGTAAATAAAGATCAGAACCTTACAAATATGATCTCAACGATTTGACCGCTTCGGCATAGCCCGACAATAAAGAGTCAGTGATAAGCGGCAAGCCTGAGAATATCTCTTCTACCGTTTTTGTTTCGGCGAGTTTGACTAACCTCTGCTTATCGAAATCACCGGCCGCGACCGATCCCATGGACAGCCTGGATCCCAACGCCGCCGCTTTCGATATCAGGTTGAGCTGTTCGATCCGCTCACCGAGGCTTTTAGCATCGACGTATAAATCGCTATCGAAAACGAGGAAATCGCCTTTGAGCCTGGCGGCCTTTTTAACCAGCTCGATCTGGGGTTTTATCTCGAATGCCACCAGGATATTCTCCACCTGCAAACGTGTAATAACATCTTTATAAGAATCCTCATAATTACCGTCAAAAGCGAAAATTGCCAGCGACGGCTTGATTTCCAGAAGAGCGTCGATCCATTGTTCTTCTATCGATGTTCTCACTGAGAGGTTGATATCGAGGTTTTCGGAAAGCGCGGTCATTACCCGTCGACGACCCGAATCATAAGCCCCTTCAACACCGAAAACGACACCGTCCACCCCCGCCGCTTCCAGAGCCAGGGCGTGTTTCAGCAACGGTTTATGCGCTTGGGTCCCGTCAATATTATACAGACGGTAAAGCGGTTCCAAATCCACGCTTAATCTTATCATAAATATAACTTAGGGGTGGTCGGTCGATTCAGTCAAGAGGCAATTCAATAATCGGGAACCGGAGAAAAGCTCGATGAGTTTAATGATATTGATTGTGGTTTCCATAACAAGGAGATTTTAAATGAAAAAAATGATGCTTTTACCGGTTTTATTTCTGATGGCCGTAACTGCCGTCGCTCAGGATTCGAAGACTTTTTATGTTAATGATGAGAAGGGCCGCGACGTGGTCACTTTCACGTCGAAAGCGCCGCTGGAAACTATCGTGGGCAAAACATCCCGCGCCAGAGGTTTTATCGAGGTCGATATAAATAATATTAACAGCGCGATTAACGGTAAATTCGAGGTCGACCTGGCCAGCGTCAAGACCGGGATCGATATGCGCGATGGGCATATGCGCGATAATTACCTGGAGACAGAACAATATCCCAAGGCGGTTTTCGAATTGAGCCGGGTTGTGGAATCAAGCGCAACCGTACTGGAGGACCAAAAACCGATTGAGTTGAAGGTCGAGGGAAATTTCACCGTACACGGCGTAACCAAACCGATGATTATTCATCTAACAGTCACCTATTTCGCCGAATCGGAAAGCACCAGACCCCGGCTGCCGGGCGATCTGCTTCATATCGAGGGGACTTTCGACATTTTCCTTACCGATCATAATATAGAAATACCGAAGTTCGTTATATTGAAGCTCGATGATAAGCAGGTGATAAATATCGATCTTTTCAGTTCCACCGGCCTGGCGCCGACGGAAACCGCCAAGTAGGCTAAATTTTTTTCCCAAAAGCAAAGCCGCCCGGTTTCGGGCGGCTATTTTATTGATCGGCGTATCGATTTATTTTCTAACCAACAGCTACTTGCCTGCGGCGACGTATCGCGGCGGCGCTTCCGAGCGCAAGCAACATTAACGAGAATAATATCATACCCCATTCGGAGAGAGTCGGGATATCCTGGGCAACGTCATGCGGCGGCCTGATATACTGTTCGCCGCAGAGCTCGGGGAGATAGAACACCTCAGTTATGGGAATATCATAGCCATCGGGGGGAACGCCACAGTCATCGCAGGGTAAACCTTGTATCCCCGGAATCAGATCGACAGCGCTCCGTCCGATAGTGGTGCCGAGATAATCGCAGTTCTCTACGTCGACATCGCCCGGAGAAACATAAATTCCGAGTCCCGGGTCGGTGAATAGCCAGCCGCTGGGTACGATATCGTATATTATCGGGGGATGTCCATTCATTCCCAGATCATATACCAACTGATCGTAAGGCGGATCGACTCTGGTAAATATCAATTTGGCTAAAACCGGAAAATTAGCTAAGAAGTAGCCACCTTGATCGCAATGCTGCTCAATAATCATCGATCCCGGAAGCTGCTGCTGATCGGATAAGCAAACTCTGAGATCCCATAGCTCGGGATACGTTCCACCCTCGTATGTAACGGTTATCGGCTCTACGCTTACGAGATTCAAGGCTACGATTTCGATTTCTATGGCATCCGACCAATCGCATGCCGGTAAATCAGCAGCTCTTGCCCTTTTTACAATAGTGTCTGTCGGTCCGAGGATATTTGGGGGCGATGTTTGAAGAGGTTCACCCACACAGGCTACCTGACCTTCGAACGGATCTGATCCCGGCCCGAAGAAATCAGCCGGAAGCGGGGGAGTGCTTGGATCGCATCCCAGGTCCACATAAGTATTATTTCCGGCGGGTGTCTCCCAGAGATCGTATACCGGAACATCCGCCTGGGGGCCGCTGGTAATCACGAAAGCAAGATCGAGCGATTGCGGCTGGGGATCACGTGGCATACAGGTATGGTTAATTTGTCCTTCCGCAAGAGTAAAATTGTATCCGCGAACATCGATTGAAACCCATTCGGGGTTATACTCTAATATTTCGAAAAACCCCTCGATCGGTCCTTCGACGTCACCTGCCCAAATAATCTGGCGGCCAATAACTGCTTCTTCTTCTGTAGGATCGAGAGGTGGCAGGGGCGGCTCAGGGGTACCGGGCGGCCACTGGTCTGTGGACCAATTAACCGCTATTTCGACATACATAGGAAGACCCGGTTGTGTTGGAAATACAATGCCGAAAACTACGATTTGTTTCATACGTTCGTAATCAAAAGGATGATCATAGAACCAGATATTCCACCATCCGAAATTCGGGTATTCATACCAGCCCTGACCGAAAGAGTCAGTTCCCCAGCCAGTTATAAATAATCCGTCCGGATCGAACGCTACTGCGAAATCATTTATAATGGGAACTACCGGTTCGTGTAGCTCCCCCCATTCTCCGCCCTGGGTATAGGATTTCCATACGGCGCTATCCATAAATTGAGGATCCATCGAGGTTTTCCAACCCCAGGCCGTGTTTACCTCATCCTGGACAAATGCCACAATTCTCAACCAGTAAATTTCACCGGCTGTTTGCTCGAACCAAAACGGTTCCGGCAAAAAGACATTATACTGGAAATAATTCGTATGATCTTCAGGAATGATCTCACCGGTCATCGGATCATACCATCCTTGAAGACCGGGGGGATCACCAGGTCTGACTATAGCATCAGATACCTCGTATGGACTGCCATCCGGTGGCCATAATTGAGCGCCGGGGACGCTATATCCGTACGGGCCAACAGGAATGTTTTCATGAATTGCCAAATGGAACATTATTACCTGGCCCTCGAGGCCATGTTTCCATGAACCCCAGAAATGTATGTCCTTGATAAAGCCTGTTTCAATGCACTCAAAATCATCGGCCAGCATTATGGAATTCGGCAACCCGACGTTACCCGTACAATTAACATCCCATCCATTTGGATCGGGATGCTGAGGATAATGCATCTTGTGACCGTCGCCGTCATTCCAATCAGCCATAGTTGCCGGAACGCAAATCCACAAAAGCAGGCATGAAAACAGGACGATTTTTTTCAAATCTTCCTCCTATTAAAGAATTGTTTTCAATTTGTACAGATTATGTTGCTTAAGATCCCCAAGATGCTAATCAAAGCAGATTCCAATATCATTATAGAATATGGCAAGTAGATTGTCAACTCTTTAAAAAGGATTGAGCTGATTAGACCTTGAACTGTCTAGAGAGTAAACCGTTACACGACACACAAATAGAGACACTAATGTCTTATTTTTTATTGGTCGTCGGCTAAAATCGCCTTTTTTCTTTTACCTTCCACGGCTACGCACCTGCGTCGACGTATCGCGGCGGCGCTTCCGAGCGCCAGGAGCATCAACGATAATAATATCATGCCCCATTCGGAGAGGGTCGGGATGCTGGCATCGCATCCCGGGCCGATATCAGCTACAGTTTCGAAAGAACCGAATTCCCCTCCCGAACCGACCAACTGATTATTATAATATACTTCGTAATAACCGTTTCCATAACTGCAGCAAATACCGTCGTTAAATTCATCGAAAATAGTAAAATCGTAGCAAGCGTTAGGATTTACGCAGATACTTTCGACAAAAAGGTTGTTGCCTGCGTAATAACCTTCGCCCGTACCCACAACGCCGAAACCCTGCTGGACAATCTCCCACGATGTTTCGGTAGGATAATCATCGGTCATAATCACCACGGTGATCGAATCCTGGAAACAGCCGGAATATCCCGCCGCGGCCGATAAACTAACCCGCCCGTGCCCAAGCTCGTTCGATTTACCGGTTCCCGGATCGTAATAATATCCGCCAACCTGATCGGCGGTATTGTTGATCAAGTTTCTTACCTGAACATTGGTTAACGATGGATTCTGCGCCCAAACAACCCCCGCAACTCCCGCTACTTGCGGGCAGGCAGACGACGTGCCGTTGAATGAATTATAATAATCGCCTGAGCTGTAACCGTTGGAACCCTGTCTATCCGTGGTATAGATTAGCACACCGGGCGCGGCGCAATCAAGTTCTGATCCGTAGCAAGACCCCCAGCTTTCTCCATCGCAGCTTGTCGGACTCTTGCGTTCATCACAGGGACTGGAGGCGGCTATAGCCATAGCCTCGGGATATAAAGCCGGATATTCCACGGAACTATTGTAGTTGCCGGCCGCGAAGCATACAAGAACGTCGTTGGCATAGGCATTTACGATCGCGTCATGAACCGCGGAATAATCTCCCGATGACATTATCCATGAATTTGAGAGAATCAAACCGTCGAAATCAGGCCTTCTCGATGTCGCGTAATTGATAGCGTCGGCTCGGTTCTGATTGTAACCCGAGGTTAGATTTATCCGTAAGGGCATGATTCTGCATTGGTTGGCGATACCGGCCACTCCGATATTATTGTTAGCAACAGCGGCCGCGATACCGGAACAGGCGGTTCCGTGATTTCCTTCATCATCAGGAGAATTATCGGTATCGGCGAAATCCCAATCGTGTCCGTTACGGGGAAGTAAGTTCGCGGCCAGATCGGGATGAGTAAGATCCATTCCGGTATCGATAATGGAGATTACAACTCCGGGATCTCCCCGGCCGTAATCCCACCCGGTTTGAGCGTCGATATCATGATCCAAAAGCGGTGAACATGATTGACAGGTATACACATGTCCTGTATTTCTCAAAGCCCATTGAGAATTGAAATATGTATCGTTGGGCGTCCAGGCCTCATCGTTATAAGATATAATCGACGGTTCGGAGAATTTGACCTCATCATAAGAAATCAATTCGCGAATGATCTCGAAATACCCTTTATCCATCGGGGCATGAATTGTAAAGTAACCCGGCGTCCATTGTCTCCTTACAATATTCGATCCGACCTCGTTGATAATCTCCAGCATCCGGGATTCCTTCACCTCGGAATTGAATCGTACGGTCACTTCGGTCGGAACGCAGTACTTGGTATAACCTTCCTGATCTATATAAGCGGGTACCGCTTTTTCGACCCATGGATTCGCAGTCAATAGATCGATAGTTTCAGCGAGAGTAATGCCGGGCGGCACTTTATATACGCCGATCCTTTTCTTCCTGTCCAGGATTTGAGCCTCCTGGAAATTAAATTCGTTTATAAACCGGTCGAAATCTGCGGTGTCATTAAATTTCACTACGACTTCGCTGGAAGAAGGAGTTAATTGAAATTCCTTGTCAAACAACTTGTCCTGATAATGGGTGTTGTCTTCCTGAATGTAGGCCAATGCCATGCTGCTCCAGAGAAGTGATGATAACAAAAACACCACTGCGATGAGTTTCTTCCCCATAACCGGCTCCCGTTTTTAAGTTGTGATCTCGCAAACCCTAAAGAATCTAAAGAAGTACCGGTTTAATTATAGAGAAAAAGCTATATATTGCAAGGGAAAAATACAGTTTCTTTTATTGCCAGCTTTTCTAATTATAATAGTGATACGAAAACAAATCCGGGGCTATACTATAATTATTATTTCTTATGCGGATGCGGAATTTTTGCCAAAATGGCGCTATTTACGGTAAACGCACATCCGAATTTCAAAAAGCTCTACCCCTTACGGTCTATCGCCGCTAAGATATTCTTCTCTAGTCGCGTTTGTATCTTCCTGCGTTCGGGACCGTCGGGAACGGTAGACCAAAACTCGCTTAGAAGCCTTTCGCGCAGATTAAACACCAGGCTATCGAGTTTTTGCCCGCTCAACTCAAGGGTCACGAAATCTTTGTGTTTTTTCATAATTCTCCCCTCATTGTCGTATCGTCAACGTAGATTTACCCTGAATACGGCCTGCCCGTATTTCCGGCGGGGATTGTTGCAAAATTAAATCCGATGTTTCAAATCGATTCGGTATTATAAAAAAGAGGCCCCGGAAACCAGAGCCCCAGGCTTTAATATCGAGAATTAAATCAAATAAAGAACACGCCACAATTTACTGCGAGATCATTTCAACAGCACCATTTTGATATTCTCCGACCGTCCCTCAGTCTCCAGCCGGGCGAAATAAACGCCGGATGGGTAATCCTCGGCATTCCAGGTGATAGTTTGATACCCGGCCTGTTTGTTGCCGTCAAATAGCGTGGCCACTCTCTGCCCGAGGATATTATAGATCTCGATACGAACGTCGGATTGTTCGGGCAGGCTGTAGCGGATGGTGGTGGATGGATTGAAGGGGTTGGGGTAGTTTTGAATAAGCGCGAATCTAGCGGGCAGGTTAACGATGTAATCATCGATAGCGACCATGACCGAATCCCCACCGCCGTAAGCGCCCATATCGCTGAGGATCGTTCCGAGGCCCCAATCGCAATCCAACAGGCTGTCCAGAATATTCGGGTCGCCAGCGTCGATGCAGGGTGAGTCAAAGAGATCGCCGCAAGCGGTGGACATGAGGTGGAAGTCACCATTAGCCGTATCGCGGAAGAGGGGTTCGGCATCAATATTACCAATACCCGGCCAACCCCCTTGAACATTACAAAAAGAGACTTCCGCTTGGAACCCATCTGGGTGTATGTATAGTTGCGGGTCTGGAAAATTACCCCAAATGTTATTATTTTTTATTATTGATTCTGAATTCCATGTAAATATCCCACCACCTCGCCCTTCTCCCTTGTAATTTCCAAAAATAGTGTTGTTAATTACTAATGGATCTATAGTATGTCGCAGATAAATACCGCCTCCGTTTCCGTATGGATAAATTGTATATCGATTGAAAATAATTAAATTATTAATGATTTTGGGCGAGCTATTCCGATCCGCCATAATCCCAGCTCCACCTCCGCCAAGACTAGTTAAATTTCCATCGATAATATTCTGAATAATTGTAGGACCCGAGTATTGATCACAATATATACCCCCTCCTCCCTCAAACCTGGTAAAATTATTTTTAATTATATTCTCTTTAATTACCGGGAATGAATATCTACCGCAATATATTCCACCTCCTCGTAAATTTGCCATATTATCTTGAATAATACAATTTCGTAATTGTCCATTTGAAAAGTTAATAGAAACGCCTCCTCCATATAGGCTATATCCATTTTCTATAGTGAAGCCCTTTAATTCAACGTTATCATCTGAAAATTCTAAATGTACAACCGATGACGTCGAATCACCCATAATCTTTGTATTTACAATATCTTGAGCATTGTTTGTGAATATGAAATTTGATGCTACAACTAATTTTTTATAAAAAAGTTTTATATCCTCATTATAAACACCATTATCGACGATCACGGTATCACCATACAGGGCTTTATTTATTCCCATTTGGATAGTTCTGTATGGAAATTCGATAGTCCCGTTTCCAGTAGTGTCGTTTCCGAATAATGAAACATATCTTGTTTCACCGATAGGGCAGATAGGATGATAATCATAGAATATTCCTATATCGGATCGCGTACTATCCGGATCAATTATAGATGGATCGCCGGTGTTTATAACGGGCGATGACCCGCACACATTATAATCGCCCAGTAACGGGTCAACAAATAGTGGGTCATTATCGATATTTCCGATACCTTCCCATCCCCCCCTCTATATCTGAATAAGTAATAGTTAATTGTGAAAAATTTACAATCTCATCTCCGCCATTTAGCCATATTATAGAATTATTTATTGTAGTCACGTTACGGTAGAGAAAGATACCTTGGGCATGATTGTTACTGAATATACAGTTGACTATATCCAAATAAGAGTCAATATTGTCTGAACCTAAACAATAAATGCCAGACCCTCCGGCAAAACTCTTATTTTGGGATATAATATTATTAAACATCGAAACGGTAGAATTTCTTAAATAAATCCCACCGCCAACTCCATCATACAACGGCCTTTTTTCTGCTATGTTGTAGCAAATAAAATTGCTGTCTAATTGAATCGTTGATTGCCAACAACAGATACCGCCGCCTGCACCACCATCGTAACCATCTGAAATATTTTCGGTAATTATATTATTTTTTATTTTACTATTTGAGCTATTGAATAAAAATATGCCTCCGCCCCAGCCACCTGAGGAATTTCTGGTGATTATATTATTAAGAATCGACACATTAGATTCGCGAATATAAATTCCGCCGAATGTTCCATTTATAATGGTAAACCCTGAAATAGTAGTTAAACTATCTTCAAAACTTGTTATCTCTATTACATGTCCCGCCGAATCCCCATCAATCACTGTCTGCCCGATATACGTCGTATCCCCCGTTGTTAAAAACAACGAGCCCAGTACTATATTATGCCCGTTGAAATTGATATTCTCCACATAAGTCCCCGGCTGGACAAGTACCGTGTCGCTGTCAACGCTTGCGTCGATACCCTGCTGGATTGTAGGGTAGTCTTCAGGGATATCGATGATGGTGGCAAACGCCGATGCCGCAAAACCGATTATCGTCATTATCGCTATTATTATAACCTTTTTCATGCCAGTCCCTCGGCTAAGCTCCTATTAAAACAGGGTGTCGGGTTTCTCATTCGTTTCACTCATTCGGAACCCGACCTACTACTCTAATAAAGCCTCAGCGTTAACAAATATAGCGGTTTCTCCACGTTTGTAAAGGTGAAAGTAAGGAGTGTGGCGTCAGGATGATATCCTGATGCATCATTTCCGACAAATTAGTATCAGCCATATAATAAAAAGAGGCCCGGAAATCCGGGCCCCCATGATTAAATATCGAGAATTAAATCAAACGAACCATTTACGCTCTCTGGCGAAAGAGTCGAGTTCGTCTCGGTAATCGGGATGAGCGATCGAGATAAGCAACCCGGCCCTCTCGCCCACCGATCGACCGTGCAGATTCACCGCCCCGAATTCGGTTACCACCCAGTGAACATCCCCGCGGCTGGTTGTTACGCCGGTGCCCACGGGCAACGTATGCGCGATTCTGGATATGGAGCCTCCCTTGGCCGTGGACGGCAAGGCAATAATCGGTTTGCCTCCTTTGGACCTGGCCGCGCCCCGTATGAAATCGACCTGGCCGCCGATACCGGAATAGAAATAATGTCCAAACGAATCCGAATTAACCTGTCCCGTCAGATCCACCCCGAGGGCGGAGTTTATAGCCACCATTTTATCGTTCTGGGCGATTATAAAGGGGTTGTTTACATAGCGCGACGGATGCAGTTCGATTAAGGGGTTGTTATCGGCAAACTCGAAACATCGCTGGGTGCCGAGCATAAAACTGGCCACGATCTTCCCCGGATGAAGAGTCTTTTTCTCGTTGTTTATTACACCCTGTTCCACCAGATCGATAACCCCGTCGGAAAACATCTCGGTATGCACCCCGAGATCGTTCTTATCACCGATATTAAAAAGGACGCCGTCAGGGATAGAACCGATTCCCATCTGCAACGTGGAACCGTCCTCTATCAACTCGGCGATATGCTGTCCAATTGCCCGCGACGTTTCATCCGGCTGGCCCTGAGGAAGCTCCAGTATCGGCTGGGAATGCTCTACGAGATAATCGATTTTCTTAACATGAATAAAATTATCTCCCAGGATTCGGGGCATCTCCGGGTTTACCTGGACGATGACGCATTTAGCCGCACTTGTGGCCGATTTTGTTATCTCCACCCCCACCCCGAAGGATAAAAATCCATGTTCGTCGGGCGGGGAGCAGTGAATCAGAGCGACATCGATTGGAAGCTGTCCGCTGGTAAAAAGCTCCTCCGCCTCACCCAGAAAAATATGAGTCTGATCGGCTCGTCCCTGGTTTACCGCTTCCCTCACATTCTTGCCCGTGAAGAATGAGCGATGGCGAAAATGTCCGGCCATCTCGGGACTGGCGTAATCGGCAGCGCCAACAGTCAGAAGGTGGACTATTTCGACGTTCTCGAGTTCGTCTTTCCTTGCCGTGAGGACCTTAACAAGATGTTCCGGTTCGGCGCAACCGGCATGGATATAAACCCGGTCGCCCGATTTGACAATTTTGAGCGCTTCCTCGGCGGAAACCCTTTTCTTCTGATACTCGTCGATCCAGTTCATGCCCTGCCGCCTTCCAGGACGTTCGCCAACTCGACATGTGGCATTTCGAATTTATTCGCGACGGCTTTGTTGGTAACCGCTCCGTTGAAAGTATAAACGCCCCTGGCCAGCCCGGAATCGTCGCCAAGCGCGGCCTTCAGACCTTTGTTAGCTATCTCCAGGATGTAAGGAAGCATAGCATTCGATAGAGCGTAGGTGGCGGTACGTCCCACATTCGACGGCATATTCGGTACACAGAAATGGGTTACGCCGCATTCGGTATACGCGGGCGATGCCCAGGTAGTGGGCCGCGACGTTTCTATACAACCGCCCTGATCGATAGAGACATCGATTATCACCGAACCCGGTTTCATTTTCTGAACCATCTCTTTGGTCACAAGTTTCGGCGTTTTCTCACCGTGAATCAAAACCGCCCCGATGATAACGTCGGCGAAAGGAACCACCTTTTCGATATTGTATTCAAACGGCAGATAGGTAACCAGTTGTTTGCCGAACATTTCATTGGCGTAACGTAACCGCTCCAGGTTATCGTCGAGCAGAACGACATTACAGCCGATCCCTTTAGCGTTACGAACCGCGTTAAGGCCGACTATTCCGGCTCCCAGTACTACCACCGTGGCCGGTGGCATACCGGCCCCGCCACCGAGTAATATGCCTCGTCCTCCTCCGATATTCGAGAGGTAATAGCTGGCAATCGAGACCGCCATCTGGCCAGCCAACTCCGACATCGGTATTAAAACCGGGAGATTCCCGTGGGAATCCTCTATAACCTCAAGCCCTATTGCGTTGATACGTTTCTCCAACAATATCTCCAGCCCCTCTTTCCTGGCGGTTACCAAATGTTGAAAGGAGATTATAGTCTGTTCACCGGATAACAGTTGGTACTCTTCAAGGGTCGGCGGGAAAATCTTCAAGACAATATTTCCCCTCATGAAAGCCTCGTCCTTGGAATAAACAATCCTTCCGCCGACATTTAAATATTGATCGTCGGCAAAACCCGCCCCCGATCCGGCGTTCGTTTCCACGAAAACGTCGTGTCCCCCGGTAACCAACGATTTTACCGCCGCCGGTGTCAGGGCAACCCTGTTTTCGTAATGATATTCTTCTCTGGCAATGCTAATATCCATCATTTTTCTCCTTGCCCGTATTAATTTCATTGGTTGAAGCTACGAGCGCTGAAGATTTATCTAAATTCGGTTTCACCCTACCATGATAGTCTTTATTTACCGGCGGGGCAAATCATTTATGTGAAAGTTATCACAATCTTTGTGGAGTAATCCCGACTTTATTGGCCTGCGGATTGTGCGAATATTGTCAATTGCTCATTTTTTGAATAGAGGACTTGCCTTCTGGCGAATTCCGGCGCGACTCTATCTTATTTAGAATCAACAAGAAGGGATTTAGATAAACGATTTTCCCCTGAAATGGCATGAATTTCTATAGAACTAAGTATCGAAAGCAAAAATAAAAGGAGCGACGAATGCAGACTACCCGGATATTGGCGGAATTATTCAGGTTTAACGGGACCTATATTCCCAAGCTATTAAAGGTATTCTCCCTGGAAAGCTTCTATATCAAACCGGAAAACAGGGGCAATCCAATGATCTGGCTTCTGGGGCATGTCGTCTTAAACCGCGGGGAGATCGTGGAAATGCTCGGTGGAGATCCGCAAACCGCCGATCTCGGCGATCTGTTTGCCAGAGGTACATTTCCCAAAGACGATCCCTCTGAATACCCGGAACCGTCGGAACTGCTAAAACGCTACGCCCGGCTCGTGGCCTTGACCGAGCATTTGTTGGAGAATTCCGATCCGGCCGTACTGGATCAAAAAAGCTGGGGGCAGTTCGAGACATTAGGGCAAAATCTCGCCTATAGCTATATGCACGAGACTCATCATATCGGCCAGATTACCTACCTGACAAATCTCCCGTCGATAAAAAGCATGAAAAAGAAGGTCACCACATTCCGGAAGCCCGACCAGAAAAACTCGACGACCAAAATCTTGCTTGACAGTATCAAATCGGTATTCACATAACCCTCGGAAATAAAACCCTCTGAAAAACAAAACCGGGGCTCCCAACCCCGGTTTTGGTGTTTCCAATAGGCTCTTGTAAGCGGAGAAGCGGGTGGTTTTGAGGTATTTTGCTTATGAACCGTTTGGATAAAAAAATATCATAGTTTCGTTATCGATAAAATCGCCGACTACCTCCGAGTCAAGCCGTCGACTATTTACCAATGAAAACATACAGGCTATATCCCGCATGTGAAGCTTGGGAATCGGGTGAGGTTTAGGCTGAGCCGGGTCGATAGGTGGGTGGAGAAGAAGACGGTCGTGGGACGAATCCAAAGACGGGTAACGAATATTCTCTTTTTACATGAACGATAGTATAATTCATATAAGTCTGATTTATGATCTTGACCAACTTCATCGAAATCACCTATAATAAATTAATATGAATAAGCAAAGGTTGTAGGCAGAAAGCCAAAATGATAAGAATATTTAATCTCGCAGATAGGAAACATCATGATTGGCACCTTGAAAAAGGGACCTATATTATAGGGAGGGATCTAGAATGTGATCTGGTTATAGAGGACGACACGGTTTCCCGGAAGCATGCCAAAATTGAAATTGTCAATGAAAAGAAAATCAAGCTGACAGATCTAGGAAGCCATAACGGAACAACAGTTAACGGAAAAAGAATTGAAAGTCCTGTTAGTCTTAAGCAAGGAGACATTTTTGCTCTTGGAAGGATAGAATTAGAATTTACAACGGCCGATATCTCGAAGACTAAAGGTAGTTCATTAGAAATCACTAATATCGACGAAGATCTAACTAGAGCTACATTGATATCTATGGATGAGGCGCTCAAGCCTCTTCCCTCGAAGATTCTTGAAGATCCCAATGTCTTCAAAGCAATTTCGGAAGTCGGTAAGATGCTAATTCTGCCTGGTGATGACGAGCAAATGCTGGAAAAAGGTATTGAATTACTTCAAAAAGTTATCCCCGCTGGACGAATCGCCGTATTCCTGACTGATGAAAGTGGAGAGGATGTCTGTCTGTCCGCGTGTTGTATTGCCGGCGAAAAGCATTCAAAATCATTTTGTATCTCCAGGACAATTATTAAAGAAATCCTCAGTCAGAAAAAGGCCATTTTAATTTCAGATCCCCAAGCCGAAGAAAAATATGCTGAACAACAGTCTATTATAAAATCGAGCATTAAATCCGCTATGGCTGTGCCATTATATGACGAGGGGCGGGTTTTCGGTATTTTATACGCCGATACTACTAATCCGGCGCACCACTATACAGAGGATTATCTCAGGATAACAGCGACATTCGCGAATATACTTGCCGCGAAAATGACAAATAATAATCTCTTAAGCGAAAGGCGAGCCAGAGAAATCCTTGAATCTGAGTTGGCGATCGCTTCTCAAATTCAGAAGCAATTATTACCAAAAGAGCTTCCAACGATTGACGGTTACAGATTAAACGCATTTCAGATTCAGTGTAAGCATGTTGGAGGGGATCTTTATGATGCCATCGAACTGGATGATGGGCGAATCTTGCTTATTTTGGCTGATGTCTCGGGTAAAGGGGTGGGAGCGGCGCTGCAGGCATCGAATATATTGGCATCATTCCGTACACTTTATAATGTAGGGGAGATAAGTTTACTCGATGCTGTTTGTAAAGTCTCAAAACAGCTGCAAACCTTTAGCCGCCCGGGAGATTTCGCAACTCTATTTATCGGTTTACTTAACCCTGAATCAAATTCTATGAGATTTATTAATGCCGGCCACAATCCTCCTTTGCTCATTCGAAGCGACGGCAAAACCGAATATCTCGAAGCCTCCGGGATTCCAATCGGTATGATGGATTATGATGAATGGAAAGAAGACTCAATCGATTTTTACGATGGGGATATTGTCTTTATTTTTTCAGATGGAATTCCCGAAGCGATAAATTCCGTGGATGAGCAGTTTGGCGATGAGAGATTAGAAAAACTGGCAATGAAATGTTCGGAACAGTCTCCAAAAGTGTTTACGGACACGATCATGACGGAGGTCGATAATTTCATTGGGGAAAATCCTCGTAGTGACGACATTACGATGATAGTCTTGAGCAGGAAACGATAGCATAAATAAGTGTTGATTGATCATTAATCATATACTATTCTTAATAAGAAGACTTAATTTTTCTCTGGTACGCTGATATTAATGCGGAGTGTTTGTGGTGAAATCTGAACCCTGTGAAAACGGAATGGACAACACCCGCTCTTTCGTTCCAATAACAAATGGGACGATGATTTCCCACTACGAGATCATCGAGAAGATCGGCGCCGGCGGTATGGGCGAGGTTTATCTGGCAGAAGACACCGAACTCAATCGCAAAGTAGCGCTGAAATTCCTCCCTCCTCACCTTTGCCAGGACGAAGACTGCAGGTCGCGCTTTAAGCGCGAGGCGCAAGCGACAGCCAAGTTGAATCATCCCAATATCGTGACCATTTATGAGGTTGGCGATCATAACGATCGCCCATATTTCGCTATGGAACATATTGAAGGTCGGGTGTTAAGAGAAGTAATTAAAAACGATGAGCTATCGATATTGGAGACTGTCGAAATTGCCATCGGGATATGCGAGGGACTCGACAAAGCGCACCAGGCTGGGATTATACATCGGGACATTAAACCATCAAATATAGTAATAGACGTCGATGGTAGCGCTAAATTACTTGATTTTGGTCTGGCGGCCATTCAAGGATCTGAGAAACTTACTATGCCCGGTTCAACCCTCGGCACGATTGGCTATATGTCACCGGAACAAATCGAAGCAAAGGATATAGATCAACGGTCGGACCTTTTTTCACTTGGTGTAGTATTATACGAAATGGTAGTGGGACGCCCCCCATTTAAGGGTAATAGCGAGGCCGCCGTTAGTCATGCGCTCCTCAATTCGGATCCTGAACCTTTAGCGAGGTTCAGGGCTAATGTATCGATGGAGCTTGATCGGATTATTCAAAAGGCGCTTAGAAAAGATATTAATTCAAGGTATCAAAGCGCAGTTGATCTTTTAGCGGATTTAAAACACCATCAATCAAAATCTAAAATCTCTTCCCGATTCTCCACCGAGCTTAAAATGCTTGTCGTATTGCCTTTTGACAACCTGGGACCTCCCGACGAAGAGTATTTTGCGGATGGGGTGACCGAGGAGATTACCAGCCGATTAGCAGCGGTCCGCAAATTAGGAGTCATATCCAGAACCAGCGCTATGAAATATAAAAATGAACGATCGAGCATTAAAGAAATAGCGTCTGATCTGGGGGTTGATTATGTTCTTGAAGGTACTGTACGCTGGAATCGCAAGAGTTCTGGTGATAGCCGTGTACGTATCACTCCCCAGCTCATCAGGGTCTCTGACGATACGCATCTCTGGTCTGAACGTTATGATCGTGTATTGGACGATATTTTCGATGTTCAATCGGAAATTGCCGAACGGGTTATAGAACAATTGAATATAGCTTTATTGGAACCAGAACGTCGAATTGTAGAAGCCAAGCCAACGTCCAATCTCGATGCTTATCAAGCTTATCTCCGTGGTTTGGAATACGCAGGGCGGCCGGATTACGCCGAAGAGGATTTCAGGCTAGCTGTACAAATGTTTGAACGGGCGGTCGAACTTGACGGCGATTTCGCGTTGGCCTACGCGGATCTTTCAAGGGTTCACTCAGCGTTGTATTTTCATGGATATGATCGTACTGAAGGACGTGTTTTAAGTGCTAAGAAAGCTATAGATCGCGCTCACGAACTACAGCCCGCGTTGCCTGACGTTCATCTGGCTTTAGGCTATTATCATCATTGGTGTCATCAAGATTATGAAAAAGCGCTTGAGGAATTCGCTATTGCTGAACGAGATTTGCCAAACGACACCAGGATATTGGCCGTCGTTGCCGCGATTATCAAGCGGCAGGGTAGGATCGACGAGACTGTTGATAATTATAAGAAAGCGTTTGAATTGAGTCCGCGGGACGCTTCGTTGGCTCACGAGATCGGATGCGCTTATATGATAATGAGAAAATATAGGGAAGCGGATAACTATTATGATCGTTCCATATCGATAGCTCCCGATCAAACATTCGTTTACATCTGCAAGGCTTGGAATTACTGGCTGCATAACGGTGATATTCAAGGCGGTCGAGCTACATTGGAGGCTATGCCAAGACGAATTGACCGCGAATTAAAACGACCGGCCGCTATTCTTTTCGAATTATATCGACTTGAACTCCTTTCGAGAAATTATGAAGAGGCGCTAAATGTTCTCGACCAGGCCGAAGTGGTTTTTGATGAGGGCCAATGGTATTTTACTCTTAAAGATCTATTAGCCGCTCATACGTACCAGCTTTTAGATGACGAGAATCGTTCTCGCGAATTATACGAATCAGCTATCGGACTACTACGAATAGAGCTGGAAAAGCGCCCGGATGATGATCGGGTTTATAGCTCGCTGGGAATAGCCTATGCCGGACTCGGGCAAAAGGGTGAGGCTATCGCTAGCAGCCAAAAGGCCGTTGAAATCATCCCGGTTTCGAAAAACGCTGTTATTGGTCCTTTCCGCGTTGAAGATCAGGCATTTTCTTACACCTTAATTGGAGAATGCGATAAGGCCTTGGAATGTATAGAGTATCTTTTAGCTATTCCCTCGTGGTTTTCCATTCATCTGTTACAAATCGACCCGAAGTGGGACGCATTACGAGATCATCCCCATTACCGAGCCATTTTAAGGAAATACGGCGATGACGATGGAACATAACGAAGACAACACACGCTCGTTCGTTCCCATAATTAAAGGGACAATGATCTCTCATTATAAAATCATCGAGAAGATTGGCGCCGGTGGTATGGGGGAAGTTTATCTTGCGGAGGACTCCAAGCTCAAACGGAGGGTCGCCATGAAATTCCTTCCCTCGCACTTTTCGCCAGACCAGGAGATTCAAACTCGATTCGTTCGCGAGGCTCAGACGATAGCCAGGCTCAATCACCCTAATATCATAAGCATCCACGATGTCAGTGAATTCAATAGGCGGCCCTATTATGTTATGGAACTTGTTGAGGGCGAGACGCTGCGTGATATTGGCCATGATAAACCTCTCCCGTTTGACCTGATCGTTGACTACGCTATTCAAATCTGCCAGGGTTTGGGAGAGGCACATCGCGCGGGTATAATACATCGAGATATCAAGGCGGCTAATATCGTAGTCGACAAACAGGGGCGTGTACGTCTGCTCGATTTCGGGCTGGCCGTGGCTAAGGGAGATGATAAACTTACACGAACGGGATCGACCCTCGGCACAATCTCTTATATGTCGCCGGAACAGGTGTCAGGCAGAGACATCGATCATCGCTCCGATCTGTTCTCATTGGGTATCGTTCTCTATGAACTGATAACGGGGAAGACACCGTTTAAACGGGACAATGAGGGAGCTACTCTCAAGGCTATCATCGAGGACAACGCCGAGCCGCTGACCCGCTATAGATCAGACGTTCCTGAGAAGTTGCAGGATGTTCTTTCAAAACTGCTGGAAAAGGACAAAGAGCTGCGCTGTCAATCCGCTGAGGATGTCATTGCTGATTTGAAACGACTGATGTATGACTCATCGCAATCCGGCTACTCGAGGATAACAGCTCAAAAGCCGAAAAAGACCTGGCTTATCGCAGGAATTACCGCCTCTGTGGTGATTGTGATCGTCGCTATAATGTATGCTATTGGACCGATCAACAAAGACCATCGAACCACTGACGAAGTGCCTATGATCGCGGTGTTGCCATTTGAGAACCTTGGCTCGCCCGATGATCAGTATTTTGCGGACGGTATGACAGATGAGATAACTTCTCGCCTGGCAGGTATTGATGGGCTGGGAGTGATCTCAAGGTACAGTTCGATGATGATTAAACCGGGCGAAATGACAATGAAGGATGTTGGCCGCGAGCTTGGAGTCGAATACGTTCTTGAAGGAACGGTCCGCTGGAGCAAAACCGGCGATCAATCAAAAGTACGCATCACACCACAGTTGATTCGAGTATCCGACGACCGCCATATTTGGACTGATATATATGAACAAGCTTTGATGGAAATATTCGCAGTTCAAGCCGATATCGCCGAAAAGATTGTAGAGCAGTTAGATTTGACATTATTAGAAAAGGATAGGCAAAATCTCTACAATATACCAACTGATAATTCTGAAGCTTATAAGCTATATCTTAAAGCCCTCCAAAAAATTAGGCGAAGAAGTGATTACTCCGGTTCTAGTGATGCTCAAGACATACTAGACAGTGTTGTCGTTCTTGACTCTACTTTTGCGCTGGCCTATGCTTTGCGTTCTGAGGCATATTCCCACTGGGCATACGATTCTCCAAAACATAGAAATGGAAAAATCGCTTTAGAATCAGCGAAACAATCTTTGGAACTTCAACCCGAACTTCCGCAGGGATACCTGGCCTTGGGGGCTTATTATTACTATGTTGATATCGATTATGATCGTGCCCTCGAATATTATTCAATGGCAAAATCCGAACTTCATAACGATCCCGAATTACTACATTCCATATCATCAGCACAGGCGAGACAAGGGAAGTTTGAAGAAGCTCTGAAGAATCGAAAAAAAGCGGCTGAACTCGACCCGTTAAATGCCAGAAGGCATGCGGCTATTGCTTCAGTTTTGCGATCTCTCCGCAGATTCAACGAAGCCGAGCAGACTATCAATCGGGCTATTGCTCTGGAACCGGAGGTTCAATATTATTACGAGGATAAAATTAAAGGTCTGGTTTCTCATTATGGAGATATAGAGAAAATAAAACCGGTTATAAGCGAAGCGCTTGAACATTGTGATACTACAGAATATGTTATCAATAACTCGGGGATAACAAGATATATACCTGACCTGCAAACAGTTTCGATTATAGCAAGCTATATCCGTAAACAAAAAGCGGATACAACCAAAAACCACATCTTTGCTGGGCGCTCACTTTATTTTTTCAGCCATCTCGACATTCTCGAAGGTTATAGCGAAGAGGCAAGAAAAATGGCGGAACACAAAAAATCAGATAAGCGTATGGGGTGGCGAGGATTACTTCTCTCGTTTTTGGGAGAGTGCGATGAAGCGATTGAATGCGTCTTAGAAAAAGATGTAAATAATATGACCAAAGCTAGAATTTTCGCGAATTGTGGCGAATATGAGAATTCAATTGATGAGCTTGAAATTGTACTTGCTCGAGAAACAAGTATAACCGTGAACACGCTGAGATACAAACACTGGATAGATCCATTCCGCGATAATCCGCGCTATCAAGAGTTAATAAAAAGGTATGCTTTGCCCGAGGGTTTCTGAGGATGGCTGGACTAAACCCGCTATTTCTGCACAATATAGATCTTATTAATACCGTACAAACTATTGAAAGCTCTTTATAGCCTCTTCTACAGTATCGTAACTTTTGATAACGGCGAACATTTTGCATTTATCCAAAAAGGTTTTTACATTCTCCGAGGGGGCGGCCAGCCTGAGGTCGCCTCCGCGATTGCGGGTTGTCGTAACTCCGGATACGCAAATCCCCAATCCCCTGGAATTCATCCAATCTACTCGAGATAAGTCAAGCACCAATTGTACCTTTTCCTGTTCTGCCAATTCTCCGAATTTGTCTATTATAGACATGTCTTCGGGGGTGCCCATGATTTTGCCCGCCAACTCAAATACCACTATTCCATTTTCTTCTTTAAACGTATACGCCATGGTGTCCTCCTGATTTGCAAATTACAAAGTACATCTTTTTGAAACATACCGTTGTAAGCGTCCGGTTTGTCATACCATGTCTCATTCCATGACTATAATAACATTATAAGTAGATCATTACAAACGGTTTTCTTTCTCGCTACGAATTCTCGATTAATTTAGTCTTTCAGTTGAATACTATGGGTAAAAAGTCTGAGAAAACGATTAATGATATTCGCCAAAACATCGTCGGAACCGCGATTGTTGTGGTATAATGGTGTCTTTTTGTAATTAAGTGCTTACCGTTAAAACTGCATAAGCAGTATTTTTTATCAGCTAAATTCCAACTTTTCCACCGCATCGGCCAGACGATCCGGCGTCAAATGGGGAAGGAAGGCGAAAATTGATTTTGGTCATGATATGGTCACGAGGACTGTAACTTATTGGTGTATAATACAAATAAGGGGCTCCCAACCCCGGTTTTGGTGTTTATCAAAAAAAATCGCCCTTATAACCGGATTATCCGTTCATATAAAAAAGGGATACCGAAAAAATCTATCCGATACCCCTCGATCTTAACTATCGATTTATTCTATTTATCACGCACTACGAAATCGGTTTTACTATCGACCTGCTTGATTTTTCTCCATAAAATCAGGGCCACATAGAGTATCACCAAAAGAGAAATCGCCAGGCCGATCTGACGGATCTTGATATCACCCAAAGCCAACTCTGCGATCTCTTCTACCTCGTGGGCAACTTTTATACCGGATGACGTAATCTCCGAGACCTGTTCCGGGTCGAAAGTGTGAATTACCGATCGAACCCGGGTCAGGTTATCCTTTGCCGCGCCCAGATCGAACCTGGCCTGACCACCTTCCACTCCCTTTTCCTCAGCTTCCTTAGCCACCTTTTCAGCCGATTCCAAAGCATGTTTGAGCGAATCGATTTGAGCTTTCATAATCGACGCGGCCGCGTAACCATCGTCGCCCTCATCGTGACATTGGATACATAGCGCGCCCTCGTCCACGCCGAGCAACCCTTCCGTGGCAGGCTGGATGAGATGATTGCCATGGCATTGTTCGCATTCGGGATATCCGAGATCCTCCCATACCTCTTTATGCACGGAAGCGTTGAAGAAATCGCGATTATATGCGTGGCATTCCCCACAGGCGGCCGAAACCGAGATAAGATTCGGCGGAGTAGCGCCATGGTTACCATGACAGTTGTTACAGGATGGAGCCGAGTTATCTCCCTCTTCCAAGACCATGATACCGTGCACCGATTTCGAATATTCCTCGTACTGGTCTGTCGGTATCTGACGGCCGTTATATTTATACCCTCTCATATACTGAGGGCTGCCGTGGCACTTACGGCACGTTTCCGGAACGTTGTTGTGATAGATCATACTCCGCGAGTCCGACGACGGCAGAATATTATGAACTCCGTGGCAATCGGTGCAAACGGCGACTTTGGTATCTCTGGTCCGGTAAAGCTGCTTGCCGTGCACCGACGTTTTGTAAAGTTTCAACTGGTCTGTAGGCAGGCGAGGATTGTACCTTTTCATATACTCGATATCGGAATGACATCGGTCGCAGAAATCGGGCGTGGCCGTCCTGCTCGGCGGAGCTTTATAACCTTTCAGGGGATCCATAGCCAGGTCGGGATCGCCCTCCTCGAAACCGCGTTTCGGATCGCCGCCGTGGCAATCGTCGCAACTCAACCCCATCTTGAAATGTATATCACCGGACATATAATCGGATACGATGGTGGTATCGGAAACCCAGTCGCTGGAAAGATGGCAATCGACACAGCTTGAGCTTTTCGCCCTCGCGGTGGTAAAGCCGGCGACCACGAAAATCAGAAGTATCAGTTTCATTCTCATATCATTCCCCCGGCGCCAGATATCCGATTAATGTCAGCGCGACCATATAGATCACTACGAATACCCCGATTACCGTGTAGAGTTTGTTCGGTTCGCCGCGGTTCGATTTCCTATCGAAAAACGGCAATAAAATCCACACTGCGCCCCCAATAGCGAACCCGAACACTCCAATAGTTTTGGGGACGTATTTCAGAGTCTGGTACATGAAAACAAAAAACCATTCCGGCTTGACATGAGGTGGCGCCGGTGTGAGTATATCGGCTTTCTCACCCAACTCCCACGGGAACATGGACGATAGCAAAACGATCAATCCCAACGCCAACGTCCAGCCGAGAATATCTCTATAAAGAAAATTGGGGACGAACGGCATTTCCTCGCGTTGGGCCTTGCCGTCGCTGATCTCTTTCTCGATCGATATCGGGACGCTCATCCCCAGCCTTTGCACGAATAACAAATGAAGACCCAATACAGAGGTGAAGATGCCGGGCAGTACGGCCACGTGGAAACCGAAAAAGCGGGTCAACGTTGCCCCGGTAACCTCCGTTCCGCCGCGCAAGAACACCAAAAGCCAATCCCCGATTACCGGAGTCATGATCGCGAAATTGGTGCCGACGTTGGTGGCCAGATAGGCAAGCTGGTTCCAGGGCAGAAGGTATCCGGAGAAACCGAATCCCATAGCCAGTAATAGAAGTACGACCCCTGTTATCCATGTCAATTCTCTCGGCTTACGATAAGCTTTCATCAGAAAGACCGAGAACATATGCACAAAAATCAAACCGATGAATATGTTGGCGGCATAGGAATGAATCGATCTGACCAGCCAGCCGAATGGAACATCTGTCATTATATACTGTACAGATTCGTAAGCCGCTTCAGCGGTCGGTTTATAATAAAGCAAAAGCAAAATCCCGGTGATAACCTGCACGATAAACAGGTAAAGACACATCCCGCCGACATAATACCAGATCGAGTGACGATGGTGCGGGACAGTTTTGTGATTTAAAAAGGCCAGCAGGTTATCGAGATCGACTCTCTCGTTCCACCAGTTATATAGCCTTTCTTTTAAATCCATATTACGCCTCCTCGCTGGAGACGAAGATCTCGTCGCCTTTGATAGCCACTCGGTATTCTTGAAGCGGCGTGGGAGGCGGGCCCGACATGACCTTCCCGTTGAGATCGAAATGGCCGTTGTGACAGGCGCACCAGATCTCTTTTAGATCGTCGCGGTATTGTACCGTGCAGTTTAAATGGGTGCAAACAGCGGTGAAAGCGACGTAGCCAAGCGCGCTGGCCGGATCTCCACCCGGTTTTAATACCAATATGCCGGGGCTGTTTCCGAACTTGAATATCTTGCCCTGGTTCGGCTTCAGTTCGCCGACTTTGGCGGCGGATACCGACGATGTCCCGGCGCCGGACGCTTTCGGGGGTATGATATATGTCACCACCGGGTAGAGTGTGGCGATCCCCAGGGCGCCTACGCCCGCGCCGAGAAGATAATTGAGCGCCTCGCGACGAGGGATTTTTTCATCTGCCACTCTATTCTCCTTCTATTATCAATTTGCGCTTTTTGCGCTTTTTTTCACAAGCCATACCATACCTCACATAGAGCGCAAATATAGAAGCAATTACTAATAGGTCAAGAGAAAATTGCCGGAATTGTTGCCTATCTAACCTCTTAATTCGAAATTGTTTATATTTGTTAATGTAGACCTATTTAGCCAGTCGTTCTTTCTTTACATATTATGGAATATCGCTATATTGATGCTATCGGCTTAACGGTTGTGAGCGAAGCGGAGGAATGAAAAGAGTATAGAATTGTTCTTTTAAAATAATGATGCCGTAGGGGCTTAATATATTGAGGCCTCACTGGAAATAACAATGAAGAAAAGAATAACCCTTCTAATCACTATCACTATAATAGCCTATGCCCTCCCCGGCTACGCCGACATCATCGATATCCCCGACGATTACCCCACTATCCAGCAGGGTATTGATGCTTCCACTGATGGCGACACGGTGCTGGTGCAGCCGGGGATTTACGTGGAGAATATCAATTTCAACGGGCATAATATCGTTCTGAGTTCGTTGTTTTTAATCACGGGCGATACTGATTATATCTCTTCGACAATCATAGATGGTGATGATGCTGGTAGTGTCGTGACATTTGAAAATGAAGAAGACAATGGGTCGTGCATAATGGGATTTATTATACGAAACGGTTATAATTCCTCCGGTAGTGGAGGAGGTATTTTCTGCAACTATTCAAGCCCCATAATTAGAGACAATATTATCGAGTATAACATAGCCTACAACATTAATGCTGAAGGCGGTGGAATCTATTGCTTCTCCTCAGACGCCGTATTATCCGGTAACACAATCAGGTATAATAGGGCAAACGGTATGTTGTCATATGGCGGTGGTATCTATAGTGAAAATTCTAATCTAACGATTACCAATAACAGCATTTGGTCTAATTTTATGGGAGGTGGCATATATTGCCGTGAATCCAATCTTGAATTGTATAATAACACCGTTACCAGAAACTGGAGCTACGTGGGGGCGGGTATTTATTGCGATAGTAATTCGACACTGCTGCTAACAAATTCAATAGTCTGGGGGAATGATTCGTGGCCGGAGGGTTCAGAGATTTTCTTAGACGATTCAGTTTGGTCGCAGATTTCATTTTGTTGTATCCAGTATGCTATATGGCCCGGCGAGGGGAATATCAGCGAAGATCCGCTGTTTCTTTTTCGTAACGAGCATTTTAATATCATGTCCACAGAATGCGGCGATCCGTATGACTCCCCCTGTATTGATACCGGCAGTCCGGCCATCATAGACAGCCTGTTGGATTGTGATTGGGGGCTGGGTACGATCCTCTCCGACATGGGCGCTTACGGCGGCGGGGACTCGGTTATGGTCACTATCGATGATTTTATAAACGAACTTCCTAACAGGTTTTCGCTCTTGCAAAACTTCCCCAACCCCTTCAACCCATCCACTACTATCCGCTACAGCCTGCCATCACAATCCGACGTCCGAATCGAGATCTACAACATACTCGGGCAACGGGTGGCAACATTATTCGATTGCGACAAGCAGGCCGGATATCATACCATCACCTGGCACGCCGACGATTACCCCTCCGGCCTCTATTTCGCAAGGTTGGAGGCGGGGAATTTGACGGAGAATATCAAGATGGTATTGTTGAAATAAGGAGTTGCTAAAATGAAGAGAATTACATTACTGATGATCATATTATCGACTCTTATCACCCATCCTGCCTCCGCCGCCATCATCAACATCCCCGATGACTACCTCACCATCCAGGAGGGCATCGATGTTTCATCAAATGGCGACACGGTGCTGGTTCAGCCGGGGACTTATGTGGAAAATATCAATTTCAACGGGCATAATATCACGCTGGGCTCGCTGTTCTTGACAACGGGGGATACGACGTATATTGAGGAAACGGTAATGTACGGTAATGGTTCCGTCTCTGTAGTACAATTCGCGGAAGGTGAAGACAGCAGCGCTACATTAACCGGATTTACTTTAACCCATGGCCAGAGAGGTATCTACTGCAATAACTCTTCACCCACCATAGCTAATAATATCATAATGGGAAACAACACCAGTTCGAACGGTGGCGGAATCGCTTGTTTCGATTCCTCTAATCCCGTTATTGCCAATAATTCGATATCTCAAAATACAGCGGTTTTAACCGGAGGGGGAATCTATTGCCAGAATTCAGATCCCTATATTTATAATAATTTAATTGACGGCAATTCAGTCATGGGCGCCGGCGGGGGGATTTGCTGCAGCGATGCCAGTCCCCGTATAGAAAATAACGTGCTGGTCGGTAATCTTGCGGAATATGAATATGGAGGCGGTATCGCGTGTTTTACATCCTCCGCTCCCGAAATTATCGGTAATACCATCAGCCTGAATATATCCAATTTCGAAGGCGGAGGGCTTTGTTTTTATACTTCCAATCCCATAATCGACAATAATATTATTAGCGGTAATATCGCCCTCGGACCGGGCGGCGGGATTTTCGCTCAAGGCTCCAACATTATAGCTCGTCAAAATGAAATCTACGATAATACCGCCAGCTACGGTGGTGGTATCCACTGCAATAATTCACTCTCCCGATTTGAATACACGATCATATCAGGGAATATCGCCCTTAATGGAGGAGGCGGTATGGATAATATCGGAGGCGCGCCGGAACTTTACAACTGCGAGATAACAGGCAATTCCGCCGGTAATTACGGAGGGGGGATTTCAAACGACATGTCCTCGCCGATTATCACAAATTGCCTTATTGCAGGTAATAACGCTTCAGGGGCAGGCGGAGGAATATCGAATTATACCTATTCTCAGGCTGTATTATTAAATTGCACTTTCTCAGATAATTCGGCCGATTATGGCGGCGCTATCTGGAACGGGGCCTCGACTCCGTCACTGGTCAACTGTATTCTCTGGGGAGACACCCCCGACGAACATTCCGGAAGCGAATCTATTATTACTTACTCAAACATCCAAGGCGGCTGGGAAGGCGAGGGAAATATCGATTGCGATCCTCTATTCTGCAATCCCGATGATGGTAATTATTATCTGGCGGAAAACTCCTGTTGCGTCGGCGCCGGAGAAAACGGCGAAGATATCGGGACTTTCGGAGTGGGATGCGAACCAACAGGTATAATAGGCGAACGGCTGTTGCCAATCGAGTATTCCCTCCATCAGAACTATCCCAACCCCTTCAACCCGATTACCACCATCCGCTACAGCCTGCCGGTGCAATCCGATGTTCGAATCGAGATCTACAACATACTCGGGCAACGGGTAGCAACATTATTCGATTGCAACAAGCAGGCCGGATATCATACCATCACCTGGCACGCCGACCATTACCCCTCCGGCGTCTATTTCGCGCGGCTGGAGGCGGAAATGCAAACCGAAAATATTAAGATGGTGCTATTGAAATAGGCGGGTGAAATAACGGAACGTTTTTTCACGCAAAACTTGTTTTATAATTTGTAAACATAATACAAAGAAACTTTTTCGGATGTCCGGAAGGCCGAAAATGAGACTTTTCAAGACGATCTATTTATCAGCGACGATTTCTATAGCATCAGCAATAGGAACGAACGCTCAAGAGCCAAGTATTGAATGGACAAAATACTATCAGATCGAATCAGTAACCGAAGGATGGGATATGATAGAAACCAGCGACGGAGGTTATATGCTGGTCGGCTCCTATGGCGTGAGTAACTTCAGACCTACCGCTTGCCTGATAAAGACAAACTCAAATGGCGATACCCTTTGGACAAAATCTTACGGGGGCAATCTTGCCGATGCCTGGCGCTCAATAAAACAGACTCCTGAGGGCGGTTATATAATAGCCGGATACACAACTTCTTTCGGGGCGGGGGAAAAGGACGTTTACCTGGTTAAAACCAATTCCGAGGGGGATACGGTTTGGTCCAGGACTTTCGGCGGGGAAGCCGACGAGGAAGGGCGTTGCGTGGAGTTGACGGGGGACGAGGGATATATCGTGGCGGGTTGGACATCGTCCTTCGGAGAGGGCGGAGAGGATTTTTACCTTATTAAAATCGATTTAAACGGGGAGTTGATCTGGGAGAGAACGTACGGTACGTCCTCTAATGAGAGGGCTTGGTCTGTAAAGCGGACACCGAGTGGTCGTTACGCGATACTGGGCTGGACAGAATATTTATTCTATTCGGATATGTATTTTATATTAACAGACGCGCATGGAAATGAAATCGTGACAAGAACGTACGGCGGGAGTGGCGATGATGAAGGACGCGCAGCACTCAATGTCGATTACGCCGATTACGAGAATTTTATTTTATGCGGAAAGTACCACTCGGAGGGAATTCCGCAGATATATGTATCGAGAATTACATCTTTGGGTTACATGATGTGGGAAAGAAGATTCGGGGCAGGAATGATAGGACATTCCATCGCACCGACATCAGATAGAGGTTATATTATCGGAGGTTATTCCATCGGCAGCAATCCCGGGGCTTACATAGTCAAGATCCGTTTCGACGGCAACCTGCTATGGGATAAGAATATTCCTATGTCCTCCGAAAGTAAAATAAGGGCTATTCGACAAACCTCCGATGGGGGACACGCGATCGCCGGCTATAACTCCATGAAAATGATTTTATTTAAATTAGCGCCGGATCAAACGAGCGATGTGGAAACCGAAAATGATCTACCTATATACTTTGCTTTTAGCCAGAATCATCCGAATCCCTTCAACGTGTTCACGAAAATAAGCTACGATATTCCCTTCGATAGCGATATCAGTATTACTATTTACAATCTCCACGGTCAACTGATCGAGATATTATATGAAGGCCATCAAAACACAGGGAAATATACCATTACATGGAACGCTTCCGAATACCCCTCAGGTGTCTATTTCGCGAGGCTGGAGGCTGGGGATCGTTCGGAGAATATTAAAATGGTGTTGTTGAAATAAACCAATGATGTGGTCGGTAGACGTCCCCGTCTGCCGACATACCGCATTGGTGCACGAGGACGTACACCAATCACTTTATAAGCAAAAAAGGCCGCCAACGGCGGCCTTTGTAAAATCAAATTTATTAAACCTTACTTCACCCGTTTAGGAGCCCGCTGTTCCCATTCCACGATGATCGGGCTGGCCACGAATACCGAACTGTAGGTTCCCACGATTATCCCCAGCATCAGCGCCAGGGCAAAATCGAATAAGACCTCGCCGCCGATAATGAGGAGCACAAGAACGACCATCATGGTGGTTAACGACGTTATCGCCGTGCGGGACAGTACACCATTGATGGATGTGTTAACGGTCGAGGCAAAATCGCTGCGCCTGCGGAAATTCTTTAAATTCTCTCGTATCCTGTCGAATACCACAACCGTATCGGTAAGCGAATACCCCGCCAGTGTCAATAACGCCGTAATCACCAGGAGCGAAATCTCCAGATCGAGCAGAAAATAGATGCCTAAAACCGCGAGAACATCGTGGAAAGTCGCGATCGTAGCCGCCACGCCAAACCTGAAATCGAAACGAATCCAAATGTAGATCAAAATTCCGAAAAGAGCGAAAATGATCGCCTTGATAGCGTCACGGGTAAGCTTATCCCCGACCCTTGAACTGATATTATTGGTCGAATCGAGCGCGAAATTATTATCCGGAAAATGATCGCTGATAGCCG
>JAZGHS010000122.1:0-5710 GCA_036481315.1 Candidatus Zixiibacteriota bacterium | reverse complement strand
ATCCCCGACGCGACACTATCCCCCGCTTTATCGGTGCCGTCCCACGCGATAATATGCTCGCCGGAATTCATCTCGCCATCAGCCAGCGTCTTAACCAACCGCCCGGCGATATCGTAGATCTCAAGCCTGACATCCCCCGTGACCGGCAGGCTGAAGCTGATCGTGGTGGAGGCGTTGAAAGGGTTGGGATAGTTGGAGAGAAGGAAGGGATTGTCGGGTAATTCCAAATCGTCGATGGCCAGTACGTTTTGATTTTCCAGAAACAGGATAACACCGTCTTGATTTAAAATTATATCGTCGTCGCCGTCGCCGTCGAGATCGGCGATATCGTAATACGAAACCGGGTAATCCTGCCAATCCTCGAAAATCTGCGGAATGAATTGAAAAGCCGGGTCATCCGAGCTACCAACGTTCAAGTATCCCTTTAGCTGGCCGCCGACCTGAAGGACCATGTCGGGAAGGTTATCGCCGTTTAATAATGTCGTCCTGACAAACGACGCCGAAGGATCGAGATCCTCAGCCCACTCGTGATGCTGTTGCCACTGCGACTCCTGCGGTGTGCCGGTGTTTTCGAACGCGGTCAACTCATTCGTTGCGCTATCGATAACAAACAGATCCAGATCGCCATCGGAATCGAGATCGACAAGTTCGGGATGTTTGATGCCGTTTTCGATTTCGGCGAAGTGCATATAGTCTTGTTCGAAATCCGAATCGGGAATATTCCAAAAAGTCCAAAGGCTATCATGGAAACTACAAACGAGATCCTGCCAACCGTCGCCATCTAGATCGCCATGTGTCCAGGCCATATCCGTGTATTCAGCATACCCCCAGGAGAACCAATCCATACGCATGAAATCGGGAACGGTGGGCGTACCGAAATTGAGATACGACGTCCAATAAATTATGTGCCCTCCGCCCGGTAGTAGAATGAAATTTTCAAATACGGCTAAATCGAGATCGCTATCATTATCGCGGTCGAAGAAAGCCATGTCAAGAGCGCCGTCGATGAAAAACGGCCCGATCTCCATATATTCATCGCTATTAAAAATCGGGGATTGGGGATCGCCGTCGTTCTGAATATAGCTCAGTAAAGGATAATAACCAGCGGCTATAATATCCAGATCTCCATCGAAATCGAGATCGCCTACGGATAGATTCGTATCCATACCTAAACCAGGCACGATGTAATTATCGAGTGTTCCAAAATCTGGATTCTCATTTGTGCCCTCATTAAGAAATATGGCTATTTCGCTGTAGGCATCACATACGAAGTATGCCGAGATAAAATCATAAGCTCCATCGGAATTCAAATCGGCAATATCGAATCCTTCGATACCACAGGGAGTAAGATTCGACGGTAAGGTATTGGTGATTGTCGAATCCAACTCGAAGAGCGGGTTGCCTGGATTGCCTTGATTTCTAAAAAATAGATAGGAAAATTCCCAACCGCCCCACCAGCTAACTATTAGATCATAATCGCCGTCATCATCCCAATCGTGAAATTTATGATATGAATAATACTGGGTGGAGAAATTGAAAAAGCCAAATACCTCCTCCCACTGAGGATCTTCCGATGTTCCCCTGTTTCTGAACACATGAAGACTATCATCGGCATAGCCGGAATTAAGTCCGACCACCAATTCCAGCGAGTCATCACCGTCGAAATCTCCCAGGGTCGGTATAACGCAATAATCGAATGATAAATCGCCGAAATAATCCTCATCGAGCCGCCAGCGTTCCACCTCGGGGAAACCGTCGTTGTAATAGAGCGCGATAGTACCGTCGCCCTGCCCGAGTATCAGGTCGAGATCGTTGTCGTTGTCTATATCGAAAAGAAACGGTGAATTATTCCTCGGCGGGTTGATGCCGCTGGGATTGAAAAAATCGTGATTGAGGTACCACGACCATTCCTGGGCCATAACCGGGCCGGTCAGGCAAACTGTTATTAATGCCAATAAAACCGGTTTATAGTAATATGATCTCATCCTTTGCCCTCCTATTTAAGAAGGAGCATTCGTCTCGTATCGGTATAACCTTCGCTGTTTAACTTATAGAAATATACTCCCGACGATACCGTCTGTCCAGCGGAATTGCGGCCGTCCCAGGTGATCGAGTGAGATCCGGCTTGCAGATATGAATCCTCAAGCGTCGCGACGATACCCCCCGAGATATCGTGAATGGAGAGATTCACATGCGACGGTTTCGCAATATCGAATCTTATCGACGTTTCCGCGTTGAAGGGGTTGGGGTAATTTTGTATCAGAGCAAATCGTGACGGTACCGGATTATCGTCAACCGCAATTGGCGAGAGATAAACCGAATCGAGTTCAGTCTCCACCACCTCGGCGCCGTCGGAAAAGCGGAAATAATATGTATGCCAATCGCCGCCGGGCCAATCAATTTGATCTTCGAAATGGGCCATATCGGTATAATCTCTGTCGTATGTCCCCATCTCGTGCGGTTGGCCGTCGAAATAAAAGGTCTTTTCCACCGGGAGATTATTATCCGGGTCGCTGTAAGTCACGTATGCGTCAATAAACTCCTCGGGCATGGGAGATATCTCCCATTCGATCTGGGGAGCGGAGTTTTCGGTGGTTTGCAGATACTGGGTCTCGGGTATAAATGCCGATGGATAAGTGAAATCGTTGAAAACGGGGGTTGTAAATGTAATCGTGAAAGTAGCCGCCCCGGTGATAATAAAACCGTTTTCCGGCGGCCAGGTATCCCAGCCGGGCGCGGATAGTAAATCGTCGATATCGCAGGACATATGCAGGAATTGATCAATACTGTAATCTATATCGGCGATATACGTAAACGAGGTATCGATTAGACTCAGCGAATACAATCCCGGTTCGAAGAAAAACGGGATATTACCGTAAACCATTGCGGTAACATTGGTCGATAACGAGTCTGTGGGATGCATGAGGAAAGCGTAAAAATAGAAATCCTGCCCCTGGTTATCCGGCCAATCGTTGTTCACGTTATCAAGCTTGCCGAAAAGACGTGTGTCCGAATAAGTAATAGCGGTACCGGTGAGATCGAGCCATTCTCCAGCGGTGCCGGGCAACGTATCGCCTACTGGATCGCCGATCAGATCGGCGTAAATATCGCCGTCGGGAGGCATCTGGTTGCCGGCGTTTTTATAGGACTGGGTAATCACGAGCGTATCCGCCTGCGCTCTTCCGTAATATGTAATCGAGGCGCCCGGTTCCTCGAATATCCATTCCGCCTCGTAAGTGTTTTCATAATAAGGCGGGAAGTTAACATGCGTAAGGGGTATCTCGAATTCCTCGTGCTGAGTTCCCATACGAGCTATGATCGAGATATCGATTCCCGGAAGACCGAACGGATCGATAAAGTCGAGATTGAATACGACAGTTGATTCGTCAGTTAACGCCGACGATCTCACGTTTGAGATCGGCTGGGCGTAAACCGATGATGCCGCGATTATCAGAATAAAAATCGTTATTAACTTTTTCATAACTACTCCTTTGAAACGTTATCCTGTTTTAACTCTATCAAAATCCCGCCTGCCGATTCGGGATGAATAAAGGCAATCTTCGATCCTCCCGCGCCGGCGCGAGGTTTATTATCTATCATTTGCACATTCTTCGATTTTAGTTCCTCGATAGCGGTGTCGATATCCTCCACCCGCAGGCAGAAATGATGAATCCCGGAGCCTCTCTTAGCTATAAATTTAGCGATAGATGAACCGTCGTCAAGCGGTTTTACAAATTCCAGTTCGCTGTTTTGCAGATCGAGGAATGTCAGGCTGACCCCGTTGGCCTCGTCGGTTTCAACCGGGCCGCATTTTATATCGAGCAGGTTTTCGAATATCGATCTGTATTTCTCGATATCGTCAACCGCGACAGCCACATGATGAAGGCCTAATATTTTCATAGAACAACGTTCTCCTTATATTCACCGTAAACGCCGCGCAAAACATCACAAATCTCCCCCACCGTAACCATTGACTCCACACAGTCAACAATAACAGGCATGATATTGGTTTCAGAGATTGCGGCCTGTTGGAGTTCCTCGAGTCGTTTTTCGGCCAGCCGGGCGTCCCTGCTTTCGCGAACGGATTTGACGAACTCGATTTGCTTCTTCTCCAGCTTCGGATCGACTTTGAGGATTTTCCGGGGTTCGCCGTCGCCCGTGACATAATCGTTGACTCCGACGACGATTCGTTCTTTACTCTCAATTTCTTTCTGGTAATCGTAGGCCGCTTTCTGGATTTCGGTTTGAAAATACCCGGCCTCCACCGCTTTGAGCGCCCCGCCGATTTTATCGATCTCGGCTATATACTTATCGATACGATCAATCATTTGAGACGTTAAATACTCTACATAATGCGATCCTCCGAGCGGATCTGCTGTATCGGTAACCGACGATTCCCGGGCTATAATCTGCTGGGTTCTCAACGCGATAGTGGCGCTTTTCTCGGTGGGCAGGCCTAAGGCCTCATCCATGGAGTTGGTATGCAATGATTGGGTACCGCCCAAAACAGCCGCTAACGCCTGCAATGTCACCCTGGCAATATTGTTTTCCGGCTGTTGCGCGGTAAGCATGGAACCGGCTGTCTGGGTGTGGAATCGAAGCATACAGGAGCGATCGTCTTTGGCCTTGAACCGTTCTTTCATGATCTTCGCCCAAACAAACCTCGCCGCCCTGAACTTGGCCACCTCCTCGAACAGGTTATTATGCGCGTTGAAGAAGAACGAAAGCCTCGGTCCGAATTCATCGACTTCCAAACCCGCCTTGATAGCGTGTTCGACATAGCAGATACCGTCGGCGATTGTAAACGCCGCTTCCTGCGCGGCAGTGGAACCGGCCTCCCGGATATGATAACCGGAAATGGATATCGTATTCCAGACAGGGATATGATCTTTGCAGTATTTAAATATATCGGTGATAAGCTTAAGCGACGGTTTTGGCGGGAAGATATACGTTCCCCGAGCGATATACTCTTTTAAGATATCGTTCTGCACTGTCCCCCGAAGTTTTCCCAACGGCACATTCTGCCCTTTGGCTACCGCCACATAAAGCGCCAGTAATACAAACGCCGTGGAATTGATGGTCATAGAGGTGGAGACCTTATCCAGCGGTATCTTATCGAACAGAATCCGCATATCGGCCAGCGAATCTATCGCTACCCCGGTTTTGCCGACCTCCCCTGACGCCAGATGATGATCGGAATCGTAGCCTATCTGCGTTGGAAGATCGAAAGCGACCGAAAGGCCGGTCTGCCCCTGGCTCAGAAGATAACGATAGCGTTCATTCGATTGGGCCGCCGTGCCATAACCGGCGTATTGACGCATGGTCCAGAGCCGTTGACGATACATCTGGTCGTAAATTCCTCTGGTAAAAGGGTATTGGCCGGCGTCACGGTCAAGAGACGAGAAGTCGTTTATATCATTTTGGTCAAAGATCCGTTTTAACGGTATTCCCGATGATGTCTTATCTTTCATTAATTCTCAATCCCCATCATTATATATTCATAGCCTTATAAATATAATATAAAATTATCAATAAGGGGAATAATTCGGGAATTCAGGTTCATATTTTCCCATTTCGAACCGCTTTTATATTTGAATAATCTCGCGATTTGTGGTTATTAGTATTGGAAATGGGCTTTTTAAGGAGGAATTCAGGATGACTTACGGAGGAGGACCGGCTGCGGCCGGGGCCGCCGCGGCGGCGGCAGCAA
>JAZGHS010000121.1:0-11375 GCA_036481315.1 Candidatus Zixiibacteriota bacterium | reverse complement strand
CTCTCCCCGCCACCATCCACAATAACGGCCTGGGAACCGGGTGTATGCCCGCCGGTAACCGTGACCGATACGCCTTTGAATATCTCGGTATCGCCATCGACAAACTCTAACTTGCCCGAGTCTTCAAATATACGCAATTTATCAACAAGATAGGTGGCCGCGGTTCGCTCGTTCGGGTTCATGGCGTCCTTCCACTCGCGTTTTTGCACGTATATTTTCGCGTTGGGAAAGCGTAACTGCGGTTTACCGTCGGAGCCCATTCGCAACGCTCCCATAGCATGATCGGCGTGAGCATGGGTGAGAATCACAGCGGTGATATCGTCTGCGGCTAAACCTCTAGCCTTCAATTCCTCGTCCCACCTTGTAGAGCCTGCCAGGGCGTACATTTTCAATTCTCTTTCGTTTAAAACGTCGCCGAAACCGGAATCAATTATGATATTTTCCGTTCCGGTCCTGACAACTAACGGATTGAGATCGAGACGGATGAGATTATTCGAATCTGATTCGTAGAATTTTCCCCACATCGCCTTGGGAATTATGCCGAACATGGCGCCGCCGTCGAGATGAAAATAGTTTTCTAGTATCGGATGAATTTCCACATCGCCTAGCTTCATGCGATCTCCTTTAAAAATAAAAAACGGGGCCTTTAGAAGACCCCGATCAGATTATCTCAAATAGCTTCCGGCGATTACCATTCGCTGTATCTCCGACGTTCCCTCGTAGATCTCCATGATGCGCTGATCGCGATATAGCTTCTCGATCATGGAAAATTCGCCTATATACCCATGACCGGCAAAGATCTGCATTGCCCGATCGACACAGAATTTGGCTGTTTCAGAAGCATGCAGCTTCGCCTGCGAGGCTTCAATTGTAAACTTCTCCCCTTTATCCTGAAGTTGAGCCGCTTTGTAGGTTAACATACGGGTGGCCTCGACCTGGGTGGCCATGTCGGCGATCATCCACTGAATTGCCTGGAATTTTCCTATAGGAGAACCGAAACAAACCCTCTTTTTGGCGTAGCTGACCGATTCATCGAGAGCCCGCTGGGCAAGACCCAGCCCTTGGGCGGCCACACCGACCCTGGCACCGTCTAAGGTGTTCATTGCCATTTTGAAACCCTTGCCAACCTGTCCCAAAAGGTTTTCTTTGGGTACCCGTAGATTATCGAACCACATACGTCCTGTGGTAGCGGCGCGCATGCCCATTTTCTTTTTTAGAGTCTGTACTTTCAAACCGGGCACGAGCTTGCTGTCTTTTTTGCTCTCGACGATTATAGCCGAGATTCTCCTCGACGCTTTCTCCTCGGTGCTGCCTTCGATTTTCAGGAAAAGAACGATAATATCCGCGACGTCGCCGTGCATGATGAATATCTTTTCGCCGTTGATAACATAATCGTCGCCGTCCAAAACAGCGGTCGTACTCTGGTTGACAGCGTCGGAGCCGGCATCGGGTTCGGTCAAGGCAAACGACGATATCCACTCGCCGGACGCGCATTTAGACACATATTTCTTCTTTTGTTCATCGGTTCCGAATGTATACAGGGGATATGTGGCTAATTCGGCAACGGCATTAAGCAAACAGATCGCGGGATCGTGAAAACATAATTCCTCGATTAAAGTCGTATATTCAATAGAGGAAACATCGCTTCCGCCGTACTCTTTGGGCATATTAAGGCCGATAAATCCCTCTTTGCCCAGCTTCCTGAAAATGTCGAAAGCGAAACGATCGGGATCGTCGCGATGATCCAGTTCTTTCGATATCGGTTCGATATGCTCTTTGGCAAATTTAGCGACCCTGTCTCGTACCGCCTGCTGACGTTCATCAACATTGTATCTCAAAATACTCCCTCACTTTAGAAAAGTTTAAATCAGATTATCTTCTCGTCTTTTTTCAGGCCGGGCAATGTCGAATTGAGGTAATCGATAATATCCCGAGTCGTGGCTCCTGGCGTAAACAATTCGCCTACTCCTATCTCTTTTAGCTCTTCGACCTCGCTTTCGGCGATTATGCCGCCTCCGAACAATAAAATGTTGGAGACTCCCAACTCCTTCATATTCTTCAGTACCATGGGGAACAGGGTCATATGAGCGCCGGAAAGTATCGATAAACCGACAGCGTCAACATCCTCCTGCACCGCGGCGCCGGCAATCTGCTCGGGAGTCTGGCGTAACCCCGTGTAAATTACCTCGAAACCGGCATCGCGTAAAGCGGCGGCTATTACCTTTATCCCACGATCGTGGCCGTCAAGGCCCGGCTTGGCCAGCAAGATTCTGTATTTTCGATCCATAAACGCCCCTATCCTGCAAAAATCAATAATCCATCAGGTTGTGAATATAATATCTTAAAGCTGAATATGCAACCCCGCCCGCAATAGGATAAAAAAAAGGAGCCCCATGGCTCCAACAGCCAATATGGACTCTATCTCAGCCCGGTCCCACCCCGTATTCGCCGCCGTTTTTTACCAATATCGTGTTGTTACCGTTGATGATAAGGCTTGCCGTATTCTCGAATAGAGGCTGTTCGGGATTATTAGGATCGCTGACCCTTGCCTGGAATTCTACCGAGACTTGATCACCACCTGGAAAAGTATCCGTGTCCCCGCCGTCAAGCAAATTGTACAATTTACGGCTTTGATTCGGATAAACGGAGGTATTTAAAATAGTATTATATTCGAGCTCCCCCCGCTTCTGAGTGAATTCGGTGAGCCTGATCGAAACATCGGATTCATTATAGACCGATATCTTCCCCTGGATGAGAGCCGTAGGAGCGCTCGGTTTGTCTTTCCCGGAACAACCCGCGACAGCCAGGGCCATCGACATCAGTATTAAAACCTTAATCCTCATTAGCTTAAATGTAATAGGTCAAGGTTAACTTGTCAAGATCCAATGACCTTAATTTATAAATACTTGCGAATCCTAAGAATAAAAGCGATATTTACGCGAGAGTATTCTAGTGAGGTTTATGAAATGAATAATAATCGTCAATTTGGGGTAGGATTTTTATTCCGTTATTGGATAAATCCGCCTATCCTCTTAATCATAGGAGTTTTGATCCTGTCATGTTCGTCGGATAAGATCGCGAACATGAACCAGCCTGAGATAGAATTCAATTACGATGATTATGATATTCAGCAGTTGGACCTATCCGAAAGATGGTTCGATTACATGTATCCGATTAACACCGATCCGGCTTTCCCGCATGATGAAAATGGGATAATTTTATTCCAATATCTCGATCAATATTATTATCATCCTTATCAGATAGCCAATCAGGGACTATGGTATCTGGCCGGTTACCAACAAACATCCGATACGGTATATCTGGATTTGGTTACTCTTTACTCAGATAAGCTGTTGGAAATCGGCGAAAGGTCCGATGATGGAATATATTTCCCATATACTTTTAACTATCGTCTTCACGGAGGCGCTCAAAACGGGGTTATGCTTGCCCCGTGGTATTCAGGATTTGCCCAAGGTTTCGCGCTGTCTTTCTTCTCGAGGATTTACGAAACGACCGGGGACCCGTTTTACAAAGCTGCCGCCGACAGTGTTTTTCGTACCTTCTGTAATTTCGATCGAGAATCTGAATACACATTTGCAATGGTTGATCCTGAGGGTTACTACTGGGCTGAAGAATATCCTTTCAATCCCCCGACTCACGTTATTAACGGCTTTACGTTTGTGGTGATAGCCCTGGGGGATTATTACGCTATCGAAAATAGCGAGACATGCGAGCTATTGATTAAGGGATCATGCACTACACTCGCCGCCTATTTCGACGAGTTCAGAAATCCCGGAGGAATAAGTTATTATTGCATATATCATAAAACACCCCTTCTCGATTATCATGACCTGGTTATCAAGGAACTCCGGTATATAACTAGAATAGCAGGCGATTCTCTTTTTTCAGATTTCGCCGATACTCTTTTCGCGGATTATCAGCCGTAAGTACAATTAATTTTCAGGTTTCAATCGAACTTAAATGAAAATAAAAATCTTCCAGGTCGATTCTTTCACCGACGTTCCATTCAAAGGCAACCCGGCCGGCGTCTGTATCCTCGAAAAGCCGCTTTCCGATGAATTGATGCAATCTATCGCCGCGGAGATGAATGTCGCCGAAACAGCATTTGCCGTCCCCGTGGGTGATAAGGATATAAAAAGCCAAAATCGATTCAATCTTCGCTGGTTTACGCCGACGGTCGAGGTCGATCTCTGCGGCCATGCCACTCTGGCAACCGCAAAAGTACTGTTTGACGAATACAATATCAATTCCGAGACGATAAGTTTCGCCACTAAAAGCGGGGAGCTTTCCGTCAGCCGGAATGGCGATAAGCTCGCTATGGATTTCCCCGCAGACCCGACCGACCATATCGAAATTCCGGAAGAGGCGCTAAAAGCGTATGGGATCAGGGAATCGATTGAGGCCCGTAAGAGCAGACGGATGGGGATGCCGCTTATCGAGGTGGCCTCGGCTGATATTGTCAGAAGCGTCAAGCCCGATTTTAGCCGGATTATGGGGCTTGACGGTGAGTTTGGCTCCGCTATCATCACCGCGCGATCCGATGACGCTAACTACGATTTCATTTCCCGGTTTTTCGCTCCTAAATTCGGTATCGACGAAGACCCGGTAACCGGCGCGGCGCATACGGTGTTAGGGCCGTACTGGGCGGAGAAGCTGGGAAAGACGATTCTCAAAGCGTATCAAGCGTCGGCAAGGGGCGGCGAAGTGGAGTTGAATGTTAGAGGCGATCGGATCGAATTGATCGGCCAAGCGGTGATTGTGCTTGAGGGGGAGATGGAAATACCATAAACAGGTGTTTGGGGAACTGTGATTCCCGAAAGTACCGCTGCGCTGTAAGGAACCCCTTCCTTACAGCATCCCTGTAATCGTCAGGAATGGGTTCCTGACGACGCAGGTATAGGATATTTCAAAGAATTTAACAGCTAAGCTTACGCTCGATTTCCCGGAATAATACATCAATATTAGGCTTATAGGGGTCAATTTGGTTTTTTGACGGTGGGGCAGAGAATTTGTCGACGATTTCATGAGTATGAAGATCTCCAATATCTCGGGCCCCTTCTTCTAGATTGAATAGGATCGCCTTAACGCTCTTAGAAGAGTGAGCAACAACCTGTTTAAATGTCCGTTGTTCGAATATGGGCGGCACGTGATTAATTATCGCCCGAATTAAGAGTGCGCAAGACAGGTAATTACCTCGCTTATAGTTTTCATTCAGTTCCTGCGCGAAACGTGCAAGTTTTGAGACATTAAATTGTCGAGGATTCAAAGACGAAATGCGGTCAATGAGAGCGAACTCCACAAAATCTTCGGCGTTTGTAGTTATTTGTCCCCACGAAGGATCTTTTGCCTTTTCCCGAATATAATAAATTATAGCGATTAATTCGGCCTGGACATCATATGCGTCTCCAATATACTCAGAGTTTACGTTTACCCCGGCGATAGAAGATTGAAATCTTGCATCGTCAATAAACTTAGAAGCGCCGATAAATCGTATTGCAGTGTTTTTAAATGCGGCTATGTAAACCCAGTGTTTTTCTAGATCGTCAGATAGGCTGCATTCGGTCAATGGGAATTGTTCAACTTCAGTAGCCAAATCTAACAATAGTGTAACGTATTCATTCATAAGAATCTCGACGAAAATCCGATATTGCTGAAACTATTTCCTTACGTGTCAGGATGTCGCTTCGCTCCATCCTGACGCATCGTAGCATCCTATATCAGCGGCGGCTCGGTGTAAATACCATATACTTCGGTTAGCACCGACGTTATCTCTTCCTCAGTCGTATAACAGCGTACGCAATCCAATAGCGGCGGCATGTGGTTTGAGCCGTCCTGGGCCGCCTTCTTCAACGTGGCTAAGCAGGTTTTAACCCGGTCGTTGTCGCGGGAGGTTTTGATCTTCTTCAACGATGCCAACTGCTCTTTCTCCACCTTATCGTCGATTTTGAGGATCGGGATCTTGACCTCCTCGTCGTCCTCCGTGAAATCGTTGATACCGACAACAATTCGATCCTTCGATTCGATCTCCTTTTGATAGCGATACGCCGACTCGGCCAGCTCCCGCTGGAAATACCCCTCCTCGATACACTTGAGTACCCCGCCGCGTTTTTCGATCTCGGCAAAATACTCCTCGGCCTCACGTTCCATCTCGTTAGTCAACGATTCGACAAAGTAAGAGCCAGCTAACGGGTCCATGGTATTGGCCACGCCGCTTTCATGAGCGATCAACTGCTGGGTTCGTAACGCTATATGCACCGCCTTCTCCGACGGCAACGCGTAGGTCTCATCCATTGAATTCGTATGTAGAGATTGTGTCCCGCCTAATACACCGGCCAACCCCTGAAACGCCGTACGCACGATATTATTCTCCGGCTGTTGCGCGGTGAGAGAGCATCCGGCGGTTTGCGTATGAAACCGCATCAACCAGGAGCGTTGATCCTTGGCGCCGTATCTATCCTTCATATGACGTGCCCAGATACGTCGGGCGGCCCGGAACTTGGCGATCTCCTCGAAGAAATCCAGATGTGAGTTGAAGAAATGCGATAGCCTCGGCGCAAACGTGTCAACGTCCATACCGGCGGCGATACCGGCTTCAACGTAAGCGAAACCGTCGGCCAACGTGAACGCCAGCTCCTGTATGGCAGTAGCTCCCGCCTCGCGGATATGATAGCCGGAGATCGAGATCGTATTCCATTTGGGTACGTTTTCGGAACAGAACGACATCATATCGGTGATGAGCCTCATTGATGGTTCCGGCGGGTAGATCCATTCTTTTTGCGCTATATATTCTTTTAAAATATCGTTCTGCAAAGTGCCGGTTAGTTTTTGCGATGACACCCCGTTTTTCTCAGCTACGGCGATATACATCGCCAGCAATATTGTCGATGGGCAATTGATAGTCATCGACGTCGAGATCGCGCCGAGATCGATACCGTCGAATATGACCTCCATATCCTTCAACGTATCAACCGCTACACCGCAGACGCCGACCTCGCCGAGCGAACGTGGCGAATCGGAATCGTAGCCCATGAGTGTCGGCAGATCGAAGGCGACCGAAAGCCCCATCTGCCCCCGGCTCAGGAGAAAATGCAAGCGTTCGTTGGTTTGTTTCGGAGAGCCGAACCCGGAAAACTGCCGCATGGTCCACGGTCTGCCGCGGTACATCGACGCATGAACGCCGCGGGTATAGGGATACTGACCGGGATAAGCGATATCCTTCTCAAAATCTATGTTCTCGACATCCTCAGGGGTGTAGAGCGGTTTGATCGGCCGCGACGAGGTTGTCATGAATTTCTTACCCTTTTTGGCCGTCTTCTCGTACTGCTCCAGCCATTCGGCATAGGCGGATTTCTTTTTATCAGCTTTCGCTTTTTTATCCATCTTTCCTCACTTTAGGCTATCCATAATACGCAGGGCGAGGTCATAAGGATTGCCCTCCCCTTTGTAAATCTTATCAACATGCGCGCCGAGTTTCTCCTCTGGCAGGATCTCGGTTTTCAGAAGATCGCCGAACCGATGTTCGATCGTCTTTATAATATCATAACGGATTTTACGTTTGCGATGTTTCTCGTAGTTGTCGCCCGATTTCATCTTATCCGCCTCGGCTTTTATCTTTACGTAAAGCTCATCGATGCCGATATCGTTGACCGCCTGTATCGGCAGTACCGGGAATTCACGCCCGGTTTTATCCCGTTTGATATCGAGGATCATATTGATCTCCGAGACGATCCGGTTGGCGCCGTCGCGGTCGGCTTTATTGACACAGAAGATATCGGCGATCTCCATCAGGCCCGCTTTGAGGGCCTGCACCGAATCGCCCGATTCGGGCACCAGGACCACAACGGTCATATCGCAGGCCTCGGCAACGTCGAGCTCAACCTGCCCTACTCCGACCGTCTCGACTAAAATAATATCCTTGCCGAACGCGTCAAGCAGTTTGATGACCTCCGATGTCGCCACCGCCAGCCCGCCGGACGATCCCCGGCTGGCCATGCTTCTGATAAAGATGTCTTTGTTGGAGACCAGGTCCTGCATTCTGATGCGGTCGCCGAGAAGCGCCCCGCCGGTGAAGGGTGAGGTGGGATCGACCGCGATCACCCCCACGGTTTTGCTATCGGCTGTAAACCGGGCGCAGAGTTTATCGACCAGTGTCGATTTCCCCGCTCCCGGCGGCCCGGTGATCCCGATCGAGACCGCCTTGCCGGTTTTGGGGTAGATCTCGGCTAAGATCCGGTTGGTCTCTTCCCCCCGGTTCTCTACATGGGAGATCAGCCTGGCCAGGGCGACAGTATCGCCTTTGTAGAATTTGGTCAGAACGGACAAGTTGCCGCCTTTTTCTCGGTTCGGTATCGCATGGATATGAATATACGATAAATGGGGAGGCGGGGCAAGGGGGGGTGGATATCGCCTTTGAAGCTAAATTTGCGCTATCTCTTAGGCTGTAATTCTTAGATTGACAAAAAACAGTACAATCGTTAATATAATTATTATCTCAAAAAGATTGGGCTTAGAGATGCAAGATACTGTAGGAGTATTTATAATGAATAGCGTTGAACCCTGGTATCTTAAATACCTATTACCTTTTATTGGCAGTATCCTAATTGGCGTACTCTCATTTTCTGGGTCGCAGTTATTGTTTAGGATACGAGATAAAACTCGTTCTCGTGAAAAATACTCAGGATATTTGAGAGTAATTCGGGAAGAAGTAAAAAGGAATCTCGACCTTTTGTGCCAATTGCATGCCTATTTGTATGTACGGTTATTTCCAACGTTTAACTTATCCTCATTTGTAAATGAAGAAATATTTTCTCGCTTGACAGCAGTTTGTTTAAATCACGAATTACTTAATAAGATTTTCTATCGATATTTCGAATATAGACACATTCGAAATAGACTTGATCGAATATTTAAATTACTTGACGAGTTTGAGGAAATTACGTTTAGAATACCTATAAACCAAGACTCAAAGCATGCCGTCGAAAGGACCCTAAAGAATGAAATAGAAGGGACTATTAGGCTAATTGGGGAAAATATTCGGGCCTCTCTTAAGGCATATAATGAAATAACTGTAGAAATAAATTCGAGAGACAAGAAGGGAATACTCGAAGAATTACCTAGTGTATATTTGCAGGAAAAATATGATTTATTTCAAAAGGATGACGATGTTTTAAGAGCGGAGGCTGAAATCATAAAACTATATCCGCATTTAGTTTTAAGCAAAAGGCCGAAATTCTACATATTCCCAAACTCCGACCGTCAATAGAAAAGCCGGATAATGTTCAAAATTAATGACTAGGATTTACGTTACTAAATATGGGGACGGAGATTCTAACAGATAATAATAAGATTAATTTATCGAGTTCTCAAAATCAGTTAAATTGCGAACCGGGATCAATATTAGGAAGTTTTCAAACAAAATAATATGCAAGGAGAATAAAATATGGGAGCTGTTCGTTGGACTGCTAAGGGAATGATATTCGTTGGAAAATTACTTGAAGCTAAAGAAGTTGAGGAATATTTAGAAAAAATGGGAAGTAGGTTTATAACGGATAAGCTGCAACAATTACCTGTAAAGTGGCTTGCAGGACAAACGCGGGCAAAAAAACAAGTACTTTCAGATATACGCAAATCTGTAGATAAGAGCGATACCTTTCGTACTGCATTAACAGCCGCAGTTGAGAAATTGCCATACGTTATACTTCAAATCAGTGAATACATAAGGAAAAATGGTCCAGATGCATTAATCCTTCGTGCGGGATTTAGTACAGATATTGTCGTTTGTCCGCGTGGCGCAGTTAAAGATTACTATGTTAATCTGGTCACTAATGAATTAAAAGACTCCGCCGAATTATCCCGGTACGAAGGATTGCCACTAATATTCCTCGAACGGATTACCCGACAATCAGAACATTCTTTTTTTTATCGTATCGCCGATAGCAATTACGAAATCTTGCCTGGAAATTCTGATATGATTATCGGAGTTGATGATGATTTTGGCTGGAATATAGATGGTATCGATGGTCATTATTATGTGGGAGGTCGGGATTCATATGGAACTGATCTTTCAAAAAGAAGGCAACGCAAAGCGCTGTTAAAAGATATCGAAAAAATGAATAAAACGATCAAAATCGAGCTGGGTAAATTGCCTCAATCAGAGATTTCTAATGTTGTGAAACGTCTTTCCGCCAATTAATCAATTGGCAATTTACGTATTCAATGGAACGCGAGAGGCGGGCGAGCATACAATTACCTGGGACGCCACCGATTTCCCCTCCGGCGTCTATTTCGCCCGGCTGGAGACGGGGGAGCGATCAGAGAATATCAAGATGGTTTTATTAAAGTAGGTCAGGAGCTGAAAGCTCCTGACGTTTACATCTTCTCTATTTGTCAGGAGCCCTCGGGCTCCAGACCTACGGCTACTCCCTGCCGGAGCAAGGCGAGGTCGTCATCTACATCTACAACCTCCTCGGCCAGCGTATCGCCACCCTGTTCGAGGGAACGCGCGAAGCGGGCGAGCATTCCATTACCTGGGACGCCGTCGATTTTCCCTCCGGCGTCTATTTCGCCCGGCTGGAGACGGGAGAGCAATCCGAGAATATCAAGATGGTGCTGTTGAAATAGCGGAACAATTAGCTATTTTCCCCGGTTCAGTATAATAATACAGATAGATCCATTTTGAATGGAGGCTACCGGTGAATATTCTTTCGAGATTATTCGTCTTCGCGGTTATCACAATTATATTTTTCAATTTACCCGGCCTGGCAACCGAAAGGCTTGTCCTGTGCGAGATGTTCACAAATACATCGTGAAACTCCTGCGCTAACGCTGATCTGGTCTTAGATCAGCTGGTTCTGGATCATCCCGATGATTTTGTGGCTATCCGTTATCACGGATGGTGGCCAAGTCCATATGATCCCTACTATGTTTACAATCCGAGCGAAATTGGCGCCAGGATCCACTACTACAGTCAAAACGCGGTTCCGAATCTGCATATCGACGGGATAATCGACGCAGGGCCCCAGGAATATCAATGGTGGTCTGCGATACAGGAGAGAAGGTCAATAGAATCTCTTATGGAAATAAATCTGGATGGCGATTTTAACGATATCGCCAGAGAAGGCGTCCTGAATATCGATATCACGGCAACCGAAATTATCAGCGATATTAATCTCAGAATCAGAATAGCGTTAACCGAATCCGAACTATTTTTTGAAGCGCCTAACGGAACTTTGTGGCATCACCAGGTTATGCGAGATATAATCCCTTACCCCTACGGAATTCCGATAGATATTGAATTGGGGGAGACGGTTTCTCTAAACGAGCCTTTTTCCTGTCCGGAACCACTTGTATCGGAA
>JAZGHS010000120.1:0-2268 GCA_036481315.1 Candidatus Zixiibacteriota bacterium | reverse complement strand
TCGGCCATATAACGGGCGCACTCGTCGCTGACCGCGCCGTATTTCTCCAGAATAATCTGCGGGACCGATAGCAGCTTCATCTTAAGTTCGTTGGAGTAGGCTATTATCCCGCCCAAAAAATAATCCGATGATCCGGAAACGTCGGTGATCATCTTGCCTACCGATCCTCCCGTGCACGATTCCGCCACCGCGATCGTCATTCGTTTATCCCTTAATAGATCGCCGACCACCTGGGACAGGGTATCGTTATCGAAGCCGTAGATATATTTCCCGGCACGTTCGCGGATTTTCTCCTCCAGTTCGGCGATTCGCTTGCCCCCTGCTTCTTCATTCCTTGTACTTAAAGTCAGCCGGACATCGACACCTCTCCAGGACGGCAGGAAGGCGAAATCGACACGCTCGCCATGGCCCGATTGCGGCTTGGAATCGATAAGCTCCGAGATCTTTTCATAAAGTACAGATTCTATCAAGCCGACAGTCTTGATCCTCCGGTGGATAGTGATTATTTCGGTAGATCGTTTCTCTATGGCATCGACAATCCAGCCGTCAACCATGGCCTTCATCTCCGAGGGCACCCCCGGTACCGCTACGAACAGGCGATTGTCATCGTCGATAACAATCCCCACAGCCGAGCCGATCGGGTTTTCGATAAACTCGGCGCGTTGAGGAAGCAGAGCCTGGTTCTGATTGATAGCCGGCATATCCAGCCCGCGATCCTGGAATCGTTTTTCGATTTTTTTTAAGATATTATCGTAGAAGACCAGCGGTCTTTTAAAATACCGGCAGACCGCTTTTTTGGTGATATCATCGTGCGTGGGGCCGAGGCCGCCGGTTACGATTACAAGGTCGGCGCGCTGTGTTGCGCGGGCGATCGCCTCGGTGATGGCGTCGAGAGTATCGCCGACGGTGGTGCGCCAGATCACCTTCGCCCCAGCCGACGTTATCTTCTCGGAGATATAGGGGGCGTTGGTATCGATCGTATGCCCATAAAGCAATTCATCGCCGATTGTGATTATCTCAGCTTTCGTAACTCCCTCCGTTTGGAATAATCATCCCGCTAAATATAGTTTATGCCCCATCTATCTAAAAAGAACAAAAGCAATTGCAGGATACAGGCGGCGTAAAATCCCGCGGCCATATCGTCGGCCATGACCCCCCAGCCTTTTCTGTACGATTGCCAGAGATTGGCCGGTGGCGGCTTGAAGATATCGAAAATACGAAACAACACGAATCCCAATACGAAAGGCAGGAATTTGACCGGAGCCATGAAAAGCGCGGTCATTTGCCCGGCTACCTCGTCGATAACGATCGGACTGCCGTCGTGGCCGAAATACTCCTCCGCTTTCCCGCTGACCCAGACGCCGATGATATATACCGCGGCAATCGCGACGATCTGGTAATACCATTGTTCCGGCCAGGCGAAAAAGAGGATCAAAAGCGTAAACGCCGAACCCCATGTTCCAGGCGCTTTGGGTAGGTAGCCCGCGAAAAAGAATGTGGCCAGAAGTCTAGTGAAAAATCCTTTTCCCGCGAATTTGTCATCGGTCATCTGAGCATACCTTTCAAAAGGCCTCCCGATTTGAGCAGGTAATCGATACCGGTCCAGACCGTAAGAATTAACGGGATAAACAGCAAAACGTCAAAAAGATTATATTGCCAATTAACAAACGGCAAGCTCCAAACGGGCATTATCCCCCTGCCGAGGGTGCCTTTGGCCAGATGCGGTTCTATGTTGGCGTACAGCAGGATTAGCGAGATCGCGATCATCTGGGTGGCGGTTTTCCATTTAGCCAGGAACGACGACGATATGACCATGCCCCGGTAAGCGGCCATCGAACGCAGGCCGGTGATCAGAAATTCCCGCACTACGATTATGATGACCATCCAACCGCGGGCGTAGCCGAGCGGTACGAATGTAATAAAAGCGGTGGAGACCAGTATCTTGTCGGCCAACGGGTCCATGAATCGGCCAAATCCGGTGTGATGGCCCATCTTGCGGGCGTAGTAGCCGTCAGCGAGATCGGTCAACGCGGCTATGGTGAATATGACCGTCGCCGCCATCCTCCAGTAGTGATGTTCGAACAACATAAAGATCATGAACACGGGTGAGAGGATTATTCTTGTCAGGGTAAGGAGATTCGGGATGTTCATTTACCGGGCCTCTTTAATAATTCATCATTCGCCCGGTATTATTCGGATATCTCCGGGCGGTTGGGGCAATGTATGTCGTTTGACCGGCGGAGTCAAGGGGGGAGGGGGGGGTTGTAG
>JAZGHS010000119.1:0-13937 GCA_036481315.1 Candidatus Zixiibacteriota bacterium | reverse complement strand
CCGGGAAAACCGTCGCTTTTCTACGGGCTTCGATTGCGGCACGCTGTTGCCCTTTTGGCCTGCTTGGCGATAATATTAGTATTTGCAGGATATTTCTCCGTATCGGCAGGGAAAAAGGCGGCTTTCGATTCGGTTACCGCACAGGGAAGAGCCTTAACCGAAACCCTGATTTCCTCCGCCGAAATGATTATCGAGGCCGATAATGAATTTATCGAATTGGGCTTGGAACAACTTTCTACGATCATCGCCGAATATCAGGCACAAGACCTCACGCCCGATGAGAAGATGTTGGAGGAATTGGCTGAATCCACAGAATCCCGCCGAGTATCGTTTATCGAGAATAGAAAAGTCGAAATTTCCGCAAGCTCCGGAGTTCAGGCCCCGGGGACATCGGAAGTCGAGACCTGGTTGGGATCATTGACTATAGATCCCGACGCGGAAATTATTTACGAATTCCTCCCTGTTGACGGCGAGCGTTTTTTCTGGGGTTATTTCCCCTACGATAAAACAAGCGGTGTTTTCGTGGCCAAGGAGTGGGTATACGGCCAGTACGGTAACGAGAAATTAAGCCTTTATCATCTGCTCAATCTTGTGGGACGGGAAACCGGAGTCGAGTATATCATGCTCCAGAATCCTGAGGGCATCGTCTTCGCATCGAAAAAGGTCGCCAGCATGAAATCGATCTTTGATGATCCGTTCCTGATGGAGACAGGCGATACCACTCAAAGCAGGATTATCGAGTTTCAGGATCGAGAAGTTCTAGAGACGGTCAGGAAATTTCAATACGGAGAATTCGACGGTCTCTTCCGTGTGGGACTGTCGCTTTACGGTTATCGTATTATCGCCAACAGCGTAAAGCGTCAGGTCTGGCTCGTCGTGGCCGCCTTGATTATCGTCGGTATGCTCGGTTTCGGAGCGGTTGTTGGATTTCAGAATTTCGATCTGCTCAGACAAAACCTCCAGAAAGCCAACGTGGTGAGCAAGAGTATCCTCGATTCGCTTCCGGGGCCGGTGGTGGCTGTCGATTCCGCTCTTCATATAACAGATATTAACTCGGCCGCTTTAGATCTGTTCGGCCTTCAAGCTAGATCGTTACACCAATATCCCGATCTGTTCCCCGATGATCCCTTTCAACTCCTCAGGGTTTTGGAAAGTAAACGAAACGCCGGGTTCGAAAGCGACATGGGCAAATCCGACCGATGGTTTTTCGTGACCGCTACACCGTTAATAACTCTTGATGGTTCCGCTATGGGCGCTATAGCTATCGCCCAGGATATAACCGACGTTAAGAAAGTGGGGCAGATGGCCGAATCGCGCAAGCGGCTCTCGGAAATGGGTGCGCTGGCCGCTTCCATGGCGCACGAGATAAGAAATCCTCTAAACGCAATCGGTATTACCATCCAACGTATGAAATCGGAGATTAAACCTATCGATGGGCAGGATGAATATGAGGTGTTTCTCGACGGTCTAAAAATGGAAATTTCAAGACTTAATTCTATTATAGAAAAATTCCTGGCTGTCGCAAGATCTGTAAAACCTCGATTGGAAAAATCCGATATCAACGAGCTGATTTCAAGCGTAGTCAATCTGTTTTCCGATCAGACTCGTTCTCAGGATATCTCCCTCTACTGGAAACCCGGCAAAACGCTTATCGCCAAAATAGACGAGGCGGCCCTGACCCAGGCTTTGATGAATGTTGTTAAAAACAGTATCGAAGCGATAATTAAAGGCGGTAATATAGAGGTTGTTGCTCAAGCTCTCGATGATGAAAAGGTGAGAATATCTGTAATAGACAACGGTCCGGGGATTGAGGATGCCACAACTGCTCTAAAACCATTCCACACAACAAAAGACAGCGGTACCGGGTTGGGGCTGGCTACAGCGTCGAGTATTCTTGCCGATCATGGGGGAGAGCTTGTGATAGAATCATCTCCGGGCAAAGGATGCCGAATCGACCTGATCTTCCCCGCGTTAAGGAGCGAATCATGAGATTACTCGTAATCGACGACGAAGCCCATCAACGAGAGCTGCTCGCCGATTATCTGCGTAAAAATAAACATGATGTTACCTCTGCGGGCGATGGCGAGGAAGCGATGGAATGTTTGAAAAACGAGGGGGCCGAGGCCGCGTTTGTTGATATGCGTATGCCCCGCATGGACGGCCTCGCGTTTATCAAAAAAAGCCTCGAACTTTATCCTGACCTGGCAATCGTCGTGATGACCGCATACGGTACGGTTGAATCGGCAGTGGAGGCGATGAAAGCAGGCGCGTTCGATTACCTCTTAAAACCGATAGATCTCGAGCACCTGGGATTGATCATCGATAAAATTCAGAACAATATCAGGCTGATTACCGAAAACAGGTATCTAAGACGAAAACTCAGGGAGGTCGATCAGCCCGAAGGCATTATTGGAAAATCGAAAATAATGGAGAAATTGATGAGCGAAGTCGCGCGGATCGCTCAATCGGACGCCACGGTGCTGATCCGAGGCGAATCGGGTACAGGCAAGGAATTGGTCGCGCGGGCTATTCATTTCGCATCGCCGAGATCACAGGGTCCCTTTCTGGCCATCAATTGCACGTCATTACCCGAGACTCTATTGGAATCCGAACTATTCGGCCACGAAAGAGGCGCATTCACAGGCGCGGTAGGGCGTCACTTGGGACGATTCGAACTGGCAAACAATGGGACCATTTTCTTGGATGAAATCGGCGATATCTCGCAGGCTATACAGGCCAAGCTGCTTCGGGTTTTAGAGACGAAATCATTCCAGAGGCTCGGGGGAGGTAAAGATATCAACGCCGATATCAGAATCGTTTCAGCTACCAACCGCGATCTCGAAACCGCTATCAAGGACGGTAAATTTCGCGAGGATCTATATTACCGTCTGAATGTTGTCCCTGTGAATATTCCCCCTTTAAGGGAACGGCGCGATGATATCCTTCCGTTGGTAGAGCATTTCATCGAAACCTATAATCGAAAAAACAATAAAAACGTCACCGGAATTACACCGAAAGCCAAAGACCTGTTTTTAAATTACGCCTGGCCGGGCAATGTACGCGAGCTTGAAAACATGATTGAAAGAGCAATAGTTCTATCTATTGGAGAAGTGATAGATTTAGGCGATATCGATCCCTTTATCGGCAGCCGGGAAACCGCGTCCGATATATCCTCGGGCGATGATCTCAACCTCGATAGAATCGAAAAGCAGACGATAACTCGAGCCCTGAAGAAAACCGGCGGAAACCTCAAAGAGGCCGCTGAACTACTTGGTATCCACAGAAACACTATCCGCATGAAAATCAACAAATACAATATAGAGATTTGACGCACAATACAGCTTCACACATGAACAATATTTGTGCATTTTGGAAATATCCACAGATGAGGAGATTTTCAACATGTTGATATGCAACAGGTTGACCATGAGAGGTTTTTGGCACGAGAGTTGATATTATTTATGACGGAACGTTGAAAATGGAGGAGGCAATGAAAATGAAAAATCGATTGAAAAAGTACGAATTACTGATCGTGTTAGCGATTCCCCTTTTACTACTAACCGCGTGTGACGAGCGTTCGACAACCTACGTAGTCGGCGATGATGATACGCCGCCGCCGGTACCGGTCGGAGTAACGACCACAACCGGTGACGGTACCGTTTGGGTCAGTTGGGAGCCGATTATCGGGGTCTCGGATCTCGACGGATTTAAGGTATGGCGCAGTGTCAATAATGTCGAATTTTTCCTTATCGCTACGGCAGGTAGAAACACGACCGAATACGAGGATAACGCGGTTCTCAACGGAGTTACATATTATTACGGTGTCAGCTCTTTTGATTACGACGACAACGAATCCGACGCTTCTTTCGATTATGAGTTTTCCTTCGATACACCGCGTCCCGAGGGTTTCGACGAGGTTATTTTCGATTTCAACGAACCCGGACGCGTGAACGATTCGGGATTCGATTTTTACGATGAAACAACCATTCATTATCAATCCGATTACTGCGATATTTTCCTCGAATATGATATCGATCTCGTTACTCCCGGCTTTTTCATCTGGCTTGGATACAATGGGAAATATATCCAGGATATGGGTTATACCGATAGCTTTGACGATATCACCTACGCTCCGGATACGGGATGGTCGATCTATGACTTTGTTGAGGCTATCAACGGACATACTTATGTGATCAAGACCTGGGATGATAATTATGCCAAGATCCGGGTGACCCTCTTCGACACATTCCCTTATAGAATCATGATGTTCGATTGGGGATACCAGATCGATCCGGGTAACCGTGAATTAAAAGTCGATCCCCGTTCGATCGAGGTTTCTACAGTCGATATCGGAGCGGCACAATGAAAATGAGAGTACTAATAATATTGATTGCAGTCGGTTCGCTGTTTGCTTCAGGCTGCGGGTTTATATTCATAGCCCGCAGCCGACCCTACACCCCCGGCTACTGCTACGATTGCCACAAGCCGAATCGCTGGCGCAAGGTTTACACCAGATGCGATCATTACCAGATAGTGGTGGTCGATGGCGGCTACAAGTACCGTCCTCATCATCACAAAAAGCACGACGAATATAAGTTAGCGAAATACGATCATGCCCGGGAAAAGCAGGAGCGGGAAAAAAAGCATCAAAAAGAAAAAAGAGACAAAAGAGAGCAAAAAGAGAAAAAATCCCGGGAAGATAAAGAAAAGGAGAAACGGTCGAGACGTTGACCGGATGATTCGAACGAATCATTTACTAAAAGGCGGTGATTTCGATGAGATATTTCAAAACGGCAATAATCGCGGCAATCGTAGCATGCTTTGCCATACCGGTATCCGCGGATAAGCTTGCGCGTAAACACCCCAAAAGCCCCGAAATCGAGGTCTGGGTAAACAAGGGTTCCGACGCTACCTACTATTACGGCGAGGATATCGCGGTCTATTTCAGAGCCGAACGGGACTGCTACATGGTCGTCTACGATATCGACCCGTCGGGAGAGGTAACCATTCTGTTCCCCTCGAACTACTATAACAGCGCTTACGTAAACGGTGGAGAGGTTTACCGTATCCCGGATCATTACAGTGATTACTCGCTGGAAGTTTCGGGACGATCCGGCACTGAGCATATCTTCGCCGTGGCATCCTCTGAGTATCTCGATCCTCCCGATTTCATGAGATATATCAGCTACGATTACGGCGATCCGGAGTATTACGACAATGACTATTTCGTAACCTATATGCGCGGCGATCTCGACGATTTCGTTGATTTTGTAAATGATCGCATAGCCCGAGGCTCATACTCGGTGGATCATACCCGGTTCTATGTCGATTCGGACTACCGCCATCATCGTCAATACCGTTACTGGGATTACGACCCTTACTATGTAGGCTCTGTCTGGATCGGAAGCAACTTCCCCGGTTCCGAGATCTGGATCGACGGTATCTACTACGGTATCGCTCCTATGCTGATTCCCAGAATCTATATCGGTGAACACTGGCTCTGGCTCTACTACGGCGGTTACCCTTGTTACCAGCGTTATTTCTACGTTTCTTCTGTCCAGCGATACTATATCGACGCCCGTATCGATGACGGCTACAGGGATTACCGTCATAGAAGAAGCTCATTCGGCGGATGGCGGCCCCTTGAGAAAAAATACCGCAACGATGACGGTTTCAAGGAAAAGGCGATCAGGGCAAGAAGCGAAAAAAAGGTTCGTTCCCGCACTTTGCCGTCTCACGTTATCCGCGATTTCGATAAACGCGGTATAATCTCGGCCGAAGCCCCCATGGTCAAAAAAGCGCGAGCAGAATCCCGCAGGGACGACAGGGATCGTCGGGTTGAAAAAAGAGTAGTCCGTAAAGAACGCGATTCAAGAGATACAGATCGTGAGAGATCAGGAAGAGGAAAAACGAGGCCATCGATAAGCCCGTCGGATAAAAATCCTGTCGATATCAAGGGCAGGCCGATCAAAAAATCCGAATCGAAATACGAATCGGAGAATCGCAAATCATTGTCGAAAGAACGCGACAAAACCTCTGTAAAGAGTAAATCGAAGAAAACTAGTGAAAAAAACTCATCGGTAAAATCGAGAGATAGCAAACCCTCGAAGTCGAGCGGTTCGAGTATCAAAAAGAGCCAGGGAAGCTCCAAAAAATCGACCGCCAAAAGCCCCTCGAAATCATCGAGAAAATCATCCGGAAAGGAGAGAAGACGATGAGATTCCTAAGCGTGTTAATCGCGATCTTCATTATCGCGCCCTCTCCGGCTATGGCAATCCGGAAAATCGAGAAAAAGCCCAAACAGCAATCGACAAGCGCGAAAAAAACGGATCAGCGGCAAAAGCAGGTATCAGGCGAGGAACGAGTTTCGCCGGATCAGTCAAAAGCTCCCGATAAAAAATCCGACCTGAAACGACGTGAAAGAGAGGATCGTTTTATCGACGAGAACAGCGATGGCATCAACGATCGTATCGATAAACGCCAGACCGTGAAGGTAAAGAAAAGGGAAGCGTCGAAAAGGGAAGCTCGTAAAGCAGCCCCCCCTAAGAAAGAACCGTCGAAAAAACAGGAGAAGAAAAGCCGACGAGACCGATAACGGCTCGATTATAAAACCGCTAACGGGTCCCGGAATACCGGGGCCCGTTTTGTCGTTAACTCTAACAGGCGAATTATTATCAGTTGACAACCCTCATCCCCTGTAGATATTTACTGCCAATGGCTGATGGACGTTCCAGGGTTGTAAGGATCCGCTCGCCTCTGGTTAATACCGACAGGGGACGAATCGATAGCGATATCCTCTATCAAATGCTCGAAACCGGAATCGAGGCGTTCTCCGGGGATGAAGCGCCGGGATTTCTGGGCGATCTCTTAAAAGACAGCGATACCATTGGCTTGAAAGTAAATACGCTGGGCGGTAAGGGTATGTCCACACGTCCGGAACTTATCGATCTTTTCTCTGCATTGCTCAAAGAAGCCGGTATCGGCGAAAAAAAGCAGATTGTATGGGATAGATCCGATCGGGAATTGAAATCGGTCGGATATAATATCAAGACACGCGGGGGACTTCGCTGTTTCGGCACCGATCATACCGGTGTTGGTTATTCTAACGATCTTGTCGCTAAAGGGGGAATTGGCGGCCTTCTAAGCAGGATATTAACCGAATATTGCGGCGGGATAATCAATATACCCGTATTGAAAGATCACGGTATCGCCGGGATAACCTGCTCGCTGAAAAATCATTTCGGATCTATCCATAACCCAAATAAATATCATGATAACGGCTGCGATCCGTATATCTCCGATCTCAATAGTATGGAACAGATTCGGGGTAAAGAACGTTTGATAATAGTGGATTGTCTGAAAGTCCAGTATCACGGCGGGCCGGCTTATCAACCCGCCTGGGCTTTCGATTACGGCGGTATTCTGGTCGGAACCGATCCGGTCGCGATCGATACGATCGGCTACGGGATAATAGAGAAGCTTAGAAAGGACAACAATAAGGAGCCGTTGAAAGGATCGAAAAGAGAGCCGATACATATAAAAAGATCGGCGGAGTACGGTCTCGGAACCGACAATTCGGAAAAAATAGAATTAGTGGATTTGTCAATTTGAGGAGATAAATACAGCAAGGATAATTATGAAAATGAGATTACTTTCGATATCAACTCTTCTTGTTATTGTCGCATGCGGAGGACCGGCTAAGAAAGACGATGTCGCCGGGAAAGTCGATCAAAATCAACTGTTTTCCCAATACAGGGCTTACGATCATTTCGTAAAAGGGGATCTTTACGAACAGGCGGGCGATTACAATTCCGCCGCGGATGAGTACCGCAAGGCGCTTATTTTCGATCCGGCCTCAGCGGAAATACGCAGATCGCTCTCCGACGTTTATTTCAGGCAGAGAAAATTTACCGAGTCCGCGGTTGTAAGATCAGAAATCCCGGATCGAACAATCGACGATTATAATTTTATCGGCGACTGCCTTCGTTTCGCCAACGATTTCGCCGGTGCCGCCGATTTTTACAAACGTTCTCTAAAATTAGATCAAACCCAGCTTATAATTAGAAAATACCTGGCTGGCATCCTCTATCACCTCGGCGATAGTAAAGCCGCGGAACGCCATTATAAAAAAGCCGTCGATTATTCCGCCGAAAAAATCGAAGCATATATGGAACTGGCGTCTTTCTATATAAGAATTTCCGAAAATGAAAAAGCTCAGAAAGCGTACGCGAAAGCCTTGGGGGAGAACCCCGACGATTTACGTCCATTAATCGGATCTGCCGCTCTTTACGTATCCGACGGCGATACCGTGAAAGCCGATAGCATTTTCAATTCCTTAATCGATGACAACTGGGAAGACCCCCATTTTCTGGGATCGCTTCTGCCCGCCTTCTTCAGCTCCGAGCGGATAGAACTGGCCACGAAAACGTCTGGTAGAATAGCGGAGTTATTGCCCGATGACATCGATGCGCTGAATCGTTACGCCTACCTGCTTTTTGGAAGCGCGCGTTACGAAGAGGCCGAATCGGTGTTTGTGGCCATGGAGGAGAAAGGTACTGCCAACGAGGTAATCCTCTATTATCACGGACGTATAAAACAGTTTAACGCCGAATTCGCCGAGGCCGAGGTTTTTTATCACCGGGCATTGGCGGTTAACGATACGCTCACGGATGCCTGGATCAACCTGGGGTTGGTTACCGACGCGCAAGACGATTACAAGGGCGCCTTGAATATCATGCAAAACGCCTATGAGAAAATACCCTGGGATACCACCACTATCGTATATTATACCTCGGTGATTCACTCCCGCAACGAGGAATTCGAGTTGGCTCGCGACGGATATTCGCGATTGCTGGCGTCATATCCCGAAAATATCGATTTCCGATTCAATCTCGGCGCTTCCTACGAGCGGTTGGGAGAGTTCGAAAAAGCCGAAACCGAATTTAAACTGATTCTCGAAAAAACTCCGGAAAATGCCCTGGTATTGAATTATCTCGGCTACATGTATGCCGACCGCGGTATCAAATTGAAAAAAGCCCTGAAGATGATAAAATTGGCGATCTCACGGGATCCTGAAAACGGCGCGTTCCTTGACAGTTACGCCTGGGTGTTGTATAAACTCGGCCGTTATGACGATGCTCTTGTTCAAATGAAGAAGGCCCTGGATTCAGATCGAAGCGATCCCATTCTGTTCGATCATCACGGCGATATTCTGGCCGCTCTGGAGAATACCGAAAATGCCAGAGAAAGCTGGGAGAAGGCGCTCGAACTCGATCCGGAAAACCAGGGAATAAAGGCTAAATTAGACGGCAGGTGAAAAAAACCTCTTTCAAATTCATTGTCGCGTTTTATCTCTCTCTATCAATTTCCTGCGCGGTCAAGGAAAGACCATCCGGCGGACCCGAGGATAAAACGCCGCCAACCGTAGTTCTGATAGAACCAGAGTCGGGTAACATTAATATCCCGCCGGATACCGAATTCAAAATCACGTTTTCTAAACCCATGGAGCATTATAAAACCGAAAAGGCTATATTCTTAACGCCTGTTTTTTGGGAATACCCTCGAATGAAATGGAAAGGGAAAACCCTCACGGTTATTCCGCCGCGAAATCTCGATTCGGCTAAGACCTACGTAATTACCATCGGGGCCGATGCCGAAGGGTATCATCGCAATAAAATGGGCAAATCGTATAGTTTCGCTTTCTCTACGGGGGATAAAATTGATAGCTGCTCTGTCGGAGGAGTGGTATTCGCGCAGGGTCGAGGCAGAACGGTTTACGATATCTGGGCGTATCCTCTCGTTGATACTCAAAATGTCGATTTCCTCAGGCATATTCCGGAATTCGCCACTCAGATAGATTCGATGGGACGATTCGCGATCAGTAATATGAGAGCGGGAAATTATCTGGTTTTGGCAATCGATGATAAAAACAGCGATCTCTTCTGGGAGCCGGGGACCGAAACTATAGGGCTTCCTCCGTTTATTATCAATTTGCGGGACGGTGAATCTTATTATGATCTTGTTTTGCGGCCTCTGAGGCGAGACACGTTGACCGCGTATGTCTCCAGGGCAAAATCGATTAACAATCGACGGGTCGATATCGAGTTCTCGCAACCGTTATCGAATGAAGCCTATCTCAATCCAGCCTTTTTCAATATCACCGCCCGAAAAGATTCGACGGTCTTGGATATAGAGGATATGTACTCCATTGAAGAGGGCAAATTGGTGGTTGAGACCTCAGAACAAATCGATGGCGAGGATTATCGAATTACACCGCTAGGTCTCGCATCCGATTGGGGTATCGTTTTCGATACGTCCGGAATAGGATTTACCGGAAACGGTCAGCCCGATACCACCGGTCCTCGCCTGATAAGCACAGCCCCCGGCGGGCGATCAGTTATGTCATTTCAGGATAGCGTTGTCCAGTTGACCTTTTCGGAACGAATAAACCCGTCCGGTTTTTCAAACGCAGTTACGGTGGTTGCAGATTCGGTGGATACGTTGATCTTTAATCCCTTATTATCTCAACCATTTATCGTTCATTTGAGATTTCCGGACCGTATCCCCAGGGAAAAACGGATAGAGGTGATACTGGAACCCGATAGTGTTCTCGATATCAACGGCAACAGTATCCCCGATTCGATTTTATCATTCACCTTTCGATTGCCCCCCTCCGATACGGTCGGTATTGTAGCCGCCATAACAGAACCGAACACTAAAATTAAGGGGATTTTGACATCATCGGCGAGAAACGGCCCCATCTATGAATCATACGCCGATCCCGCCGGTAATCTGATATTCGATACGGTTATTCCGGGAAACTATCGAGTCGAGTATTTCGACGATTCGGATAGCAATGGCGTATGGTCGTCGGGAATTATAGACCCGTTTCATCCGTCCGAGAGATTCTCCTTTTTGCCCGATTCGATTTTTGTACGCTCACGATGGACCACTGAAATCGGTAAACTCGAATTACCCGCTCACGATTAGTGAAAATTATTGACATCTTTCGGTCAGATGGTATTATCTATTATATGCTTCAGAACAAGGCTTCCAGGGCGTTCGCGCTTTTGGCGACAATTTTTTTAGCTATAACAAACAATGCCGGGGCGCTCGAAAAAAATCAAACCGGGATATTTGAGGCTGAATTCGCGATGGATCAGTCCTTTTCGGGGAGCCTCGATATAAGAGTAACCGATCCCGGCAGGGTCCCGCTATTCGCTTATACCGTAACTGGTTCCGGATTAAAAACACCCGCGTCTTTTTCGGTAGACGATGAGTATATCCACTTATCGAACGAAAACAAGCCTGTATCGAGGTTCGTTTTCCTATATGTAAATAACATAGACGATATTATCGTCGGCCAACCTGAGGTTATCTCCGATCACGGTGTGATCTCCGGCCGATGGCGGGACTCGTCGGAGATGATTTTAGCCGAAATAACCGATATAACCGATTCGATGTCAATCGGTACCGTAGGCGTTATCGATACCCATCGGGTGGAATTCACGACAACCGCCACGCCATTAAGTGATTCGGCCATTATCTGGGTATCCTTTCCCGCCGGATTCGCGCTCGGCCCCATAACCGATACGTCCTATACTGATAACGATCCCGGAAACGATGCAAACGAACCGGTAATTCGATCAATAACAATCGATGGTCAGACTATCAAATTTCAGCTAAATCAGGGAGCGATACAAGCTACTCCCGGCTCACGAATTTCAGTGAGATTCGCCGCCGTCACCAATAGCACAGTCGCGGATGATTATGTCGTCAGCGTCACGACCACCGATGCCGATGGTAACATAGACAATGGCCCCGGTGTATCGTCTGCGTTCACCCTCGCGCCCGACATTCTCGACATGATAACCGTGAACCCCGATACGGCGATTACCGCTCCATCGGATACCATTATCAATTTTGTCGCTACAGGCTTCGATCAATACGTTAACCCGATTTCCGGAATTACCTTTATCTACGCTCTCACTGTCGATTCTTGCGGTACTCTTTCGGGAAGCTCGTTCAGGGCCCTGAAAGTAGGGGAATGTTATTTCACCGCCTCGTTCGGCGGTTTGATTGACTCCTCCGGGTTGATAACAGTCACGCCGGGAGCGTTGGGGAGTTTTACCATTTCCGGCTATCCCGCCCAGACCGACGCGGGAAATCCATTTATAGCCCCGGTGAATATTACCGCTTATGATATCAACGATAATTCGAAAACCGATTATACGGGCTCGGTCTGGTTTAGCTCGGACGATCCCGTCGCTACTTTGCCTAATGAGTCAGGTAACCCTTATGATTTTATCATCGGCGATTTGGGTTCTCACGATTTTCTGGGATCGGGCTTTGTGTTACGGCGATCCGGGTTGAAAACCATAACCGTAACCGATGGTACCATTTCGGAAACATCCAATTCTATAAATGTCCTGTCCGGAATTATCGTGTCGTTTGCATTGACATCCGGCTCACCCCAGACAGCCGGAGTGAGTTTCGGATTGCAGGCGTCCGACGCTTTTGACAGCCTCGGGAATTTAGCCTCCGGAATAGTCATAGTCTCCGATTCGGCGGGAGGCGGCAATTCACCCGACGGTATACCGCCGTCATTAAACACGATAACAGTGGCCAACGGCTCAGGCTCATCGTTTCAGACCTTAACTAATGTCACTCCTACGGTTCTTAAGGGAACCGTCTCGGGTACGTTCGCCGTGGCCGCCACCGATACGATCACCGTTTACCCGGGCAACCTCGGACGTTTCGTGATGAGCGGATATCCTGATTCCATTGCCGCGGGGGCCGCGTTTCCCAATCCGGGGGTTGACGTTTCCGTATTCGATCTGTACGGCAATCCCAAAACGAATTTTGTCGATTCGGTATATTTTACAAGCTCCGATCCGCTCGCCATTATGCCATTTACCGAATTTTCAAAATACAAATACCTTGTCGCCGATTCCGGTTCACATATTTTCCCCGGCGCCGGTTTCGAATTATTCACCGCCGGTAATCAATCGCTGACCGTTACCGACTCCTCGATTTCAGATACATCGAGCAATATTTATGTTTCGTCCGGAGCTATCAACAGCTTCATCGTTTTCGCGCCGGACTCGGTGACTGCCGGAATCCCGTTTTCGGTCACCGCTACCGATTGCCGGGATCTCTGGGATAATTTAGCCGACGGTACAATCAATATTATCGATTCTGTGGGAGGAGGAAACTCACCCGATGGATCATCGCCTATCTTTAACGCTATCAGGGTCACCGATGGGTCGGGTATCGCTAACCAGACTCTTGTTAATACACTAACAACAGTACTTAAAGGCTACTCGGGAACCGTTATCGGTGTAACAGACAGTGTATACGTTCTGCCAAGCTCTACCGAACGGTTCGACCTGAATATATCATCGCCCCAGATTTCCGGAATCGCGTTTAGCGGGGCGGCGAATCTTACAGCTATCGATTTCTACGGTAACATAAAGACAGATTATGACGCTACTACAGATACAGTGGTAATATCATCGTCAGCGGGCGGTGTTATGCAAAATAATATCTTAAAACTCGCGGGCGATTTTGTCGATGGCTTTGCCGATCTCGTTGCTTTATCCACAACCTACAGCGGACGGGGCGGCGATATGACTTTCACCGCTTCGTCGCAATCGGGGGCTGAAGGGATGTCGGGCCAAGTCGATATGCGGGCCGTTTTCTGCGCCGGTTTGATAATCGATCAGGGAGTGCTCTCATGGGGAGATACCGCCACCGGAGTGATAAGTGTCTTAAACGACGGCGGCGTGGATGTTGAGATTACCGATCTCGACGTTTTCGCTGAATCGGGGCTGAATCTAAATCCCGGCACGATCGTTCCGTCTCTGCCTGATTCTGTGGGGCCGGGAATCAACAGGGATTATAATATTACCATTCCTATACACAGCGGGATGCCCCAG